>NZVQ01000009.1 GCA_002701525.1 Fidelibacterota bacterium | reverse complement strand
AATGGAAGCTTCCCTAAGAAAAATCGACCATTACAAATAATTAATGATGCTGAATATATTATATGTTGTGATGGAGCAGCAAATTCAATGTACAAAACTAACAAAGAGGCTGACATTATTATTGGAGATTTAGATTCTATAGATAGTAAATATTTGAAAAATGTAAAGTCTCAAACTATTAGTATTGAAAATCAAAACGACAATGATTTAAGGAAAGCTCTAAATTGGATTGCTAAAAATATAAAAGTTAAAAAAATAACGATTATTGGCATTACTGGCTTAAGAGAAGATCATACCCTTGGAAATATTGCTAGCTTTCTATATAATAAATATGATTTTGAAATAGAAATTATAACTGATACTGGACATTTCTACATTATCCGTGAATTTAAAACTATTCAAACATCAATTGGGCAGCCAATCTCGTTATTCTGCATAGACGAAAAACAAAGGATTACAACTGAAGGGTTGAAATATAAATTAGAAAATGACTCAATTAATTTATATAATGCAACACTAAATATTGCGGAGAAAGAACAAATAACAATCAGCTTAAAGCTAGATGTTCCTGTGCTAGTTTATCTATACTGTGAAAATGAAAAAAATTAATAAAAATAAATTTAATTCTTGGAAAGATTACTACTTTCACTATCAATACAGTCTTGCAGAACAATTCTACATCCCACTATTAAAAAAAATAAATATAAAATTAAAAGATAAAAAAATAATTGACATTGGATGTGGAAATGGTGGATTTATATCTGCTTTTTTAAAACATAGCAATAATTTATATGGAATTGAAATTAAAGAATTTGATTGGCCCTCAGAAGTGAAAAGCAAAATTGTTTTTTTAACAGGAGATTTAACTGAAATGACCGACTACAAGGTTGCTATTGTTGGACAGCCTGCAGATTTGATTATTCTAAGGGATGTGATTGAACATATTCCAATTAATGAAAAATTATTCTTCTTACAAAAAGTAAAACAGTTTGCAAAGCCTGATACCGACTTGTTAATTACATTTCCTCCTTTCTATTCTCCATTTGGACTTCATCAACAGGTCTTCTGCAAAAGCATTTTAAAATACATTCCATATTTAAGCATTCTACCTAAATCAATACTGAAATTAATTCTATTAGTATTTAGAGAAAATCAAAACACTTTAGAAAAGCTATTAGAAATTAAAGAATGTCGAATGACAATCAGAAATTTTATTAAAATATATAAGGAACTGAAATTAGAAAAAACTAATAGCTTGTTTTTCACTGTTCGTCCATCACACACACTAAGGTATGGATTAAAAACTCGGAATTCATGTTTAGGAAAAATTCCAATTTTAAGAGAATTATTTGTTACAGGAGTTTCATTTACTCTTAAATTTAAAAAATAAATTTTATTTTCTTGCTTAAAGCTTGATACGAAATCAATATAGTAAGTAAATTTTAGTATTGCTATCATTTATAAAATAAAAATTTGAGGAACTCATGTTAAAATCAACTAATGAAGATATTAAATCATATTTACCTGGAAGCCCTGAAAAAAAGAGTTTAAAAACTGAGATTGAAAAATTAGAAAATCAGCATTTTGAAATTCCAATAATAATTAATGGAAAAGAATATAAAACAAATGATTTAGGTAGATGTATAAAGCCACATGATCATCAACATGAACTAGCTACTTTTCATAAAGCTGGTGAAAAAGAAATAACTATGGCTATAGATTCATGTATCAAATCATGGGACTCCTGGTCTTCAATTTCACTAAAAGAACGAATTAAAATATTTCGTAAAGCTGCCAAATTGCTAGCAGGGCCATGGAGGGATACTATTAATGCAGCAACAATGCTATCTCAGAGCAAGAATGTATTTCAAGCTGAAATTGATTCAGCATGTGAATTAATTGATTTTTTTAATTTTAATGCTGAGTATGCTGAAAATATCTATAATGAACAAAATTTAATATCCCCAGTAGATACTAAAAATTCATTAGAATACCGAGCATTAGAAGGTTTTGTTTTTGCTATAACTCCTTTCAATTTTACTTCTATAGCAGCAAATCTACCTTGTGCACCTGCACTGATGGGTAATGTCGCTATCTGGAAGCCTGCTTCATCGTCTGTTTATTCAGGATATTTTTTAATGAAAATGCTACAAGAAGCTGGCCTGCCTGATGGGGTAATCAACTTCTTACCTGGAAGCGGAGCTAAAATTGGAGATATTGTCTTTGATCATAAAAAATTAGCAGGAGTACATTTTACTGGATCTACAAAAGTGTTTCAAAATATATGGGCAAAAATTGGAACAAATATAGCAAATTATGATTCCTATCCACGAATAGTAGGTGAAACGGGAGGTAAAGATTTTATTTTAGCTCATAAAACTGCAAATATTGATGCTTTAGTTACAGGAATGATTAGAGGGGCTTTCGAATACCAAGGACAGAAATGTTCAGCAGCATCTAGGTGTTACATTCCTGAATCAATTTGGCCTGAAGTGAAAGAGAAATATACAGCTTTAGTAAAAACATTAACCATAGGCGATGTAAATGATTTCTCTAATTTTGTCAATGCTGTTATAGATGAAAGCTCATTTGATAGTATTGTTGATTATATTGAGTATGCTAAAAATGCACAAGATGCAGAAATAATTACTGGTGGGACATATGATAAATCTATTGGATATTATGTTGATCCAACTACAATAGTAACTACAAACCCAAAATTTAAAACTATGGTTGAAGAAATCTTTGGACCTGTACTAACTATTTATGTCTACAATGATAATTGGGAAAANATTTGNAACCTAGTTGATTCAACAAGCAAATATAGTCTGACAGGAGCTATTTTTTCCGATGATGNAAATGTGATTAATAAAGGTAAAAAAATGCTTACTCATTCAGCAGGNAATTTTTATATAAATGATAAACCAACAGGAGCTGTAGTAGGTCAACAACCTTTTGGTGGCAGTCGTGCTTCTGGAACAAATGATAAGGCAGGNTCTCCATTAAATCTATATCGTTGGGTTTCAGTTAGAACAATTAAGGAAAATTATAATTCTCCAACTGATTATAAATATCCATTTATGGAAGAAAAGTAAATGCAGCCTTTAGTTAAATCTGAAATTNATTCTCTTTCATTAGTAATTGTTCAAAAACCTGGATTATTCCATGATCAAATGCATCCTGATCATATTAAAGAATATTTAGCAAATGGCAATCCTAATCCAGAATATTTACTATTTGACGATTTAATTGATACAAATTTAGCTATTAAAGAACATGATGAGTTTACAAATATNATAAAAAAAATCACTGGTAATGAAGGATGTCTCTACTTCGATGATTTAATGAGCGGTTTAGAATCTGATTTTCAAGAAAANATTCCTATTCCTTTGCCAAATTTAATATTTACAAGAGATCTTGCAGTCACAATAGGTCAAAAAATAGTATCTACATGGGCTTCTAAAAATGTGAGAAATTATGAAAANCAGATAACAAAAAACTTATTAAATNATCATGAATTTTTTAAAGATACTGAAATTATACATTTTAGTGAAATTGCTCCAGNNATATCGCTAGAAGGTGGCGATGTAACTGTATTTAATGAAGATTTAGTTATAATTGGTCTCGGTGAAAGAACAAGCGAAGAATCAATCAAAAAGCTTGAACCNATAATATTCAGTGAAGGTTTTAATAGGATTTATGCTGTAGAGCTTCCAAAAAAACGCTCAATGATGCATATTGATACTGTATTTACAAGAATAAGCGAAGAAGATGTNCTATATTTTCCTCCTTTATTTGATAACCAAAATCCAAATATATATAATATATCTGCTAATCAAAGNATTAGCAATGTAGAACCNACTCAAACAAATTTAATAGAGCTCTTAAATCTTGATGGATACAAGACTAATGGAATAAAGTGTGGTGGAAATACAGAGCTAAATCAATATAGAGANCAGTGGACAGATGGTGCTAATGCATTNGCACTAAAGCCTGGAGTTGCTATAGGCTATAATAGAAATATTCATACTATTGAAGAATTAAAGAAAAATAATTATAAAATTATACCTGCCTCAGAATTTATCTCAAATTTTGACAATGTAAATGATGAGAAAATTTTTATCACTTTAGAGTCTTCTGAACTTTGTAGAGGAAGGGGAGGCCCTAGATGTATGACTCTACCAATAAAGAGGTGTTATAATGGGTAGNCAGAATCCTACAGTAATTATCGCATTAGGNGGTAATGCNCTTAGCCAAAAAGATGAGTCTGGAACAATAGATGAACAATTTGCACATGCTAGAGAAAGTTTAAAGGGTGTTATGCACTTTGTTAAAAAAAGATATAANATATGTATCACTCATGGAAACGGCCCTCAAGTTGGTGCTGAATTATTTAAAAATGAAGAAATGGCAAACACTATCCCTCCATTACCTTTAGGGGTGCTTGTAGCTAATACACAAGGTGCTATTGGATATATGATTCAGCAATCTCTTCAAAATGCATTATATAATGAACAGAATGAACGTGAGGTAGTTACATTTATTTCTCAAATTAAAGTTGACTCTAAAGATTCTTCATTAAATAATCCAAATAAGTTTATTGGAAGGACATTTAGCAAACAAGATTCTAAACTTTATTCAGATAAATATAATTGGGTAATTAAAGAACAGGAGCCTGAACTATTTAGAAGAGTTGTACCATCTCCAAAGCCATTATATATATTTAATGGNAAATCTATAAAACATCTTGTTGAATTTGGAACAATCGTAATTGCTGGTGGTGGTGGTGGTATCCCTGCATATAATAAAGCTGATGGGACTTTAGAAGGCATAGATGGTGTAGTAGACAAAGATATGACAGCTGCATTATTAGGTCGTGTTATAAGGGCTGAAGAGTTATTTATAATTACAGATGTTGACAATGTTTATTTGAATTATAAAAAATCAAATCAAAAATGTATTGAGAGTGCCTCAATACTAGAGATGGAAAAGTGGCTTAATGAAGGACACTTCTCAGATGGAACAATGGCTCCTAAAATTAAAGCTGCATTATACTTTTTAAAACACCATGGAAACAAGGTGGTNATCACATCCTTAAATAATATTGAAAATGCAATAAATAATAAATNTGGAACAGTTATACATAAGTAAAGGACAATATGAAAATACATGAATATCAAGCAAAACAGTTATTGAAAAAATATAATATACCAATACAAGATGGNCTNGTAGCTGAAAAAAAAGATGAGATAAATAATATAATTAAAAGTGTTCAAAAGACATTTAATTCAGAGGATGTAATTGTTAAAGCNCAAATACATGCAGGTGGAAGAGGTAAAGGTGGTGGAATAAAATACTGTCAAGGATATGATGATGCGGTAATTCATTCAAATAATATTTTAGGCATGCAATTAATAACTAAGCAAACTGGTTCAAATGGAAAAGAAGTTAAAAAAATTATGATCACTGAAGCTTTAGATATAAGTAAAGAATACTATNTAGCTCTNACACTTGATCGCAAGAAAAAACAAATTGTAATTATGGCTTCTTCTGAAGGAGGCATGGATATTGAAGAGGTTGCTGAAAAAACACCTGAAAAAATTAAGAAGATTTGGGTTGATCCTGTTGAGGGGATTCAAGACAATCAAATATTAGATTTAATAAGTATCTTAGATTTAGAAACAAATTTAATAAATGATTGTAAAGATATAATTAGCAATTTATATAAGTGCTACTGGGAAACAGATGCTTCATTAATAGAAATAAATCCTTTAGTACTTACAGAACAAAATAAACTAGTAGCCATTGATGCTAAATTTAATTTTGATTCAAATGCACTTTATCGACACGAAGAAATTCATGCAATGGAAGANCCTGATGAGGTTGATCCTTATGAATTAGAGGCTTCAAAATACTCTTTGAATTATATTAAGTTAGATGGGAATGTTGGTTGCATGGTAAATGGAGCTGGATTGGCAATGGCAACTATGGATATTATAAAAAGTTTTGGTGGAGAGCCTGCTAATTTTTTAGATGTCGGTGGTGCTGCAAGTGTAGATACTGTTAAAAATGGATTCAAAATCATTCTTCAAGATAAAAATGTAAAATCGATATTAATTAATATTTTNGGAGGNATAGTACGGTGTGACAGAGTAGCTAATGGTGTTGTGCAAGCAGTTTCTGAATTAGACTTAAATGTACCTGTTATTGTTAGGCTTGAAGGTACTAATGCAATTATTGCTAAAGATATATTAGATNAATCTGGGCTCGCAATCATATCTGCTAATAGCATGGAAGATGCTGCTCAAAAATGTGTAGAAGCTCTGTAGAAAATTAGAAGGGAANAAGTTAAAATGTCAATCTTAGTAAATAAAAAATCACGTGTAATTATACAAGGGATAACAGGTTCAGAGGGAACCTTTCATGGNCAACAAATGCTTGACTATGGNACAAATGTAGTTGGTGGTGTAACNCCTGGTAAAGGTGGACTTAAGGCTTTAAATGATACTGTCAATGTGTATAATAGTGTTAAAGAAGCTAAAAAAGAAACAGATGCTAATACATCTATTATCTTTGTACCTCCAAGGTTTGCAGCAAAGGCAATCATAGAAGCTATTGATGCTGAAATCGAAACCGTAGTATGTATTAGTGAAGGAATNCCAGTTAAAGATATGATAGAAGTNAAATACAAACTTGATCATTCAAATACTACTTTAATTGGTCCAAATTGTCCNGGAATTATCAGTGTTGATGAATGCAAATTGGGAATTATTCCAGGATTCATATGCAAAAAAGGAAATATTGGGATACTTTCTAAATCAGGAACTTTAACATATGAGGCAATTGATCAAATNATAAAAGAAGGATATGGAGTTTCTACTGCTGTAGGNATTGGTGGTGATCAAATTATCGGATCTGATATGATAGATATCTTAGAATTATTTAATAAGGATNATGATACAAGTGGTATCGTTATTATAGGTGAAATTGGTGGAACTATGGAAGTGGATGCTGCTCGATGGATAAAAGAGTACTGTAATAAACCTGTTGTAGGNTTTATTGCTGGTCAAACAGCACCTCCTGGACGACGAATGGGACATGCAGGTGCAATTGTATCAGGTGGAGATGAAACAGCTGAAGCAAAAATGAATATNNTGGAAGANTGTGGAGTAACCGTTTGTAAAACTGTTGCTGATATAGGCAAAAATATGAAAATGGTGTTGAAAGGNGTACATAATGAACAATAGAACATTTGCAATCATTAAACCTGATGCAGTAAAAAATAAATATACAGGTCTTATATATGATGAAATTTTAAAAGCAGATTTTAAAATATTAAGTTCAAAATTAATAAAAATGACAAAAAAACAAGCAGAGCATTTTTACATGATACATAAAGATAGACCTTTTTATGGAGAACTCACTGATTTTATGTCTTCAGGTCAATGTATGGTACTTGCACTTGAGAAAGNAAATGCTGTTTCGGAATGGAGAACATTAATTGGTGCTACAAANCCTGAAGAAGCTGCAGANAATACTATTAGAAAAAAATTTGCTACAAGTCTTGGAGAAAATGCTGTACATGGTTCAGACTCGGATGAAAATGCTATTATTGAAATTAAATTTTTCTTTACAGAAACTGAATTGATTTAAGTGCATATTGTAAAAGCATTTATTTTATTATTTTTTAGTTTATCATGCAATAATGATCCAAGTATAAAAGATATATACATAAATAAAACACAAAAAATACAAGTTCAAGGTAATTGGGATTCAGAATATAAAATAAGTTACCTTTGGCTCAAGCCNGTTGGACCTAATGGACATCAAGCTAAATGGATAATAAATGATGATATAATGCTATTCACTCCTGATAAAATAGGNNTTTATTCAATAACTGTTTCAATAGAAGATAATATGGGAAACATATTGGGAGAGGAAACATTTTTATATAATGCTATTAGTAAAAAACATAGTACTCAACAAACAGAACAATNAAATAACAATTCTAATTTAAAAAAAGAATATACTAAAGTTAAAAAANATGAAGTAAAAATTGGTGGTNACACAGTACAAATCTCATCTTGGAATAGTCTCCAAGAAGCTGAAAAGCATAAAAAAGAAATAAATAATCTAGGATTTAATAATGCATATATCAATCAAAAGAATATTAATGGAAAAGTATTATATAGAGTTAGGATAGGCAAAAANCTATCATACAATGANTGTATTNAAATTAAAAATCAATTAGCAAAACAGAATATAAATAATGTTTGGATTGATAAAAATAAATAAACTAAATTTGTCATCAACTTTGAGAGAGTAAAAATGGCTGTACCAAAAAGAAAAATATCAAAGACTCGAGGTAGGAAGCGTAGAACTCATTGGAAAGCTAATGATAACTTATGTATTTCTACATGCAATGAAACTGGCGAACCNCATTTAAGACATAGAGCATACTATGTTAATGGTGTGCTTTATTATAAAGGCAAGATCCTCCAGTAATTAATTCTATGAAAATTGCTATAGATGTAATGGGAGGAGACAACTTCCCATCAGCTAATATAGATGGAGTATTGGATTATTTAGATAATGCATTAATTAATGATATNTACTTTATATTAGTTGGTAATAAATCTTTAATAGAAAAATATCTAAATAATAAAAATATATCTAATAATAAATTTATATCAATAATTGATGCTCCTGATATTATTGATGATACTGATAGACCTAGCCGGATATTTAAAACTAAACCGAACTCNTCAATAGTCAAATCTGTCAACCTCCTTAAAAATAAAGAGGTAGATGCTTTAATAAGTTCTGGTAATACGGGTGCATTACTTGCAAGTTCTTTATTTTTAATTGGAACAGTCCAAAATATTAGAAGACCTGCATTAGCCCCTTATATTCCTTCTGAAAATAATGGTTTTATTTTATGTGATGCTGGTGCAAATGTAGATACTAAACCAGAACATCTAATGCAATTTGCAATGATGTGCAANTCCTATNTGGAGAGTGTTGAAAATATTGACAATCCAAAAATTGGTTTACTTAATATTGGAAAAGAATCTAATAAAGGTAATGAATTAACTAAGCAANCACATCANTTGCTAAAATCTAATTTTGAACATTTCATTGGTAATGTTGAACCTCGCTATATTCTAAATGAAGATNTAGATATACTTTTNTGTGATGGGTTTACTGGAAATATAGTTCTAAAA
This sequence comes from Fidelibacterota bacterium, assembly GCA_002701525.1. GTDB lineage: Bacteria > Fidelibacterota > Marinisomatia > SCGC-AAA003-L08 > D37C17 > SCGC-AAA003-L08. The sequence goes on along the minus strand of NZVQ01000009.1, from coordinate 57,374 downwards.
CTAACGGAAGGGATATTTAATAATATATTTAAATTTATTGATAAAAATCCTAATGATAAAAAAATCAACTTCCAAAAAAATTCTTTAATTGATAATTTAGAAAATAAGTTTGATTATGAAGANCANGGGGGGACTCCTATATTAGGAATTAAAGAAATTGTTATTAAGTGTCATGGNTCCTCAAGTAAAAAATCTATTCAAAAATCAATTGGAGCTGCAANAATATTACATGATAAACAAGTAATTAAAACAATTGAAAATAATTTATCAAATCAATCAAAGCCTATCCTAAAATAAATTGAAAAATAAAAATATATTATATGCTAACATAACTGCTGTCGGAAAATATGTTCCTGAAAAAATTATCACTAACTATGATCTCGAACAAAAAATGGATACTACTAATGAATGGATAACTTCTAGAACGGGTATTGAGCAACGCCGAAAAGCTTCAAATGAAGAAACTAGTGTTTCTATGTCGGTAAATGCTATAAAAGAAATTATAAAAAATAAAAATATAAATCCTAAGGATATCGATGCTATTATAGTTGCCACAATCACTCCAGATATGTTTTTTCCATCATGTGCATGCCTAATACAACAGCAAATTAAAGCAACAAATGCATGGGGGTTTGATCTGTCTGCTGCATGCTCTGGTTTTATATTTGCTCTTGAAACAGCTTCAAATATGATACAATCAAAAAAATATAAAAAAATTATTGTTGTTGGTGTCGATACTATGAGTTCTATTATTGATTATAATGATAGGAATACTGCAGTCCTATTTGGAGATGGAGCTGGAGCTGTTTTAATAGAACCTTCTGAAACAAATGGAATTATTGATTCAAAGATGAAAATAGATGGTGATGGAGGAAAGTTTTTATATATGCCTGCAGGAGGAAGTTTAAACCCTGCAACTGAAAAGACTGTGAAAAACAATATGCACTTTGTCAAACAAGATGGAGCAAGTGTATTTAAGAATGCTGTAAAAGGAATGACGGATATAACATCCGAAATAATGAATAATAATAATTTAAGCAATCATAACATTAATCTGTTTATTGCTCATCAGGCAAACAAACGAATCATAGACTTAGTTGCTAAAAAATTAAAATTTAATGAAACCCAAACTTTTATTAATATTGATAAATATGCTAATACAACAGCAGCGACAATACCAATTGCATTATATGATGCATTGAATTCTAAAAGACTACATGACAATGATAATATAGTCCTTACAACATTTGGAGCAGGTTTTACATGGGGGTCTATTTATATGAAATGGAATATTTATGAATAATATTGCTTTATTATTTCCAGGACAAGGATCTCAATATGAAGGAATGGGAGATGAAGCTTGGCAAATGTCATCATATGCAAATGAATTATATGAAGTCGCATCTTCAATTCTCGAATATGATATTAAATATATATGCTTCAATGCTAATGCTGATCAAATATCGAATACGAAATATGCACAACCTTCAATATTTATTTATAGTATGCTTGCTAGTCAAGAAATAAAAAATAAAAATATTATCTTCAACATGGTAGCAGGTCATAGCTTAGGTGAAATATCTGCATTAACAGTAGCAGGTGTAATAAATATTGAAGATGCATTAAAAATAATTAAAGTTAGAGCCTCTAAAATGGAATCGTCTGGTATTCGGAACCCTGGGAAAATGCTCGCACTGATTAATGCAGATGAAGAACAAGTTGCAGAAATATGCAATATAGAATCAATAGTTGTAGCTAATGTAAACTCTCCTAAACAAATTGTCGTATCAGGTGAAGAAAGTAAAATAAATGAAGCTGTTGAGCTCTCAAAAAAAATTAATGTTAAAAGAGCAGTCAAGCTTAATGTGTCTGGGGCATTTCACTCGCCTTTAATGAGTGATGTAAGAGACGATTTGAAAAAAGTTTTAGATGATGTAAATTTCAATGATGCTCTTGTTCCAGTATATCAGAATATGACTTGTAAACCAACAACTAAAGCAATAGATTTGAAAACTAATTTACTAAATCAAATTGAAAACCCTGTTAATTGGGTTAAAACAGTTAATAATATGGATAAAAACAATATTGACTTATATATAGAAACTGGTCCAAATAGTATCTTGAAAGGATTGAACAAACGTATTACCAATAATAAAACCATTAATTTTAATGAATTATAACTTAAAAAATAAAATCATCTTAATTACGGGTGCATCAAAGGGTATTGGAAAGTCTATATCTACTAAATTAGCTCAAAATGGGGCTAAGGTAGTTCTCTTAAGTAGAAGCATAGAAGAATTAAAGAAAGTACACGAAGAACTAAAAAGTGCTGGTTTGCAATCAGTATATAAGCAAACCGATGTTTCAAATATCGATGATTTGAAATGTGCTGTAGATTATACGATTGAAACATGGGGCACCATTGATGGAATAGTTAATAATGCTGGAATAACTGAAGATAATTTAATTGTTCGAATGAAACCAGACTCATTTGATAAAGTTATTGATATAAATTTAAAAGGTGCTTTCAACGGAATAAAATCAGTTTCAAAAATAATGATAAAAAATAATTATGGGCGAATAATAAATATTTCCTCAGTCATTGGACATATTGGTAATAAAGGGCAATCAAACTATGCAGCTTCAAAAGCAGGTATAATTGGACTTACAAAATCAGCAGCTAAAGAATTGGCAAAAAAAAATATAACTGTTAATGCTGTAGCCCCAGGATATATTGAAACAGACATGACTAAAAAATTAAATAACCTAAATAAAGAACAACTGCTTAATTCAATTCCATTAAATCGACTTGGAAGTCCTGATGATATTGCATCAATAATTTGCTTCCTTTTATCTGATCAAGCTAATTATATTACTGGTCAGACAATTAATGTTGATGGTGGAATGGTTATGCATTAATAAGGAGATGTTTTAATGAGTGATAATTACGAAAAAATGAAAGAAATCATAATTCACAAACTAGGTGTAGATGAGAATAAAATAACTAAAGATGCTAAATTTGTTGATGATTTAGGTGCTGACTCATTAGATACCGTAGAAATCATTATGGATTTTGAAGAAGAATTTGATGTTGAAATACCTGATGAAGATGCAGAAAATCTAACTACTATTCAATCTGCATTAGATTATATTGATTCTAGATTAAATTAGTATTTTGAAAAATAGAGTTGTTGTTACTGGTATGGGGGTTATTTCCCCTATTGGAAATTCGTGCAATGAATTTCTTGAATCTTTGAAAATTGGAACCAATGGAATAAGTGAAATTAATTCATTTGATACTGAAAAATTTAATGTAAAAATTGCTGGAGAAGTAACTGTTGATTTTGATGATCTGATTGACAAGAAAGAGCAAAATCGAATGGATAGATATACTGCTCTTGCAATTTTTGCTTCTGAACAAGCTATAAGTCAGTCTAAAATTTTAGAATCAACAATTAATAAAAATAATATAGCGGTTATAATTAGCTCTGGGATTGGAGGTATTAACACTTTTGAAGAGCAACACAAACGCTTATTAAAAAACCCAAAACTAGTTAGCCCCTTTTTTATACCATCTATGATTTCAGACATAGCTGCAGGTGTAGTTTCTATGAAGTACGGATTTAAAGGACCTAACTATTCAGTGGTATCAGCTTGTGCAACTGGATCTCATTCTATTGGAAATGCATTTAAAATGATTCAAAATGGCGATATTGATGCTGCATTAGCAGGTGCATCTGAAGCGACGATTACTCCAATGGCAATCGCAGGATTCTCAAACATGAAGGCCCTTACCAAAAATTCTGATCCAACTACTGCTTGCAAACCTTTTGATAAAAATAGAGATGGTTTTGTAATGGGAGAAGGTGCAGGAATCATAATGATGGAAAATTTAGAACATGCATTAAAAAGAAATGCTCCTATTATTGCTGAAATAGCAGGATATGGTGCAACAGGTGATGCATATCATTTGACTTCCCCTCCTCCTGATGGAGAGGGTGCTGCAAGAGCAATGGATTTAGCTTTATCTGATGCTCAAATATCTAGTAATGAAATAAACTATATTAATGCACATGGTACATCAACCCCAACTAATGATAAAATTGAAACTTTAGCAATTAAATCTGTATTTGAAAATATATATGATAGGTCTGATATTTATATTAGCTCAACTAAGTCAATGACTGGACATTTGCTCGGAGCTTCTGGGAGTGTTGAATCTATCGCTTCAATTTTAAGCATAAAAGAAAACTTTGCACCTCCTACAATCAACTATTCAACTTATGATCCTGATTGTGATTTGAACTATACACCTAATGAAATGGTAAAAACTCAAGTAAACTATGCAATGTCAAATTCTTTTGGATTTGGTGGACATAATGCTGTTCTTGTTTTTAAGGAATACTCATAATATCTTCTTTTTTTAATAAGATAATAATTAATAATAAATTCCAAGATTTAGAATCTCGTATTGGATATACTTTTAAAGATAAAAGCATTTTAGAAGAATCATTAATGCACAAATCATTAATTTCTCAAATTAATTATGAACGATTAGAGTTCTTAGGTGATTCTCTATTAAATGTTATAATATCTGAGTGGCTATATAAAAAATATCCTAAATATGATGAAGGTTTATTAACTCAAAAACGAGCTCAATTAGTAAATAAAAAAATCTTAACAAAAATTGCAAAAACAATATTTGTAGAAGATGACTTAATTATTGGCAATAGTATTCAAAAAGACAATATTAAAACAATTGATAATATTTTTGCAGATATATTTGAATCGGTTTTAGGTGCTATTTATATTGATGGTGGAATTGAATATGTAAAAAAAATCATTCATAAACATCTATTAGTAAATTCAGAAAATCCTGATATGATCAATGAAAATTTCAAAGGAATCTTAATAGAAAAATGTCACTTATTAGGTTATAAGGAACCTGTTTTTAAAACAGCTNTTCATCAATATGGATTTGAAGCTGAATTAATTGTAAATGATACCTTGTATAAAGGGATTGGTAATACTAAGAAGAATGCTGAAATTGATGCTGCAAAGTCTGCATTGAAAAAACTATAAACTAAGTATTAGAACAAGTCTAACATCTATCTGTAAAATAATTATTACTGTTACAGTTTGTCATATAACTCTAGTTCTTTTTTGTTTAAATGGTTAGTAAATTTATCACTATGAAATTATTTTATTATATTATCTTGTTATCGTGTTTATTTTCTGAAAGGGGCGATGTATATAGTGTAGAATTACTAGAGTACAAAACAGTTTCAGAAATTCAATCAGAAATAAGTGATTATCTTGATGGCCAGGGTATCAGTATCGATGCTGAATATGATGTTGCACTCTATAAAGTTATTTACGAAACATTAGACGGGTATGGAGATAGTGCATTGGCTTCAGGTGTAATAGGGATTCCTCAATCCTCTAATCATGCATTTGGAATAGTAAGTTGGCAACATGGTACAGTAGTAAAAAGGAATAGTGTGTCTTCGGTTTCTGGTTTTAATATTATATCAATGGCATACAGTAGCTCTGGTTATATTTATACTGAGCCAGATTATTTAGGTTTAGGTCAAGAATCTGAAGATTTTCATCCATATTGCATTAATATTCCTAGTGCTAATTCAGTGATTGATATAATACGTGCAGCACGTAATTTTTCAAATTCATCTGACTTAATACAATTTAATAATCAAGTTTCATTAGTAGGCTACTCTGAGGGAGGTTATGCAACACTTGCGGCTCAGAAAATGATGGAAGAAGAGTTGTCTGATGAATTTGATGTCACTATTTCACTACCAATGGCAGGCCCTTATGATATGTCAGGTACAATGGTTGATGTGATGCTTAATAGTACGGAACCTTATGGAAAACCATATTATTTACCTTATGTTTTGTTAGCTTATATAGAATATTATGATTTAGGAGGTTTAGGTAGTTTTTTTCTACCTGAATATGCTGAAATGTTACCAATTTGGTTTGATGGATATCATTCTGACTCTTATATAGACACACAACTTCCTAATCCTCCCATTCAAATTTTATTACCTGATTTGATTCAAGAATTTGAAACTGATCAAAGTCATTTTTTAAGGTTGTATTTGCAAGAAAATGATTTAATTAATTGGGCACCTCAATCTCCTACATATTTATTTCATGCTATAGCAGACGAACTTATTCCATTTGAAAATGCTCAGGTTGCATATGATAATTTCATTGCTAATGGCTCTGAAAATATCAGTCTTGTTCCTATCCCAGAATCTTATGGAGGACATCAAGAAGCTGCTCCTTTTGCTTTAATAGCAGGGTATCAACTAGGTTTACCATTGCAACATATCAATCCTAGGGGAGATGTTAATATTGATGAACAAATTGATATTTCAGATGTAATAATTATTGTTGATTACATTATGAGTTCAATTCAATTAAATGATTACTTAAGTTGGGCATCGGATATGAATAGTGATAATACTTTAGATATAATAGATATAATACATCTAATTAATAATATTTTACAGTAATAGTAAGAATGAATTTGAATTTTAAATATAATATTCATGAGTCTTTTATGGATAGAGCTATAGAGATATCTAAAGGTGGAATTGGAAGTGTTTCTCCAAATCCACTAGTAGGATGTGTACTAGTTAAAAATGGAGAAATTATAGGCGAAGGTTATCATGAAAAATATGGTGATCCGCATGCAGAAGTTATGGCTTATAATAATTCGATTGAAGATCCTTTAGATTCAATTATGTATGTTACATTAGAGCCATGTTCTTTTGAAGGTAAGACTCCAGCTTGCACAAAGTTTATTATAGAAAATGGAATACGGGAGGTATATGTTTCTATGAAAGATCCTAATCCAAAGGTGTCAGGCATGGGAATAGAAGAATTAGAGAAGCATGGAGTTCAAGTAAATGTAGGAATTTTGCAAAAAGAGTGTGAATGGTTAAATAGGGGATATATTAATTGGATTACTAATCATAAACCATGGGTTATTGCAAAAGTTGCGCAGTCTGAAAATAATTTTTTGGGGTTAAATTCAAATACAACAACTAATATCACAGGTCAAGAATCTAAAATTCATTCTCATGAATTACGATCTAATGTAGATGCTATTATAGTAGGTAGGCAGACAGCTTTGGTGGATAATCCAGAATTGACAGTTAGACATACAATAGGTAAAAATCCTGTTAGAGTTGTAATCGATACAAATAGGAAATTGCCGTTAACATTAAATATTTTTAATGACCAAGCTGCTGAAACAATAATATTATGTTCTAATAAAAATTTTGAAAAAAGTAATACATCTTTTGCAAAATTCATACCTGTTAATGAAAATGAATTTGGCCAATTATCAATTCATAGCATATTAGAAGCTCTTGCTAAAGAAGGTTTTTGTAAGATTTTAATTGAAGGTGGTGCTGAATTATTAAATTCATTTAATAAAAAAGACTTAATAGATGAAATGTATATATATACCTCAAATAATAAATTGAAGAATGCAAATTTAAAAAATCCATTAATTATTAATGATAGATGGAATATTAAAGAACAGTTAAATTTAGGTGATGATAATTTAATTATTGCAACTAAGAAAGAGCGATGTTTACAGGAATCATAGAAAAAGTAGGTACTATTAAATCAATTGCAGATAATAAGAATGCAAGTAGAGAATTTATTGTTTCAGTTGATGATATGTTTGAAGATATAAAAGAAGGTGATAGTATATCTATAAATGGTGTATGTCTTACTGTTAAAAAAAATATCGGAAAAGATATTTACTTTGATATTGTTAACGAAACATTGGAAAAATCTAATTTAGGAGATTTGTCAAAAGGATCTGATTTAAATTTAGAGAGAGCTCTTAGTCTTTCAGATCGTTTAAATGGTCATATTTTACAAGGTCATGTAGAAGCTGTTGGTGTAATCGTTGATTATAAAAAAAATAAGAAAGAGGTGCTGATGTCTGTAGCTATTGACCCTGTTTTATTAAACTATTGTATCCCTAAAGGGTCTATTGCATTTGATGGTATTTCGTTAACAATTGCAAAGATAACTGATAATGTTATCCAAGTAGCATTGATTCCTCACACATTAGAGAATACAAATCTTCATAATAAAAATATTGGAGATTCTATAAATGTAGAAACAGACATTATAGGTAAATACATTGTTAGATTTATATCTGAAAGTGATAGCTACGAAGATATAAACTCAATGTTAATTAAAACAATAAATAAGTTAGGGCTAAGTTAATTTGAAGAATGATTTTCAGCATATTGAAAATGCTATATTAGAATTCCAACAGGGTAAAATGTTAATAGTTGTTGATGATGAAGATAGAGAAAATGAAGGTGATTTTATTATTGCGGCTGATAAAGCAACTCCCGATGATATAAATTTTATGATGAAATTTGGTAGAGGCTTACTTTGTATTCAAATTGACAAAGCATGTTCAGAAAGATTAGATTTAAGTTTAATGGTTCAAGATAATACTTCTTTACATAGTACCAATTTTACAGTAAGTGTTGATGCTGTCAATAATGTTACTACAGGAATATCAGCCAGTGATAAATGGGAGACTATGCAAGTTATACTTGATGAAAAATCTACTCCTGACCTATTATCTAGACCGGGTCATATGTTCCCATTAATTGCAAAAGATGGTGGAGTTCTACAAAGAGCTGGACATACTGAAGCATCCTTGGATTTAGCACGTTTGGCAGGATTAAAGCCAGTATCTTTATTGATTGAAATTGTAGATGAAGATGGTAAAATGGCTAGAGGTAAAAGATTAAAAGAAATTGCTAAACAATATGGATTAACTTTAATAAGTATAGCAGATTTAATTAAATATAGAAGATTTAGAGAAAAATTGGTAGAAGAGATAACTAATGTTTCTTTACCTAATAAATTTGGTGATTTTTCATTAAGACTATTTGAAGATACTATTCATAGTGATCATCATGTTGCTTTAGTTAAGGGTGATATTAAACCAGAAGATAATGTTTTAGTTAGAGTTCATTCTCAATGTTTGACTGGAGATATTTTTGGATCATATCGTTGTGATTGTGGTGAGCAATTAGAAACTGCATTAATGATGATGGAAAAAGAAAAGAAGGGTGTTTTTGTTTATCTGCGACAAGAAGGAAGAGGTATTGGTTTAAAGGATAAAATTAAAGCATATAAATTACAAGAGAACGGATTAGATACAGTTGAGGCTAATAAAGAATTAGGGCATCCTCCAGATCTTCGCGAATATGGTATTGGTGCACAAATCTTATTAGCATGTGGTGTTAAAAAAATGACCATTCTTACAAACAATCCTCGTAAAATAGTTGGAATTCAAGGCTATGGTTTAGAAATTGTAGATAGAATGCCATTAGAAATAGAGCCAAAGGCTGCTAATGAAAAATATTTATCAACAAAGAGAGATAAGTTAGGACACTTTATTTTAAATGAAAAAAAATGATTTAAAAATATCTATTGTGATTAGCGATTTTTATCCAGAGCTTAGTGAATTATTATTAGAAAGCTGTATTAATCGATTAATTGAAAATGGAATTAATAAGAAATTAATTTCTAATTATAAAGTGTCAGGAGCATTTGAGATTCCTGGAGTAGTAAGTCAAATATCAAAACATCATTCTCCAGATGCAATTATTACCCTTGGGGTTGTCATAAAAGGAGAGACTCCTCACTTCGATTTTATATCTGGAGCATGTGCAGATTCAATATCATTATTAACTATTCAGAATGACTTTCCAATTACATTTGGTGTTTTAACTACAAATACATATAAGCAGGCATTGAAAAGAGCTCAAGAAAAAGGGTTAGGAATTGCTGATACTACTCTTTTATCAATTGATACTTATAAGAAAATCAAATCAACGTAATTTTGTATCTTCAGATAACAACATTTTTAATAGCTTTAATTAGTTTTGTATATAGTGATGATTGGTTTCATATAACATCTCATTTAGATGTTACGGATATTGTTTCTAATAATGATTATATATATGCTTCAACACATGGTGGGCTTTTGATTCTAAATAAAGAATCCCATCAATTACTAACCCTTAATGCAAATGAAGGTATTTATCCAGCCGATTTGAAATCTATTTTTATTGATTATAAAAATAATATTTTATTGGGAAGTAATGGGCCTATACCATCAATACAAGTAATTGATAGTGATTACAATCATATTAATACGGTTTTTTTAAATGGAATAGATGGTTTAAATCAAATAGTTGATATTGTTGAATACAATAATGATATTTATGCTATAGGTAGAGGCGGGGATATTGATATGTTTATTCATTTTAAATATGATAATCAAGGACACTTGTATTATCAAACAGTGTTAAATCTACCAATACAAAATATTTCTACAATATATGATTTAGATATTGTTAATGAAGAAATTTTTATAACTACTAATAGAGGTATAGTTAAGGGCGCTACTATTAATGATGAAATTGTTTGGGTAGCTCATGATTTAATTGATATGGATAAAGTTTTTTTTTATAATGGTCATCTTTTTAATGATGAATTCAGGTCAGAAAGTATCATTGATGTGATTTCATCTGATGTTAATCAATTTAATATAGCTACAGTTCAATCATTATATAGAGTTTCTGATTCAGATACAGTTAAAATTTTTGATTGCCCATATGAATCCGCTAACTTTTCAAACATATATCAAATTGGTAATACAATTGTTTTGAGTGTAGAAAATATGGGAATTTATTCGCTGCTTATGGATAATAATACGATTATTGATAAGAATATGTATCTACCTGGAACTATCTTGCAAAATAATTTTTCATCTATAACAGTTACAGATAATGGTCAAGTAGTTGCCGTTTCTGAAAATGGGGGTGCTATAATTAAAGATGAACGAATAACTAACTTTGTCCCTTATAATAAGAAAAAATATTATCCAGTAAATAATTATATAAGTGATATTGTTCTTGATTTTAATAGATATGGAAATTTTGATGGATTCTCAACTAATTATAGATCTGGTTCGCAATCACCAATGTCAATTACAAGTTCTGATTGGAATTCAATATATTTTACTAATCCAGGAATCACTTCTGATATAAATAACATATTTAATTCCCCGCTAATAGAAATTAGTTTAGATAATTATGATTGTTTTAATTATGGTATTGGAGATGATGTTATTGATGGTATGGATGGTATAGTAGATATTGAGTCTGTTGATAGTGGCTATATGTTTATTAATTATCTAAGACAAGATTCTCAAAATAATATTTGGGTTTTAAATCCATATGCAGAAAAGTATAATAATATTATAGCAGTTCAAAGTCCTAATAAAACATGGTCCCATCTTAAAGATTCTTATGGTTTAAACTTGAGCGATGAAAATAATTCGTTACTACCAACCACCTTTGATTTTGATCCATCAGGAAGAGTTTGGGTATCTTTCAGAAGGCATTTAAATCAAAATGGAGAAGTGGTATCAAGTGGTGGAATTAAAATTTTAGACTTTAATAATACTATTAATGATTTATCTGATGATCAATGGCTAGAAATAGAGAATCCAGAGATTTTACCAAATGGTATAAGTACAGAGATTTGGTCATTAGCTTTTTCAAAAAATTTAAATGAAAATATTTTATGGATTTTAACAGGTAATGGTGTCAAAGGCTATATAATTAATGATTTAGAATTAATTGAATATCCTCAAACTTTTTATGAAAATATTTATTTTGATGAATCAGATAAATTAAAAGTTGATTCTCAAAATAACCTTTGGATAATAACAAGGCATAGTGGGGTTAGGGTTATCAGTCAAGACACATCAACTTGGCCTAGTGCCAATGGAATAACTACTGACAATAGTCCGATATTATCAAATGTTGTATATGATGTAGCCTTTAATACAAATAATGGGAAAATTTATTTTGCAACTGAAAAAGGAATCTCTATTATGAATTCTCCATTTACTCAAAATCCAATAACGAATGATAATGAAGAAATTTCTCTATCTCCTAACCCCCTTAAATTATCTAGTGATAATTCATTATCAATATGGAATATTTTTCCAGGTTCTAAAATTAGAATTATGACATTAAATGGTACTGTATTAAAAACATTTGAATTAAATAATAATGAAAATAAAATTTATTCTTGGGATGGAATTCTAAATAGTGGAGATTATATAAAACCTGGAATTTACTTGATTACGGCATCTCATGCTAATTATGCATCAAGAATTGGAAAATTAGCAGTCACTAAGTAAGACTTAATGTTCTTGATGTAAATAAGTTTTTGATCTAAAAAATTTCACAACTATCATAAATAATAGTGCTGTTAGCAGCATTATTTTTGCAAAGAAAAAGAAAAAGGATGCCCCGTCATTAACATTCGTTATTGAACTATTTACAAACATTGTAAAAGTGTTTCCTACAGCAATTGACAGCATGAAAAGTCCCATTATTAAAGATTTAATATTATTAGGTGCTTGTGTATATGAAAATTCAAGACAGGTAATAGATACAAGAACTTCCGCAGCAGTTAATATTGCATAAGCCAATATTTGCCATGCTATAGAAGGAGTATTGCCTAAATCAATTTGACTTTGCAGGTATGCTATGATTAAAAATGATGGAACAGTTAAGAATAGTCCTATATTAATTTTCTTTAAGGGTGTCAATTCAAAGTATTGGTTGAGTTTAGGATAAACAAAATATGTAAAAGTAGGAGCGAAAATTAATATCATTATTGGATTGATTGCTTGGATTTGCGATGGAAGCCAATTAATTCCTAGCCAATTTCGATTAAGATTTTCAGCTTGTATTATCCATGTGGATCCTGTTTGATCAAAGAGGGACCAAAAAGGAGCAATGAATATATATATTATGCAAAGTTTTCCAATTGCCGTTAAACCTTCTCTGCTAAATATTTCTTTTAGGAATTTCATTCCACCAGGAGGAATGTGAATAAAAGTGTTTCTCCCCATCCAAAATAATATGGTGGCAATAAACATTAATATTCCAGGAATTCCAAATGCAATATGAGATCCGTAGTGTTTTAATAGTATAGGAGTAAGCATTGTCGAAATAAATGCTCCTAAGTTTATAGATAAGTAAAACCAACTAAATACCTTTTCAAGCAGATGTGAATTTGTTTTTCCAAATTGGTCACCAACATGTGCAGAAACACAAGGTTTTATTCCTCCTGCCCCAACTGAAATTAAGCTAAGTCCTATCGCAAGTCCCCATGCTGTTTCATCTAATGCTAGTGTAAGATGCCCCAAACAATATATTATTGATAAAAATAATATAGTTTTATACTTACCTAGAAATACATCAGATATTATAGCTCCTAGAATAGGGGTATAGTAAACGGCGGATGTAAATAAATGATACCAATGAGTTGCCTCGGCATTGCTCATTGTATTGTAATTGCCATTATGATCCATTAGGTATTTAGTCATAAATACAATTAATATACATTTCATTCCATAGAAGCTAAATCTTTCAGCGAGTTCATTCCCTATTATATAAGGAATTCCCTTTGGCATGTTTTTAGTAGCTTTAGGTGATGTTGAATATTTAACCATAATTCTAATAAGTAAGTTACATATGTAAGTTTATTTTTCAAGTGTTAAAACTTTTGTTTTGGGTATTAAATTACATATATGAAAGATGAGCAAAAAAATAATCTATATTGTAATTCTTTAACATCGTATTCAAGATTCAAAACACGCGAAGTTAATATTGGAGGTGTTGCTTTAGGGGGGAGTAATCCAATAAGAGTTCAGTCAATGACGACTACAGATACGATGGATACACATTCTACAGTAGCACAATCGATAAGGATGATTGAAGCTGGTTGCGAGTATGTTCGTATTACAGCTCCAAGTATAAATGAAGCAAAAAACTTACTAAACATTAAAAATGAGTTAAAGAGTCAAGGTTATAGTACTCCTTTAATTGCAGATATCCATTTTACTCCAAATGCGGCACAGGTGGCTGCAAGAATAATAGAAAAAGTGAGAATTAATCCTGGTAATTATGCTGATAGAAAAAAATTCAATTATATTGATTATACAGATCAGGAATATAATGATGAAATTAATCGTATTAGAGATCGTTTTTTGCCATTGGTAAATATTTGTAAGGAATATGGAACAGCAATGAGGATTGGTACTAATCATGGATCTTTATCTGATAGAATATTAAGTAGGTATGGTGATACTCCAATGGGCATGGTTGAGTCTGCTATGGAATTTTTAAGGATATGTAATGATGAAAGTTATCATGATATTGTATTGTCAATGAAGTCAAGCAATCCAATTGTTATGGTCCAAGCATATAGACTTCTAATTAATTGCATGGTTAAAGAAAATATGAATTATCCACTGCATCTTGGAGTTACTGAAGCTGGGGAAGGACAAGATGGACGTATTAAATCAGCTTTAGGAATAGGGACTCTGCTAGAAGATGGTCTAGGTGATACAATTAGAGTGTCGTTGACTGAAGAGCCTGAATTTGAAATTCCTGTAGCCAAGAAGCTTGTTGAAAGATATTCTAATCGATCCAATCATAGCGAGATTGAAAAAATAAATATTTATCCAATAAACCCTTTTGAATATAATTTGAGAAAAAGTTGTCAGATTTTAAATATTGGAGGGGATAATGTCCCTCGTATTATAAACGATTTGTCTTATTTAAGTAATATTACATCAGATACATTGTTGGAATTAGGATATACCTATTTCAAAAAGGATGATAAATGGGGCATTAGTGATTTGGCTTGTGATTACATTGACATTGGAAATAAAGAAATAGATTTTGAAATACCTGGGACATTAGGAGTTATGCAAAAATTTTCAACATGGAAGGATTCGAAAAAAAAGCAGCATTACCCATGTCTTGATATTGAAGAATACCTTAATAGTGCAAATATTCATTTAGAGCTTAATTTTCTTCATGTCACATTATATACATTAACAAAACAAGTTTTAGATAAGATTAAAAATGACCCAACCGTAGTATTGTTATTAGATACTCAGAATCAGCATGGTTTGGCTGATCAACGTCGTATATTTATAAAGCTTATCAATGCGCAAATTGATGTTCCTGTTATTATTGGTCGTTATTATGGTGATTTGACATCCTCAGATTTACAATTATACTCATCTACAGATATAGGAGGACTTTTTATTGATGGCTTAGGAGATGGACTATATATAGCTGCTAAAAATTGCGGTTCTATAGAAAGTGTAAATAGAACTTCTTTTGGAATATTGCAAGCTACTCGTACAAGAGTTACGAAAACTGAATATATTTCTTGTCCCTCGTGCGGGCGAACATTATTTGATTTGCAAGAAGTAACAGCTCGAATCAGATCTAAAACACAGCATTTAAAAGGTTTGAAGATAGGCATTATGGGTTGCATTGTTAATGGCCCTGGAGAAATGGCAGATGCTGATTATGGTTATGTAGGTACTGGTATTGGTAAAATTTCATTGTATAAAAAACAGGATATTGTAAATAAAGATGTTCCTATGGAAAAAGCAGATGATGCATTGATTGATTTAATTAAATCGCATGGAGATTGGGTAGAGCCATAATAATATTTTTTTATTATAAATAAATTAAATTAAATTTATCTTCTTATTTAATCAAAAAATATTAGAAAATAAATGAAATTATTAATAAAACCGCTAAATACAGCTGCAGCTGAAATGTATGCTTCTCATGGCCATTTTCATGATGGAGATGCAGGTTTAGATTTATATATATTAGAGGATTTAGAAATAGCTGCAGGTGAAACTAAATTAATTAAATTAGGAATTAGCTGCGAGCCTATGAATGGTAAAGCATATTATCTTTTTCCAAGGTCTAGCATTTCAAAGACACCTCTTAGAATGTCAAATTCGATTGGCTTAATAGATGGTGGTTATAGAGGAGAGATAATGGCCTCTTGTGATAACATTAAAGATTTCAGTTTTAAAGTTGAAAAAGGTCAAAGACTATTTCAATTAGTTGCAGTAGACAGTTCGCCTATTTCTTATAAAGTAGTTGATGAATTATCTGAAACTACTAGAGGAAAAGGTGGATTTGGCAGTACTGGAAAATAGAGAATGACAATATGTCATACTTTTATATTGGCATGATATTTGTAATTAAGTAAAGTGTAAAATTTAAAAAGTAAGGAGAGCAAAATGAAATTACAACCTCTTTCTGATAGGGTAGTAGTACAGCCTCAAGAGGCAGAAGAAAAAACAGCTTCAGGTATTATCTTGCCAGATACGGCTAAAGAAAAACCGCAAGTAGGTAAAGTGGTAGCTGTTGGCAAGGGTAAAATGAGTGATTCAGGAAATCTGATTAAAATGGATATTAAAGTTAATGATAAAGTTTTATATGGTAAATATTCAGGAACTGAGATATCATTTGAAGGAGATGATTTATTAATAATGCGAGAGAGTGATATCCTCGCAGTTTTATAAGAATTTAAAGGAGTTAAAATATGTCTAAAGAAATTACATATAATGTAGATGCAAGATCAGCTTTGAAAGAAGGTGTTGATAAGTTAGCTGATGCTGTTAAGGTAACATTGGGTCCCAAAGGTCGCAATGTTGTTATTGATAAAAAATTCGGTGCTCCACTAGTTACTAAAGATGGAGTTACTGTCGCAAAAGAGATAGAGCTTGAAGATTCAATTGAAAATATGGGTGCTCAAATGGTTAGAGAAGTAGCATCTAAAACTTCAGATGTAGCTGGAGATGGTACTACAACGGCTACGGTATTAGCTCAATCTATTGTAGCAGAAGGGATTAAAAATGTTACAGCAGGAGCAAATCCAATGGATTTAAAAAGAGGTATAGATTCTGCTGTTGAAAATGTAGTTGATTTCTTAAAAGGTTTAACCAAAGCTGTTTCTAGCAAAGAGGAAATAGCTCAAGTTGGAACTATTTCGGCTAACAATGATAGCTCTATAGGTGAAATAATATCAGATGCTATGGAAAAGGTTGGGAATGAAGGAGTCATAACAGTTGAAGAATCAAAAAGTATGGATACATATTTAGAAACTGTAGAAGGTATGCAATTTGATAGAGGTTACCTGTCTCCGTATTTTATTACTAATGCAGAAACTATGGAAACAGAATTAGAGAATCCTTTAATTTTAATTCATGAGAAAAAAATAAGTAATATGAAGGAATTGCTTCCAATACTTGAGAAAGTTGTACAAGCAGGAAAATCATTATTAATTCTTGCAGAAGATGTTGAAGGTGAAGCTTTAGCAACATTAGTAATGAATAAGCTAAGAGGTCAATTTAAAGTAGCTGCAGTTAAAGCTCCTGGTTTTGGAGATCGTAGAAAAGCAATGTTGCAGGATATTGCTACATTGACAGGTGCAACAGTTATATCTGAAGATCAAGGTTATAAATTAGAGAATGCTACAATGGCATACCTTGGAGAAGCTAGAACTGTAACAATTGATAAAGACAATACAACAATCGTAGAAGGTAAAGGTAAAAATGATGAAGTATTAGCTAGGGTTAATGAAATTAAGGTTCAAATTGAAAAGTCTTCATCTGATTATGATAAAGAAAAACTTCAAGAAAGATTGGCTAAATTATCTGGCGGAGTCGCTGTGATTAATATAGGTGCGGCAACTGAAGTTGAAATGAAAGAGAAAAAAGCTAGAGTCGAGGATGCTTTGCATGCTACTAGAGCGGCTGTTAAAGAAGGAATCGTTCCTGGTGGTGGAGTTGCTTTGTTAAGAGCCATAAGTTCAATAAAATCAGATAAATTAGATGGTGATATGGCTGTTGGAGCTGAAATGCTTAAAAGTGCATTGCAAGGTCCCGCTCGTCAAATAATTGCAAATGCAGGTTTAGAACCAGCTGTTGTAGTTAATGAAATCCTAAATAGTAAAAAAGCAAATGGATTTGATGCTAGAAATGAAAAACATGTAGATATGATTAAAGCTGGTATTATTGATCCTACATTGGTTACTAGAACGGCTGTTCAAAATGCTGCAAGTATAGCTGGCTTATTGCTTACTACAGAAGCAGTTATTTCAGATAAGCCTGAACCTGCATCTAGTGCTCCTGCAATGCCTGATATGGGCGGCATGGGCGGTATGGGTGGCATGGGTGGCATGATGTAGCCTGTTTGTTTAGCCTTGAAATGTTAAATAATAAAAAAAGCCTCATGTTTTTTCATGAGGTTTTTTTTGCTGTAAAGTAACATAGATACCAACTATTAATTTAAATAGGCTGCATCTTTTACTTTTAATTTTTCATTACTTATATTTAAATGATTTACAAATGAGAAAACCTCTATAAAAGAGGTTTCCTAAATTCAATCGTTATAAATATTGGTATTACTAAATTTAAGTATGTCTTATTGATTTATAAAACAAGTTAACTTACCTTAATACATCTTGCTTCGAAAATCATTGACTGTTGAATTATCTTTCATATGATTTAACCATGATTGATAATTAGACCTGTTTTTTGTGGCTACTAATTGCTTTTTTATTTCATTGTATGATTCATTATAAGCAGCTTCATCAAACATATCTTTTGAATTAATCTTTATTTTACAAATGGTATTATAAGTAGTGAGTGCATTAGATGTTTCGCCTTCTTCTAATGCTAATAATGCTCCTGTTATTTCATTGCTTTTTCCAATATCTTTAAAGCTGCCACCAATAGTACCAGATTCATTTGATACAAATGTAAATAAAGTATCTTGTTTAGATAAGGCACTCCAATCATCACTGGATTCTAGTTTTGATTCAAATAATTCGAGTGCATAAGTTTTTTTCTTTTCTCTTATCAATATAGATTTTATACTATTTTCAACATCTTCTAAAGGTTTATATCCTGCAGGTTCTTCATCTAATATAGTTAATACAATGATTTGATTATCCATTTGTATTGGATCTGAAATTGAACCAAAATCATTATCAAAAATAAATCTAACAGCTAATCTAGATGTTCCCATTTGGAATGGAAAGCCTGAATTGCTATTAAAGCCCTCATGTATTTGTAGGCTTTCTGATTTATACTTTAATTCCTCTACAGCCTTATTAAATGAAGTAATGTCGGCTTCATCAGCAAATAATAATGCCTGATCTTTTAATGAGTCAATATAAGAAGTATAATTCAAGGTATCTAATTTGATTTCATTTGGTATAGCCCAAGAAACATAATTTATAGTTCTCGTTTCAGGGGTTGTGTAATTTTCTTCTTTATTCTCGTTATAGTGATTTTGGATATCCTCATCTGATATATCTATATCGTTATTTGAAATTTTATTTGTATTAATGAAGATATAGTCAATATTGCAGTTAATATTGTTTTTCATATATTCAAATTGAATTTCTTGATTAGATAATGTAGAAGCTTTGCTATATAAGTTTTGAAGCTTTCTGTTCCCGAGCCAGTTTTTAAGATATGATTCCCATCTTGCAAATGCAGCATTGAATTCTTCAGGGAGGTCGCCACTTTCAACAGCTTGTTGATAATCTTCTAGTACAAATTTATTTTCATCATCTACAAACATTCCAGCTGCTATAAACATATTTTGGAATGATGGAGGTGGNGTATAAAACAAAAATTCATATATTTCAGTTTGTTGGGCAGCTAAGCCTAATTCTTTAACTTTTTTATTTTTAAATTCATTATCTACTATAATATTCCAGGCTGTATTGCTAGCTGTTTGAGATGTTCTACCATCAATGGGCCTATTCTGCTGTTGGAATNCAGATAGTTGATTATTATATTGATTTTGAAATTCTNGGTGACTTATACCTCTATCATCAACCCATCCAGCATATCTACTAGGATCAGTTCCCCCAAAAATCAAATCTACAATATTAGCACCTCCTAGTAATCCTCCAGCTACCATACTTAAAATAAATATTATTAGAAATAGCCATAATACTATGCTTGATTTCTCTCTTATTTGTGTCATATTAAACATATTAAAACTCCAATTTTNATGTGGAGATAAGCGGAGTTGAACCGCTGACCTCTTGAATGCCATTCAAGCGCTCTCCCAACTGAGCTATATCCCCTTAATTTATACTAAAAAACGAGTAACAATTTATTTTGATTAAATATACCTATCAAAGGAAAATAAATTGAAGGCTATTATCTTTATGATAACTATAATTAAATTAATATATATGAAAACAATATTTAAACAAATAATATCAATAACATTAATATCTATTATATTAGGATTGTTCAATAATTATTTTATTACAAAACAGAGCATTAGTTTAATTAAAAAAGAGCGAAATGTTAGTACCGTTATTAAAGGTGATTTTTCTATACCTGATTTAATGACGGAACCACAAATTGTGAATACAGACTTTGTTAAACATTATTTTGAAAATAATAGTGCTACTATAATAGACGCTAGAGATTGGGATCAGTATGCAGAGCTTCATATTAAAGGCTCTATCAATATCCCTTATAATACTTATGAAGATTCAGAATTTTTATATGATCTCCCAATTGATGGANTATATATTATTTACTGTAATGGTGGAGAATGTACTCTTAGTATAGATTTAGCTTATGTAATGTTTGATGAATTTGATTTTGAATCTGTATTTGTTTATGAAGAGGGAATTCCTGTATGGGAGAGTGCTGGCTACCCATTAAATTCAACGATGGGTGAAAATAAAATTGCCATTGATAGCGGTGACAACTTAGATAAAAGTAGTATTCTAAAATGGATTGCTATTCTATTTTCTGGTTTATTTTATGTTGGTTTTTTAATTAAAACTGTTAAAAATAATAAAAGATCTTTAACGAAAATTGTTAGAACTATATTTGTAGTTTCCTTTAGGCTAGTCTTGGGTTATATATTTATTTATGCAAGTATNCCAAAAATTATTAANCCTTTAGANTTTTCAAATCAAATAGATTTGTATGATGCTACTCCAATTATAATTAATAATGTGATTGCATTAATTATTCCATGGATTGAATTGTTAATAGGATTAGGCTTGATTTTAAATAGAAAGATAAAAGGTTCAATAGTGTTATCCATTATATTGCTAATAGTTTTTATAATATTATTATCTCAAGCTTATTATAGAGGCATTTCTCTCGATTGCGGCTGTTTTGGTACAGGTGAAATTAAATCTGACATAGAGCTTTCTGCAGATATGCTAAAAAGGATATGGGAAGATATTATCTTTTTATGTATGTCAATATATTTGTATTTTATTTATGTCTTTACTAATAGAAAATATGCAAATTAAATTTTTAATAATATTAATAATTAACATTATTTTTTCAAGCACTAAAATCAATTCAGATATTGTGATTTTAAGTACTTCTAATGTGCATGGTGAAATTGAGCCTTGTGGCTGAAAGAAAAAACCTTTGGGCGGTCTTGCTCGAAAAGCAACAATTATAGATAAAATTAAATCAGAAGGAATTGATCCAATCATTGTTGATTCAGGTAATTTGTTTTTTAAAACTAACAAGCCTGTTATTGGTTTGAATAATGAAATTAATGAAATCAATGCTGAGANTATTGTTNAATCCTTTAATATTATAGGATGCGATGCCTTTGCTGTTGGTGAAAATGATTTGTCAAATGGATTAGAGTATCTAATAAAAATAAAGAANAATGCAAATTTCCCATTCCTATCAGCTAATATCGTTGATAAAANTAATAACTTAATATTTAANCCATATGTTATTTTGGAAAGAGATNTTAGGATTGCTTTTATTGGTTTGGCATCACCTTTTCTNNACACAGAAGTATCGGTTTTAGATCCTTTAAATTCTTTAACACAAATGATTGATGAAGTAAAAGAAAAAAGTGAATTAATAGTTTTGTTATTTAATTCTAGCGATGAAGATATTATTAGGTTGCAGAATAGCGATATTGATGTTGATTTGATTATTAGAAGTAAATCTAAAAAAAGATCTAATGATGGGGGGAAAAAAAGGATTCCAGAATATTCTGGAGGAGATAGAGGTAAATATTTATATAGATTAGATTTGTCGCTTTCTCAATCAGGAATGGGAGTGACTGATATAACTTCTCAGAATAATATAATTAAAAATGCACAAAAAAGATTAGATAGGATGAAAAAGGGTGATAAAAATATAAATTTAAAAGAATTTTATAAAGATGATGAAAAAACCTTGAATAGAATTCAAGGTTATGAAAAACAATTAGAACTAGCTGAATCTAAATTGAGCAATGCTAGTAATACTATTGAATTAACTTCATATGAATTAGGTAAAGATATTATTAGTAGGNCAGATATCCTTGTTATGGTAGATGAGGCAAAAGAAAAAATTAATCTTATTAGGGGTCCGCAGCTAAAAGATCATAAAGGTCGNTCACCTGACCATCCTCATTATAATCATAATCACTAATAATACTTATAAAACACTTTGTTTGTAATGTTAATTAATTATTAAAATATGTGTCTGTTCAATAATGTGAACATTGTTAATTGAAATATTTAGCGAAAGTAGCTCAGCTGGTAGAGCATCACGTTGCCAACGTGAGGGTCGAGGGTTCGAATCCCTTCTTTCGCTCAAGCTTTTAAATTGAATGGCGTCGTGGCCAAGTGGTAAGGCAGAGGTCTGCAAAATCTCCATCACCAGTTCGAATCTGGTCGACGCCTCACTGTAATGTTGCCGAGGTGGCGAAATTGGTAGACGCAAGGGACTTAAAATCCCTCGATTATTTATAATCGTGCCGGTTCGATTCCGGCCCTCGGTACACTACTTGTTATTTAAGGAGGATTTTTAATATGCCTAAGCATGTTTTTAAAACCGAAGTTTCTCAGCTGCTTCATTTAATCATTCACTCATTATATTCTAATAAAGAAATATTTTTAAGGGAATTGATTTCTAATTCATCTGATGCATTAGATAAATTAAAGTTTTTAACAATCACAGATAAAAAGTTTAAGGATATTGATTTTAATCCAAGAATTGATATTTCATTTTCAGAACAAGATAAAATATTAACTATCTCAGATAATGGTTTAGGAATGAACAAGTCAGATATGGTTGATAATTTAGGTACCATAGCTCGTTCAGGAACAAAAGGTTTTTTAGATAAATTGACGGGTGATTCTAAAAAAGATTCGAATTTAATTGGTCAATTTGGAGTTGGTTTTTACTCGTGCTTTATGGTTGCTGATAATGTAGAAGTATTATCTAGAAAAGCAGGTGAATCAAAGGCTTATAATTGGAAAAGTGATGGCAAGACTGGTTTTTCAATATCAAATTCAGATAGGGACTGTAATGGAACATCTATCAAATTACATTTGAATGATGAAGGAATAGAATTCGCAAATAGGTGGCAAATTGATAATATTGTTAAAAAATATTCTAATCATGTATCATTTCCGATATTTTTACATTATACAGATACAACCAAAGATGAAAATGGTGATGATAAAATAGAATCAAAAATTGATCAAATGAATGAAGCATCAGCTTTCTGGAAGAAATCTAAGAGTTCATTGAAAGAGCAAGATTATATTGATTTCTATAAAACATTAACTAATGACTTTGAGGAACCAATGTTAAATATCCATACACAAGCAGAAGGTACTCTAGATTATACAACCTTGTTTTACATACCTTCTAAGGCTCCATTTGATTTGTTTCAGTCAGACTATAAAGCAGGAGTTAAATTGTATGTTAAGAGAGTTTTTATAACAGATGATGACAAGGAGCTTATGCCAACCTACTTAAGGTTTGTTAGGGGGATAATAGATACAGAAGATTTGCCTCTTAATGTAAGTCGAGAAATATTACAGCAAAACCAAGTTCTATCTAAAATCAAAAAGAATTCTGTTAAAAAGATTTTATCAGAATTAAAAACATTATCAGATGACAAAGATAAATATTCTATATTTTTTAATGAATATGGTAGGCTCATTAAGGAAGGTGTATATCAAGATTTTGAAAATCGAGATGAATTATTAGATTTGCTTAGGTATAAGAGTAATAAATCAGATGGGACAGTGTCTTTTAATGAATATGTTGAGAATATGAGTAAAGGTCAAAAATGTATTTACTATATTTGTGGCAATAATGAATTCTCTTTAAAATCATCTCCATTGATTGAAGCTTATAATAAGAAAGAGATTGAAGTCCTGATTTTAGATGATGAAATTGATGAAATAGTTATTTCATCAATCCCTAAGTATAAAGATTGGGATTTGAAAGCTGTTAATAAGTTAGATGCAGGAGATGATTTAGATGATGTCGATGATAGCAAAAAAGACAAGTTTGATCCATTGACAAATAAAATTAAAGATATACTAAAAGATAAGGTTAAGGATGTTTGTATATCAAATAGGCTTATGGATTCTCCTTCCTGTATTGTTATGGATCAAAATGATCCATCTATTCAGATGCAAGAGATGATGAAAAGGATGGGTAATATGAATTCAATGCCTGATGTTAAGCCTATACTTGAAATAAACCCTAATCATAAAATAATTTCAAAAATGAATAAAATGGGCAAAACTAAGAAGTTTAAAGACACTTGTCATTTATTATTTGATCAAGCATTGTTAATTGAAGGTCTAGATTTATCAAATCCATCTGATTTTATATCAAGACTTAATTCAGCGCTAGAAAAATCCTTATAAATTAATTGCTCTAATTTGTATATTTAGTTGTGCTAATTAATATATTAAATAAATACAATTAAATGTCTGATACATATTCTCCATTCGTTAAGTTTACATATACTGTCTTAGATTTAGATGGCCATCCTCAAAAAAAATCTTGGATGCTAAACTTGTCATATATAGTTAGCATAGAATCAGGTAATGATAATGACTTGAAAATTAATATGGCAAATGACCAAATTGTAACTATAGAATTGGGACGAGATTATGATGCATCTAAATTGTTAGATGAGCTTTTAGATATGTCTGCTGAAGGATTAGATTATAACGTTTATAAAATTAATAGTTTTGAGAAAAAATATTAAAAACTTACACTTTTATAATCATATCAAAAAAATAGTTCCAATTATTCTTTTTTCCTGTGTTTATTATAATACATTTTATAATGCTGAAGTTAATTATAAAAAAGCAGAAAAAATAATTGCTGAAACTTCTCCTGACGATTCCAAAGATGATAAAATTCCAGCTCAAGCAAAAAAATTATTAGGTCAGGCCATAGAAAATAGTTTGATTGTAATTGAATCTTATCCAAACAGTAAATATGTTGATGATGCTTATTTTATGATTGGAAAGGCTAGTTTCTTAAGAAAAGAATTTTATAATGCTGAAAAATATTTAAAGCAACTGATTGATTTATATCCAGATAGTGAATATTACATAGAATCTCAAATTTGGTTAATATATACTTATTTAAAGATGAATGATATAGGATTAGCAAAACAAAAATTAGCAAATTTAGAAGGTTCAGATATTGAGAATCAATTTTTAATAAATAATATATTAGCAGAGATGTCAATAGAAAATGATAATCCATTTGAAGCTTATAATTACTATAATAAATGTATAGGTATTGCTAAAGAGAAATCAAAAAAAACATCCATTTATTTAAAATTATTAAATCTTTCTAAAAATTATGGTCATTTAGATAGCTCTATAGTCTATCTTGACAAGTTATCAGAATATACTTCGGGTCAGATGAAAAAAGAAATTAAGCTAGATTGGATTAAATATAGTAGAGAAGCCAAAAATTTTAATGATTTATTGATTGAGATTGATATTATGTTAGCTAATTCTGAATATTCCAATATATATATCAAGTTGGAATTGGAAAGGGCAAAAATATATTTAGATCAAAATGATTTTGAGTCAGCAAAAATATTTTTAAGTGAGCTGTCTGATACATATTCAAGGAAAAATGAGAGTGCAGAAGCCTTATATCATTTAGGATATATTGCTTTAATGGAAAGTTTTGATTTAGACCTTGCCCTAGAATATTTTGAAAAATCTAAAAAAGATAGAAAATCATCTTTATATGGAAAACGCTCAAGAGATATGATTAATAGAATTAATGATTATAAGAACTTAAAGCAGGAGCTTGAGTATGTTCTAAATAAGGTTGTACAAGATGATAATGTTGAAGAAGAGCCTGATGAATCTATTAACCGTAGGATGATGCCAAAGCCCAAGATGAAGAAAGATCCATCTCCAGATTCTCTGCTATTTGTAATAAGTGAAAAATTATTATTTGATTTTGATAGATTAGAAGATGCGAAAGAAAGTTACAAGACATTGATATCTTCTTATAAAGAGTCAAAGTTTAGACCTCAAGCATTATATGTGCTAAATTTTTATTTTCCTGATGAAGAATGGGTTAAAATTCTTGAGTCTGATTATCCACAATCAGAATTTAATTTGAAGGGTGCAATATTGAATGATGCTCAGGATAATATTGAATTTAAGAGAGACCTTGTTTGGGAAGTATGTGAAAATTCATATAGCCTTTGTGCAAAGGAATTTCTAAAACTATTTAATACAGATGGAGATAATACATCGCTATATTTTCATGCTTTTATTAACGATAACTACTTAAATAGAATTGGGGATGCTGTTGGTGCTTATAAGAAGTATATAGAGATTGACTCTGATTTGCAATATGTAAATGAGGCTCAATCTAGATTGAATGAAATTGAGGATAATATATATTCATCAATTGAATTAACTAATCAGAAAATAAATTACTACTATGCATTGGAATCTCTGCAGTTAGGAGAAAACTTAGACTCGGTATTGGTAAAAATAAACAATACTATTAATGGAGGATTTTCTAAATATAAATCATCAGCACAGTTACTTAAATCTAGAATGAATAAGCTTATCAGCTTAAAAGAAAATATAGAATTGTCAAAAAATGATAGTACGATATTGAATCCTAAAATAGATTCCTTATACTACATCATTGCTAAAATATATCAATTAGATTTTATCATGGACGACTCAGCTTCATATTACTATGCTAAGGTTATTGATGATTTTCCTGAATCAAAATTTAAATACCCATCGATTACTGCCTTAAATGATATTAAAGGTGATTGGACTACTTATTTGCAAGATAATTATCCTGATTCTGCATATGTAAGTGATTCATCTTATAAACAAGTTGAAATTGTTGGTGAAATTTACCAGGAGTCATTTATTGATTATGAAATTAATAGGTTAGATGATCTTAATTATTTTTCTAATTTATTTATAAATCAAAGTGATAGCATTGGAATTGTAGATACCACTAATGTTAAATTAGATACATTAAATAGAGTGATTGATGATGAATAATAAGATTTTCCAAGAGAATGCAACGGTAATATATACAAGAGAAATAGCAGATAACACCTTTGAAACAATGTTGCATAGTCCTCAAATTTCTATAAATTCAAAGCCTGGTCAATTTATCAATATTCTTCCATCTTCTGATTGGGAATATATGATGAGACGCCCAATGAGTATTGCAAGCCAGGGGGAAGATAAAATATCTATAATATATAAAGTTGTTGGTGATGGTACTAGGTTGATGCGCGAATGGGAGATTGGGACATTAGTGGATATTATAGGACCATTAGGTAATTTTTGGACTAAATATGAAGACTGTGAGCCAGTTTTAATTGGTGGAGGTGTTGGCATTGCACCTATTATGAATTTGAAAAAACATTTAGACGATTTAGAGATTAGTAATCATTTAATAATGGGTGCACGAACTAGTACAGAGCATTTCCTAGCACATGAACCAAACAAGCAGATTTATATGTCGACTGATGATGGTTCATTAGGAATCCAAGGCACAGTTCTTGATGCATTAGGCTTAATTAATCAAAAGGCTAATATAAAAATTTTTGCATGTGGTCCTCCTGGGATGATGGAAGCGGTAAAGGTTTTTTCTATTAATAATAATATCGTTTGCGATTTAGCAATTGAAACAATTATGGCTTGTGGAGTCGGAATTTGTCAAGGTTGTACTGTGGAGCTGAATCAGGATTCCAAAGGTGAAAATTCATATAGACAGAAATATGCTTTAGCTTGTATTGATGGACCTATATTTAATGCAAAGGATATAAAAACATGCTATCTGTAAAGATTAAAAATACTGTTTTTAAAAATCCAATTTTAACAGCAAGTGGTACTTTTGGATATGGAAATGAAATTGGAAAATTTATAGATATTGAAAAGTTGGGAGGTGTAGTTACAAAATCAGTCACCTTGTATCCACGAGAAGGCAATCCTCAGCCAAGAATAGCAGAAACTGATTCAGGCATGTTAAATTCAATAGGCTTAGCTAATTTAGGTGTAAAAGATTACTGTAATAGCAAATTGCCATATTTAAATGAACTAGATACAAATTTTATAATCAATGTCGCAGGTTATGCGATTGATGACTACATTGAAACATTACAAATTTTGGAATCTAATGATGGAAAGCAAGTAGGTTATGAAATCAACATATCATGCCCTAATGTGAAAGAAGGAGGGATGGAGTTCGGTGTAGATCCCTTTATGACAGAAAAGCTGACATCTGAATTGCGTAAGCATACAGATAAAATCTTAATTATGAAGCTAAGTCCAAATGTTACTAAAATTCAAGACATAGCTAAGGCCGCAGAAAATGGAGGTGCTGATTGTGTTAGTGCAATTAATACTTTGGTTGGAATGGGCATTGATGTGAAAACTCGAAAACCTAAAATCAATACTATTTTTGGAGGTTTATCAGGCCCTGCTATAAAGCCAATTGCATTAGCAAATGTTTACAAAATATACAAGTCAGTAAATATTCCAATCATTGGTCTTGGAGGAATTAAATCTGTTAATGATATCCTCGAATTTATTTTAGCAGGTGCAGATTTAATTCAAATAGGGACATTGAATTATAAGGAACCAGGTATTGGAGTTAGGCTTGCTTCTGAATTGCAAGATTATTTAAAACAAAATAATATAAGCTCAGTTTCAGAATTAAAAGGTCAATTAAATATTTAAATATGCATGTACTGTCTTTAGTTTTAATTTTAGTGTTTTTCTTTGAATGCACCCCTGCTCCACGGTATAAAACAGGTACCTCTAGTCAAGCAAAGAAAAAAGCTTCAAGTAAGGTTGTATTTACAAAGCCATCAAAAAAAATCCCAAAGTATGATAAAAATAAAAAGACGATTAAAGGTATTGCTTCATTTTACGGCTTAAATGATGGTTTTCATGGTAAGCTAACGGCAAATGGTGAAGTCTTTGATATGAATGCTATGACTGCAGCTCATAAAACACTACCTTTAGGTTCTCTTGTCAGGGTTACTAATTTAGAAAATGATAAATCTGTTATTGTTAGAATTAATGATAGAGGCCCTTATGTGCAAGGAAGAATTCTTGATTGTTCATATGCTGTTGCCAAGGATCTTGACTTTGTATCAAAAGGGACTGCAAATGTTCGAATTAATGTCATAGAGTTTGGTGATAATAAATATAGAAAGCAGTAATCTGAATACATTGCTAACTATAAATGCTCGTAAAATCCTGTTACATTTATTTTTATAATATTCAATATAAATTATATATACTAAAATAAGGTTTTTTTTATGAGAGTGATTTTTATATTATTTTTATCAACATTGTTTTCAGGAAAAATTTATGTAAGTCTTCAAATGTTAGACCAAGTAGGTATTGTTGACTCTGAGACCTTAGAGCTTATAGATGTTATACATACAGATTTTAATGATATATCTACGGACTGTATGAATTATAGTTCAGAGATGGATTGTAATATGGCTACAGGCTGTGAGTGGATGATGGGTATGTGTATGGAATCTTCTGGTAGTTGTATGGATTACAGTTCAGAGATGGATTGTAATATGGCTGCAGGCTGTGAGTGGATGATGGGCATGTGTATGGAATCTTCTGATAGTTGTATGGATTACAATTCAGAGATGGATTGTAATATGGCTACAGGCTGTGAGTGGATGATGGGCATGTGTATGGAGTCTGGAGGTATGCAAATGGGTAATAATACACCTCACTTTATAGCTATAGATGATATAAATGGATATTGGTTTGTGACCACTATAGCAAGTGGGTATGTCGCTCAATTTGAATTGATTACTAATAATTTTGTTGATAAGATATTTGTAGGTGATTCTCCAGCACTACTTACATTAAATAAGCATGCCAAAAAGATATATTGTTCTAGGATGATGCCTATGGGTAGCATGATGACAGGATCTGAATCTACAATTATTCATGAAATTGATTACTCTGGGAATATGTTGATGACATCAAATGAATTTGAAATACCAGCACCTGCTCCACATGGAGTTGCAATAAATAGCAATGGTTCAGAAGTTTATGTTGCGAGCAATACTGCTGATTGGATATATAAAATAATTCCGTCTTCAAGCGATATAATAGGTTCTGTGATGGATGATAATATTGATAATTCCCCTAATATAGAGACACAAAGGCTAAAGCCTATACAGTGTTTATCGGTAGGTGATAGTTTACTTTTTGTTACATGTTCTGGTGGTCAGTGGTTTGATCCATGGACTGGTAATCAGGAAGAAATAGCAGGACAGGTTCAATTATGGGATTCAAATGCTATGATAAAATTAGATACTTATGAATTTGATTGGTATTCTTCTCCATGGCATATAGTTAATGATAAACATGATAATAGAGTATATCTTGCATTAGCTGGAGATGGATTATATGAAGGTAGTTCAGGAGTAGCATCGCTATCATATGACAATTCTAATTTAAGTTTAGACTGGTTTACATCAAATGATGTTTTCGATACATTGCATGGTATAGATATTTCAGATGAACATGAACAGATTTATGTTAGCGGTAGAGGTGATGGTAATTTGCATGTTCTCAACCTATCAGGTGACTTAATTAATTCCATACCTCTTTCAGTTAATGGAGACATGGTAATGGCTGGTGGGGTAGCTTTCTTTAGCGATTATGATCAAGGGAATCTTAATAATGATGATTTGATAGATATTTTTGATATTATTTTGTTAGTTTCTTATATATTAGGCAATTTAGAAAACTATAATGAAATTTTATTTAATACCTCAGGAGATTTAAATATAGATGGTTCCATTGATATTTTAGATGTAATGCTTTTAGCTAGTATTATTTTAAATAGTAATTAATGAAATATGAAAAGAATAGTTTTATTAATAGGTTTTATTATGTGCTCTAAACTGTATAGTCAATGTGATAACAATAATTTAGCAGATTATAACAATGATAACATTTTAGATATTTTAGATTTAGTTGTTTTAGTTGAAATTATAATGACAGATAGCCAGGATAATCAAAATAGTGATGTAAACTTTGATGGTTCAGTTGACATTCTTGATGTTATTAAATTAGTGCTTAAAGTTTTAAATCCGATCCCAAGCTCTTCAGAAATTAGTTATATTGATTACTCGGATAATGTTATTTCTATTGTTTGGGATTCTAGCCCATCTCCACTATTTAAAGAATATCAAATATTAATGTCAAATAGTATTGATGAGCAAGTAGCGATTGATGTGATTAGCAACCCAAATCAGGTTGAATTGCAAATTTATGATATTTTGCTCTATCAAGGTGCTTTGCTTTGGGTTAATGTGGTTGATGAATGGAGCTGTGGCTCTCTAAGTCAACCTGCAATCATAGATAATGCTGAAAAGGAATATCAATTAGATGAAACTGGTCATGTATTGTTTACAGAGTTTATGGTTGATGATTTTCCAGATGTACAAGACTGTGAAGGTTGTCATCCATCTCATGTGGCTGATTGGACAGGTTCTTCACATGCCCACTCTATGCATAGTCCTATGTTTTTTTCAATGTGGAACCAAGAACAAGCAAGTCATCCTGAAACTGGAGAAAGGTTTTGTGTCCAATGTCATAACCCAATTGCATTTTTAACAGGAGTTGATCTAGCAGGAAATCAAAGCTTACAAGAATTTGAAGATTCCAACCTGCCAAATCAAGTTAAGCATGGAATTAGTTGTACAGTTTGTCATACCTATACAGCACTTTCACCCTCTTATTTTGCAGATGACAATTTAAATGCATCTGCTGAATATCATATGTATCCTGGAGAAAATGTATTTTTTGGTTCAATAGAAAACCCAATTGAAAATAGTTATCATGAATCTCAATATAACCCTATGTTTTCGAGATCTGAAATGTGTCTTCCATGTCATGATTTTACAATTAGGGGAGTTGAGGCTGAAATTACATTTACAGAGTGGAATAGGATTCCAGGTTTAGCAATGTCTGGTGAGCTATCTTGTCAAGAATGTCATATGCCATTAAAAGCTGATGGCACTCACGATCATAGTTTTGTTGGTGTAGATGTAGACTTGACATATCCTTTAGGAGAAAGTCCTAATCATTCAGCGGTTCAGGATTTACTTAATAGTGCTGCTATTATATCATTTGGTGCCCCTAGTTATGATTTGCCTGATACAATTAGTTCTAGTGAAAGTTTGGTCGTTCCAATTACGATTGAGAGCCTTACTGCCCATAATATGCCTTCAGGCACAGGGTTTAATCGTGAAGCATGGGTAGAAATTGTGATTTCGCAAAATTCAAATATCATATATGAATCAGGTTCTCTTGAATCTAATTCAGAAGAGCTAGATAGGCTAGATTCATCATTATTATTATTCACATCCTATTTATTAGATGAGAATGGTGACACTACTTATACCTCTAGTGAAACTCATGATATGATTAATGAGACACTGCCAGGTCTTGGCTTTAGGTATCATTTGTATAATATTGACATACCAAATGATATTTCAGGTATTATAGATATTGATGTTTCGTTTAAATTTAGGCCATTTAGGCCTTTAGTGGTACAATCTCATATTCCTGAGTTATTATCTAATTTACCTATTTTTGAGATAGGATCAATTCATGAGCAAATTGAGGTGGTAGAATGATTAAAATTATTGTACTAATTATATTTGGAAGTATTTTTTCAAGAGATTTAGAAGTAGAATTTCTATCTGAAGATCCATGGATTGCAGGTCATCCATGGGCAAGCGGAATAGCATTTGATAATGGAATAACATATGGACTTGGTATATATGGAAATTCATCGATCGGCATCGATTCTGTTTCAGATGTACATGTTTATTTTTCAGAAAACCCAGATAGTGCTTCATATTCTAGGGTTTTTTCATCGAGTTCTTTTGGTCAGCAAATTGGAATTGGAGTATTTCCAGGGAGTGCATGGGATATGAGCGATCCAGATAACCCTCGAAGATTAAATCTATGTTTTTTTGAAAGAGATGATGGGAATTTATTATGGGATCCTACAAGTGTTAATGGTATGGACTTAGAATATCTTCTAATTATGGACTCGGATTATGATTCAACAGGTTCAGCATATGATGGGGTAGATATATTATATTCAGATGTTCAGTATTTTTGTTGGCTAAAAAAACGTATAGGAGAAGATTGGTTCTCTTCTGAGCCAGCGACTTTAACTCTTATTAATAAATGGTCTTTTTCAGAATTTTATTTAGAATCAAATATTAATTCTATAAATGTTTATTTTGAACATGAAGCTCAATATATAGAGCAGCAAGAGATAAACTATTATATTGTAAGGAAGCGATTNTTAGGTCAAGATGTTTGGGAAGANCAACAGCTAAATGTTGGGGTAAATANCTATGAATGGGAAGGTTTAAGCGGTAATCAGATTTATGAATTTCAGGTATCGGGTTATGGTTTTTCTGACAATGAACTGATTGCTAGTGATATATTAGATATAGAAACTAGACAAGTGTCATATAATACAGAACTTATTGGATTTAACAATACAGCTAATGAGGTGTTAGTTGGAGCATCCACCTACAATGATATTTGGGGTTATACATCCTCTNATGGTAAAGAGTATGCATTGATTGGAACATGGGATGGAACACAGATTATTGATATATCTACAGATCCTATGAATCCAATAACTGTAGGATATATCCCGGGAAGTTATTCAACTCATCGAGATATTAAAACTTATGATGAGTATATGTATATAGGTACAGAGGCAAATAGAGCCGATCCGTATTTGTTAGAGGAGACTGGTGAGTATAATGTGATTCCTCAAGGAATTCAAGTAGTAGATTTATCAGATCCTGAAAATGCAGAACTAGTTTATGAATGGGATGGAGTAGTTCAGTCTCATAATGTAATGGAATATGATGGATATTTATATGTTATTGGTTCTAGCCAGGAGCAATCTAGCAATGGTGAACAATCCTCTTGGGGACTTGATGATTTAATTATATTAGATTTAAATACAGATCCTTCAACTCCAATAAAGGTAGGAGGATGGTCTGGGGAGTATATACATGATGTATGTTTGTATGAAGATAGATTATATGCTTCTATGATATATACTGATGAAGTATATGTGTTTGATGTTTCAGATAAAACTAGCCCACAGCTGATTACACAGTGGGGTGGCATTCCAAATTCTCATGCATGTTGGGTGTCAGATGATGGAAATANATTGTTTACAGCATCAGAGACTTCATCTGGACATATATTATCCTGGGATGTATCTGATATTGACAATGTCAATTTTTTAGATGAGTGGTTTCCTGAAGATGGAGAAGATTGGTCTGCNCATAATATATTTTATAAAAATGGATATATTATTGCTAGCTATTATGCTTGGGGGGTTCAAATTGTAAATGTGGAAGATCCTTCAAATATGTATACCGCAGGATATTATGACACTTTCAATTTCAGTTCACCATCGTTGTATGATGGGGCATGGGGAGTTTTTCCATACTTTGAATCTGATAAGATTATTGTCTCAGATAGAAGAACAGGGCTATATGTAGTTGATTTTACATTAGAGAATTGGTCAGACCCAAATATATATGGAGATGTTAATAATGATAATATTGCAGATATACTTGATATAATGATTTTAGTTAACTACATAGTTAATGGAGATATTTTAGAAGAGCAATATGATTTAGCAAATATCAACAATGATGATGTTGTTGATATATTAGATATAATACTATTAATAAATATAATACTGGAGTAAAAAATGTTTTTCAGAAGAGTAATTTTAATATTTTTAATATCAATGGCCTATATGCAAGGTTACAATGTTCAGATGTTAAGCAACCTATCATTTGGGCAAGAAAGTTCTGATATTACAGGTTTTTATCAAGATGGAAGAGAGATTGCTGTAATGGGACTTCAAAATGCAGCTGTATTTATAGATGTTACAGATCCTTATAATCCATATGAGATTGATAGAATTTCAGGAGGAACTAGTATTTGGAGAGATTTGAAATATTGGAATAGGCATGTATATATAGGTACTGAAGCGGATGATGGAATTAAAGTGGTGAATGTTGATAATTTAGATAGTCCTACATTGGTTAATACAATTACAGATGTTGATAATAGCCATAACATTCATATTGATGAAGATGGTTATCTTTATATAGTAGGTGCTGATGGACATGATATATGGATTTATGATTTAGCATACCCTAGNAGTCCTTTGCTTGTAGGTACTTGGGATTTGCAAGGAAATCAAACATCTACGAGNGGCTACTGTCATGACATTGAAGTGTANAATAATAAAATATATTGTGCATCAATTTACGTAGGATATTTTTATATTATCGATGTTTCGGATAAGTCTAATCCTTACACACTTGCTACATATAATACAGGTGGTGGAGAAATTAGTACTCATGATTGTGCTGTTACTTTTGATGAACAATATCTAATAACTGGAGATGAATCATTAGGTGGGCATGTCAAGATATGGGATATTTCAGATTATAATAATATTAACCTTGTAAATGANTATTATACACCGGGTTGGGAAACTCACAGTGCACACAACTTATATATACAAGAAAATAATCCTAATATGTTAATTGTATCTCATTATGCTGATGGAACTCGTTTTCTTGATATCTCTGATCCNGAAAATCCAATTGAAGTTGGATATTATGATACTAGTGAAATTGAAGGATTATATGTAGGAAACTGGGGGACATATGTAGACCTTCCAAGTGGTAATATTATATCTAGTGATATTGAATCAGGTTTATATGTTTTGAAATTTGGAGGAGTTTCAATTCTTCATGATGCATTNGACGATCAGCCTGCAGGTTTATTTGACATTGAAGCAGAGGTGTACTCTGTAGGATATGAGCTTGTAAATGTAGACGTAGAAGTATGCGATTTAAATGATTGTCAATTGTATCCTATGAGCTCATTTTCTGAAAATAATTATAGGGCTAGTATAGATTTTGGAGATAGCCCTACAGTATTAGAATATGCCATATATGCTGAAGATTCAAACAATGAGTATGCGAGGTANCCTGAAGAAGGGTATCTTATGTTTNNCTATGGTGATTTAGATGATTTATATGTTTACGATTTTGAAGGAACAGATCAAAATTGGCAAGCGGGATGGAGCGGAGATAATGCATCTGCTGGTATATGGGAGTGGGGAGAACCTAATCCAACATATTGGGAAGGAGCTTTAGTACAAACAGACAGCGACCATACTATTAATGGTGTTAATTGTTTTGTGACTGGCAATTTAAATGATCCTAACAATGTTGGTGCAGATGATGTTGATGGAGGAGAGACTACATTGTTTTCTCCTGTGTTTGATTTAAGCAATACTGATGAGGTTCTTTTGACATATTGGAGATGGTATACAAATAATGCTGGCGATAATCCATCTAGCGATTACTGGAAAGTAGAGATATCTAATGATTCAGGTAATTCTTGGGTTTCTATTGAAAGCACAACACTTTCTAATGCTTCATGGATGAGGCAAAGGTACATACTTTCCGATTATATTACTTTTACTAATCAAATGCAGCTTCGATTCATAGCAGAAGATGTATTCAACGATGGTGACAATAGTAGTGGTGGCTCTTTAGTAGAAGCGGCTATTGATGATGTTTTTATACAAAGTATTATATTGAATGATGATGCGTGTGATTTTGGTGATTTAAATGGTGACCAAGAGTTAAATGTGCTAGATGTTGTTATTGTTGTAAATATTGTATTAGATAATTTTAATCCATCGCAAGAAGAGCTTTGTGCTGCAGATATAAATCAAGATGATATTGTTAATGTTTTAGATATTGTTGGATTAATCAATCTTATCCTTGAATAAATGGGTATTTTAAATGAATATCATAATTTTCATATTTTTATCTTCATTATTTTCATTTCAATTACTGTTTGACGATAATTCAATAGATGTATTCCATGATTCAGAGTTGCTTAATCATCCATTTTCTGGAGGATTAAATAAGCCAAGGGTTCAATGGATTGATTGGGATGATGATAATGATGATGATTTGTTTATTTTAGATCAAGATGGATATATTCGATATATGGAAAACATTTCAACTGATGATGAATTTGAATTTATCATTAGGAATTCTAATATGTTCGGAATTTATGCAGGGGGATGGTTTCATATTGCTGATTTTGACAATGATGAGGATTTAGATATTGTCACTCAGAGTCAAGCAAATGCACAACAAGCATCCTATTATGTGAATAATAGTGGTATTATGGAATATGTTGAAAATTTATCAGTTTTAAGTGACCCTGTAATGACACCTACATTTGCAGATATTGATAATGATGGTGATTTAGATTTTTTTACAGGTAACTATGTAGGAACTGTAAACTTTTATGAAAATATAGGCTTGAATCAAAATGTTCCTCAGTACACATTTATAACAAATTATTGGCAGGAAATATCAATAATAGGTCCATCCTTGCGTCATGGAGCAAGTGCTATCAAATTTATTGATTTAGATGGTGATTTTGATCTTGATTTAAGTTGGGGGGATTATTTTCAGCAGAGTATGTATATTATATGGAATATTGGTACAGCTAGCAGTCCATTAATGAATATTGAAAATGTTACACAGCAATTTCCTCAAAATGATCCGATTTTAACAACCGGTCAAAATATGCCAAGCTTTACAGATATTGATGGTGATGGTGATTTAGACCTTTTTGCATCAGTGCTCTCTGGTGCCTATGGTAGTCAATGGATTAATAATTTTATTTATTATGAAAATATTGGTTCAGCTAATAGTCCTTATTATGAGTATAGAACAGATAATTTTTTAGATGGTATAGATGTATTATTAAATTCTACTCCAGAAATATATGATATTGACAGTGATGGAGATGATGATTTATTTATAGGTACAATGGTTGATCCATCAGAAAATCCATGGACGGGGAGAATATATTTTTATAGAAACTTAGGGGATGAAAATTATCCTATTTTTGAGCTTGAAACTACAGAGTTTTTAGGAACTGATTTAGGCACTGATTTATCTATTGTATTTGGAGATTTGAACTCTGATTCATTACCAGATGCAGTAGTAGGGAATGCAAATGGGTTTATTAAAATTTTTATAAACAATGGAGATGAGTCATTTTCTTTTTTAGAGGATATACCTAATGTTGATTTATCAGGAACATCAACTCCAGAACTTGGAGATATTGATGGTGATGGTGACTTAGATTTGATTGTCGGTGAAAGTAATGGAGATATATTGTATTTTGAAAGAATTGATAGTGAGAATGTTGAATTTTCATTGCAATTCAACTTGATAGAAACCCCTTACTCATATACTGCACCAGAGCTCTTTGATATAGATAATGATCAAGATTTAGATCTATTAATTGGAACTGCTTTTGATGGTATAAAAATCTATGAAAATCAAGGCGATTTATCTTTCCAAATGAGAGATGTTGAATTAGATTTTTATGGAACATATATAAATCTAGCAGAGGGCACTTTGTATAATGGTACTAGTAATATTATGTTAGGGCTTCATACGGGAGGTTTATATAGTTTAATCTTTGAACTTTGTAATAAAGGAGATCTAAATCAGGATGGTACTTTAGATGTTTTAGATGTTCTGCAGCTTGTTAATATAGTAATGGATGCACATCTATTAATGTGCGAGTCAGACATTAATAGTGATGATATTATAGATATATTAGATATTATAAGCCTTGTATTTTCTATAATTGAATAGTATAAAGTGATACTTTAGTTAAACATCGCAATTAACATATAAATAATAATTTAAATCAATAAAGGGCCTTGAGGGATGGGAATTTTAATTGTTTATTTTATTCTATTTTCATTTTTAAATTGGAATATAATTAATAAGGATTTTTTAATGACTTCAGATGATAAATGGAAAAGTCAGCTTACGGATGAAGAATATAGAGTCACTCGTCAATGTGGTACAGAGCCTCCATTTTCAGGCAAATATTACAATCATAAAGAAGAGGGTGTATATAAATGTGTTTGTTGCGATGCTGTATTGTTTTCTTCTTCAACAAAATATGATTCCGGTTCAGGTTGGCCTAGTTTTTATGATGCTATTGATAAATCTGCAATAAAAGAAATAGAAGATAATAGCCTTGGTATGAAGCGTGTAGAAATTAAATGTTCAAAATGTGATGCTCATTTAGGACATGTGTTCCCTGATGGTCCTAATCCCACAGGCATGAGATACTGTGTTAATTCACTGTCTTTAGACTTTGACAAGGATGATGAATAATAATGTTTGCATCTGTTCTTAAGTGGCTATTTATTGCATATAACCAAAGAACACTGTCAAAGGAATTCTATAATACCACATTAGAGATAACAGGTGTAAAAGAAGAAGTTGTAATCCATAGAGATAAGTGGGGTGTATCTCATATTTATGCGCGAAATAACCAAGATTTAATGTTTGCACAGGGGTTTGTCCATGCAAGAGATAGATCTTGGCAAATGGAAATGAATCGTAGAGTAGCGATGGGTAGAGTATCAGAACTATTTGGTGATATTGCATTAGATACAGACCGATTGATTCGAACATTAGGATTTAATAGGCTTGCAAAAAAAGATTATGAGGTGGCAAGCGATGAAACAAAAGAGTATTTAAATTGTTATTCCGATGGTGTAAATGCTTTTTTTAAAAATGGAAAGCTGCCAATTGAATTTAAACTTGCTAAAGTAAAACCTGAAATGTGGACTCCTACTGATTCTTTAGGTTGGGGACGAGTGATGTCATGGACTTTATCCCATGGATGGTCAGGTTCGATTACTCGGCAAAAGATAATTGACAAAGTTGGTATTCAAAAAGCCATGGAATTATCTATTATATATCCAAATGATAATCCAATAGAATTGCCAGATGGATTGGAAATGAAAAACTTGACTCCAGATGAAATGTTTGATTCTGTCGCGGGTCCATTTCTAGGTAAAGATATGGATGGTGGAGGTAGAGGTTCTAATGCATGGGCTATTTCTCCAAAAATGTCCAATACGGGTAGGCCTATTTTAGCTAATGATACTCATTTAGTACTATCAAATCCAAATGTGTGGTATTTGAATCATTTAAAATCAGATGAAGGATTAGAAGTTACAGGAGCATCGTTACCAGGGGTCTTAGGTGTAATGATTGGGCATAACCAAAATATTGCTTGGGGTATAACAATTGCCTATACAGATGTTGAAGATATATTTATTGAAAAGATAGACCCCGCTGATTCAAATCGATATTTTTATAAGGATAGCAAGCGTACATTCGAAACTATAGAAGAAAAAATTTATATAAAAGATAAATCAAGACCTCATATTGAAAATGTGAAGTACTCAGTTCATGGTCCAGTTATAAGTAAAGTATTGGATGAAAATTCTAGATGTTTATCCTTGTGTTCAAAATCTTTGAGTATTTTAAAAGTTTCAGATGGCATTTTAAGAATGAACTCAGCCTTAGATTATGATGATTTTTCCATG
The DNA here is from genome assembly GCA_002701525.1 of Fidelibacterota bacterium. Classification (GTDB taxonomy): domain Bacteria; phylum Fidelibacterota; class Marinisomatia; order SCGC-AAA003-L08; family D37C17; genus SCGC-AAA003-L08. The sequence continues at coordinate 16,510 of NZVQ01000009.1, read as the reverse complement.
GCAATAGAATCTATAAATGGTCCACAATTAAATATTGTATATGCAGATATAGAGGGTAACATTGGTCTTTTTATAACTGGAGATGTACCTATTCGCCTAAAAGGAGATGGGCAACTTCCAGTAGATGGATCTAGAGGTGAATTTGATTGGGATGATATAATCCCGATAGATCAAATGCCAAGATTATTAAATCCAGATAGAGGTTACATAATTTCTTGTAATAATAAGATTATTAATGATAGTTATCCATATTTCTTGGGCAATTCGTTTATGAATGGTTATCGTGCTAATAGGATAGAATCATTATTTTCATCATCTCCAAAAATATCTATAGAAATGTCTAAAAAACTTCATCTTGATACATTCTCGATTCCAGCAGAAAAGTTTGTTAATGGCATGATTAAGGGATTTAGAACAGCAAAACCTAATGTGCAATTTATAATTGACAAATTGCTTAATTGGGATTTTAAATTAGATAAATCATCAAAAGAAGCAATTATTTACCAAGTATTAATGTATACAGTTGTTAGAAAATTAGTAGAAGATGATTTAGGTAAAAAACTCACAGATGAATTTATGGGAGAAGGAAANCATCCNCTACTNTTNCCAACTAGTGAATTATTGGGACATACTACAGAAGCATTATTTCAAATTTTGCAAAACCCTAATTCATTATGGTTAAGTTCAGATAAAGAAGTTGTTAAGTTATTAGAAGATTCCATGATTAGTACTTATAATTGGTTAAATGAAAAATTTGATAGTGAAAGTGATTGGGAGTGGGGNAATATTCATAAAGTAACATTCAGGCATGGTATGTCAGTAAAAAAACCTTTAGATAGGATATTTAANATTGGTCCTTTTTCAGTTGGTGGAGATACGGATACGGTATTTCAAACAGCATATAATCCATCAAGTCCTTACCATGCGACCGAATGGTGCCCTGCTCTTAGATTAATAATGGATGTAGGAAAATGGGACAATTCATTTGTAATTTCACCTCCAGGTCAGATAGGAGTTGTTGGGAGTGAGCATTTTGATGATTTAGCTCCTATGTGGTTAGAAGGGGATTATATTCCTATGTTATGGAATTACGATCAAGTGGNAGTGCATTCAAAAAATAAATTAAAATTATCTCCAAAGAGGAGTAGTAATGAGTGATAAAAAATTTAATGANCCNAATATTACAATTAATAAAGTTTATACAAGAGTTGGAGATTCAGGGTCTACAAGCTTAGTAGGAGGNCAGNAGGTTTTTAAAGATAATGTTCGAATAGAGGCTTATGGAGAANTCGACGAATTAAATGCAATTATTGGTGGNTGTAAANATGAGGTTGATTCTAAGATAGATAAATANAATGATTTAAAATGNATATCTGATATACTNTATAGGNTTCANCATGAATTGTTTAATGTAGGNACTACACTTGCTACATTGCCTGAAGATTTAAATGATAATATGCCTTGTATTAGAGATGAAGATATTANAAGATTAGAAAANGAATTGGANAAGTTTAATCAAAGTTTGCCAATNTTAAGNTCNTTTGTTTTNCCTGGAGGTTCAAGTNTTAANATTTGGCTTCATAAAGCTAGAACAGTATGTAGAAAAGCTGAGAGAAGATGTGTTNCATTNTCTAANANTACTGAATTAGAGCCAAATGTGATTCGTTATCTAAATCGTTTATCTGATGCTTTGTTNGTTTGGAGTAGNTGGGCTAATCATATAGAAGGATGTGAAGAAAATCTTTGGAACCCAAATTACTCGCAAAAATAATTTAAGAATGGAAATATAATGGTTATTGATATTTTATTACCTCTATCTCTTATTTTTATAATGTTCACATTAGGTCTTGGCTTAACTATCTCAGATTTTAAAAATGTATTATATGAACCTAAAGCATTCTTGATTGGTGTTTTTAACCAAATGATTATTTTGCCATTTGTAGCATTTTTTATCGCCTCATTTTTTTCATTGTCTAATGAAATGGCTGTTGGNCTAATGATACTTGCTTGNTGTCCTGGAGGTGTGACTTCTAATATGATTACAAAGTTTGTTAATGGAAATACAGCTTTATCTATATCTTTTACTGCNATCGTTAGCATATTGACTGTNATCACATTGCCTTTAATTGTAGGTTTTTCTATAGANCACTTTATGGGTTCTGATGCACCTGTAATCAANATGNTTGATTTAGGTCTNACAATGTTTATTATAACAACAGNACCTGTATGTTTAGGCNTNTATGTTAATACTCAGTATAATCANTTTNCTCAATCNTTNAATCCAACTGCTAATAAAATTTCAACTGTATTATTTATTATAATTGTAATTGGTGCATTGGCTAGTGAGTGGCAAACATTTNTAAATAATNTAAATGTGNTAGGNCCNTCTATTATTACACTGATTCTTATAATGTTAATTATCAGCTATAATAGTTCGCAGTTATTTAGGNTTGAAAAATCTAATTCAATTACTATTGCNGTAGAATCTGGAATTCAGAATGCGACTGTAGGTATCACAATAGGNAATATTNTTATGCCATTAGGTACNGGNATATCTATATTGAGTCTAAGTTCTGGAGTTTATGGTATTTTAATGTATTTANTTTGNTTNCCATTAATATTTATTTTCTTAAGNTTTAAGTAGCATGCNAATATCGCNATATGANTTANCAACTATTATATTGNTNTCAATATTTTTTATTTGACTATCGGTTAATGATGTTGTTATTCCAANAACCTTAGCTTTTGANTTAATTGCAGATTNAAGTCCTGTTTTAGAGTCTTCAATAATAAGTGTTTCTTTTACATCTAACGATAATGAATCCATGGCTTGAATATAAGGGANAGGNGAAGGCTTNGGTTTTNTAGATTCATTNACAGTAAGAACAAATGAAAAATAGTNNTCAATATTAATATATGTNCGTATTTTTTCATATGTGAGTCTAGTAGTGTTAGTTACTAGTCCCACTTTTANTTCGNTATNTTTGATAAAGNTGTTATAGAANTGCTCAAATCCATNAATAAACTTCAAATTATTTTTCATTGATTGGTGAAGATNTGTTCTAAGTTTTAGTCTAATAGTATCTATNTCGCTATCAATATTGAATTTTTTCATAAATAAAGGATAGAAATCCTTATATGACATNCCCTTAAATTCTTCTAAATCACATATGGATGCATNGATAGAATATTCTTNTAGCAATAGNAATTGAGATTCATCAAATAATCCTTCAGANTCTAGNACTGTACCNTCCATATCAAAAAGGATGCCTTTAATATTNTTTATCATTTNCTTTGNTCTTNTTTAATTCGTTTTTTAGATGCTGCCCATGAACAAATTANACATTNNCTNAGGTNGTGATTNNTNGCNGGGCAATACTCTCTTCCAAAAAAAATTATTTGCAGGTGTCGTTTATTCCAATCTTGCTTNTTCCATAGGATTTTCANATCTTTTTCTGTCATTTCAACATTTTTTGCTTTTGATAANCCCCACCTTGCAGCTGATCGGTGTATATGAGTATCAACAGGGAATGCTGGAATATTATACCATTGAGCCATGACAACNCTTGCTGTCTTATGGCCTACTCCAGCTAANCTTTCAAGATAATCCCAATCGGCTTTCATTCCTCCACCATCAATTAGCTGTTGAGCCATTTTGTGTAGATTTCTTGCTTTAGTTGGAGCTAAACCAATTTCTTGAATAGTCTTTTGAATAAAATCAACATCTAATGATACCATTTTTTTTGGAGTATCAGCATGTTTAAATAAATGAGGAGTTACTTGGTTAACCTTCTTATCCGTAGTTTGAGCAGAAAGCATAACAGCTACTAGCAATGTATATGCACTAGAATGATTAAGGGGCACAGGAGTAGTTGGGTAGAGTCTATCTAATATTTGTCCAATTTTTTCTGCTTTTTCAATACGATTCATAATTATGAATTTAGATTATTATTTGATTAGTTTGATTTGATTTAGAAGTTTTCCAAGTATTCCCGCATCAATTTCAACGATATCTCCATCTTGCAACCACTGATTATTATTGGAAGTGCCGTTTAGTTCAAGGAAACAACCTGTACCACATGTGCCACTACCAATAAGGTCTCCAGGGTATAAAGATGTTCCATATGATGCTCTTTCAATAATTTCAGCAAATGACCATGTCATATTTTGCAAATTATCACTTGAGACTTCTATTCCATTGACTGTAGCAGAAAGAGGAATATTATATTTATTATTAATCATGAATTTTTCTAGTTCTTCACTAGTAGTAATGTGAGGGCCAATAGAGGTTGCAAAATCTTTACCTTTTGCAGGACCTAAATTCAATTTCATTTCTTTCATTTGCAATGCACGGGCACTCCAATCATTCATGATAGTATATCCAAAAATATAATCATGTGCATTAGATGATTTGATATTAATACCTTCTTTTCCAATAACAATTGCAATTTCAAGTTCAAAATCTAATTGATTCAAGTGATCTTTATGTACATTTACAATCCCAGGTCCAGTTATTGAATTGTGATTAGAAAAATAGAATACAGGAAATTCATCATATTCAGGAATCATTTTGAGTCCTCTATTTTTTCTTCCGGCCTCTACATGCTGTCTAAAAGCATATGCATCTCTAAATGAATTAGGAATAGGTATAGGCGCAATTAGTGTTATGTCATCAAGGCTTAATTCAGCAATAATATTTTTCTCTATTTTATTGCCTATGAGATTAATTAAAAATGAATTTACGGACTGCAAACTACCCATAAATAGAGAAATGACCTTGTCATCTTCTACATATCCACAGCCATGTTTATCTTGATATTTATAACATACTAATTTCATATTTACATATCATCTTCAGGAATACGATTTTTTTTGAGAAGTGTTTTTCCCTCTTCTGTAGCTATGAAGCGTCTAATTGTAGGATAGGCAAAATCTATCTCGTCAAATTTAGCAAATTCAGTTAAAATATCTTCCCACATATGTTGTTCAGATCTTCGTCTTCTCATCGGAGTGCAAAGATATCGAATTGTAAATTCTATCCCGCTATCACATATTTTCGTAAAGACTTTAGGCTCTAATTTTTGATCTGTGATCATGAATTTTTTAGAAGCTTCAATTACTTTTTTTTCAGCAGGTTTGCTTAAGTGTGCTGCTCGCTTGCTTGATATCTCTTCAAGGATAGATTTAGCTTTAGCCCAATCGCTTTCAAATGTTATTAATATTGCGATTTCATTCCAAATATATTTAAATCCTTTACCATAATTTGCAAGATACTGTGTGAATACTTGGCCATTCGGCACATGCAATATTCTTCCGGTGCTTTCATCTGCACCTACCCAATTTCCTATTTCCATCATCGTAAAATTAAAAGGAGTGATATCTATTACATCTCCTGCTTTTTCTCCTATCTCTACACGATCTCCTGCATCAAATGGTCTTCTCCATAATATGTACTGCCAACCAATCAAATTAACTAAAGGGTCTTTTAGTGCAATGGCGATGCCTGCAGATAGTAACCCTAAGTAAGTTGTTATTGACTGTATCCCTTTGAACCATATTTGACCTACAATAACAGCTGAAAGTGTGAATGTCGTATATGATAGTATTTTCTGTGATCTATAACGAATTTTTATATCTTTAATATTGTTAACAGCATATTTTTGAATTAATTTTCTAATGATAAAGAAAATTAAAGCTGCCATTAAAGAAGCCATGATTTTAACTTGTATTGAAGAGTAAGTGAAAAATTTTAAAGGTATATCTAGCCAATCGAATTGCATAATTAATATTCTTGAGTTTGTTGATTAATCATTAAAAACATCCCTCAAAATATATGTAGATATTAGTGCCATAATCAAAGAAGGAATATACATTGTAGCAAAAAATATTATATATGTGTTAATATCAATGTTTAAATAGATTAATAAAATGAAAATTAAGAATAGAGTAAATTCAATTTTTATCCACTTCGAAATATACTTTATAAACCAACTGAAACTTTGAATATTGCTAGTTTGAATTGTTTTGTTTATTAAGATCCATCCGTACACTCTAAAAAATAGGAACTCGAAGGCAAGCAACAGTTTTTTTATAAATTGTTCATTATCTAATATCGTATTTTTCCATATATCAGTAGGCTGTATTAGATATGGTTGCACTGGCCATAATAAGCTAATTGGTTCAAACCATAAAAAAACATCTAGTATAATGTGTGATGTTATTCCTAGACATAGTCCTTGACCAATTTTTTTAAATTTATGTTTTGAAGTTATCTCTGCAATCGATAAAAAAATAAGATAAATTATTATAGTTGTGAAAATGCTATGTGTGAATGTTTGATGAACTGATATTGAATCATAAATATTTGTTCCGAGTAAGAATGTAATGGCAGATATTAAAATATCTATATCGGGTAGCATGGCTCCAAATATAAAGGATGAAACAAACCATCTTTTATGCTTAAAAATTTTTGATATAAAAATACTACTTAATGCGTGAATTCCAGATTGAGCCATATGCTTGCTATATTTAATTATTGTAAATTTACGAGAATTTTACCTTAATATTTAGTTAAGAATAAGTGGATTCTAATTATGAATATAGACGAAGCGAAAATTATAATTGATAAGCAATTAGAAAAGGTTATATATGCAGATACAGGATATGTACTGAATAATTTGCATCCTATTAGGGTTATTCAATCTCTGAAATCAATAATTGGGATAGATATGGATAGTCCTAATGAGAAGTTGATTCAATGGGGAGAGGAGTACTCAAACGGTATAAATCGCTTATCAGAAGATTATTTTAAATATTCTATTAAAAAGCCTAAAGAAACTATAGTATTATCTTATCTTGGAAAATATATTTTATCAGAGGACCATGAAAGTTGCATAAGAGAGCTTCAAGATTTATGTTTAGTATCAGATGGAAATCAAATATTTGAATATTTAATAGAGTTTTCGTCGCTTCATAATAGGAGGGCGTTATCGTTTATTTGGTCGGCATATAGAATTAATATCTTCATGAAAAACAAGTTTTCATATCAGCTGTTATTCTTATCTGTACAATCCTTATTGAAGAATCAATTTGGCAGCGATGGGGCTATGCTTAAAATCGACAACTCTATTGTTATAGAAAGTATAAAATCAACACTGCTCACAAGAAGTGTTCGTATAAATGAAAATTTATCAAATTGTAATTTAAAAGATATTTTTTTTGATATTAAAAATTCTTGTTCTATTGAGATAGATGTATTGACCAAAGGCAGATATGCACTGTTAGACTACTTGAACAATTTAGATTTTGATAAGATAACAAAAGAGCTTGTCTTATTCTTGGATGCCTGCAGAATGGTTTTGAAAAATTCTAATGATTACGATAGTGAAATCGCAAATATAATAAATCAAGTTGTGTTGGGAGGTTTATATGTTAAAGAAAATTGGTAATTGGAAAATTACACCTCTTGAAACAGGCAATTTTTGGCTTGATGGTGGAGCAATGATGGGCTCGGTGCCTAAGGTGCTATGGGAGAAAACAAATGTTCCAGATGACAAAAACAGAATTAAGCTAGCTCTTAGATGCTTGCTTCTTGACAATGGAGAGAGTAGAGTTTTAATTGAATCTGGGATAGGAAATAAATTTGATTCTAAATTTTCCAAAATGTTCAGCATTTCCCAATCCAAAGAGCCTTTATGCGATGCTTTAAGTAATAGCGGTTATAGCCATAAAGATATAACACATATACTGCTCACCCATCTTCATTTTGATCATGCAGGAGGGATTGTGAAAATCGATTCCGATGGTCAGGCGAAGCCAGTTTTTCCTAATGCAAAACATTATATTTCGAGAGAAAATTGGGATGCAGGAATAAATCCTAATCCAAGAGATAGGGCGAGTTATTTAAAGGAAAACTATGTTCCTGTTCATGGTAAGGGTTTATTTGAATTTGTATTAGACAATTCAGAGATTTTGCCTGGTATATCAACATATGTAGTGAATGGGCACACAAAGGGCCAGCAGTTAATAAAAATAGATAGCGATGATGAAACATTAGTTTTTTGTTCTGATTTAATTCCTTTAGAATCTCATTTAAGACTTCCTTGGATAATGGGATATGATTTAAATGCTGACCTTACACTAAAGGAGAAGACAGAATTTTTAAACCTTGCCTCTAGTAATAATTGGTGGCTTTTCTTTTATCATGATCCTGAAACAATAGCTGTTAAGATTAAAGAAGATGGTAAGTATTATAAAGTAATTGAAAAGGTTTCTATTCATGAATGATGTGAAAAAGCAGGAGTTGTTTGAATTGGGTTTGAAGTTTTTCAATCATAAACAATTTTATGATGCTCATGAGTATTGGGAAGAATTATGGTTAGAGTATCATTTGATTGATAAGAAGTTTATTCAGGGCTTGATTCAGCTTACTGTAGGATACTATCATTGGTCGACAGGTAATTTAAAAGGTGCATTTAGTTTATTAAATAAATCTCTTAATAAAATGCAGGCATTTTCTCCTTCTAATAGAGGTTTGGATGTGGATTTGATTATTAAATCAACACGACTATCTATTCAGTCTATAGAAGATGGAAAAAAAATTGATTGGGATAGAATACCTAGGCTCGAGGTTTCGCTTTAATGAAGCTGGGTATTATAAGTGAGGATGTGAGATTGTGTCATCAATTAGCAATAATGTCCTATGATAATGATTATAAAATTCACTTCATTGACCAATTTAATGATGTTTCTAAAGGGTTGGACTGTGTTGTTGTGGATATAGATGAAGATCATGCTATTCAAAAATGTAAAGATTATAGTTCAAAATGCATGGTTATAGGGGCAGTTGCAGAACCGCGAAGCTCCATTATACTGAATGCGAAAAAAGCAGGCTGTCTTATTGTGTTGACTAAGGTGAATTTTTCTTCGAATTTATTGGATATTCTTAAAAAGCAGATTTAATATTTTTTATATATTTAAATAATTATTAAATTAAATCGTGCAAACCGTGCAGCAATAATCGGTTTATCATTTAATATATTAAATAAAGCACAACATTATATATTCTATTTATTTTAATAGAATAGTAAAAGTTCGTAAATTACTGAGCTATAATATGATTGCATAATACAACTATATAAAGATGCCATTAATAACAAAACAATATAAATTCTGTGCTGCCCATAAGTATTGGAATCCTAATTGGGATGAAAATAAAAATATATCAATTTTCCAAGAAGATGTTAGGTTGCATGGTCATAATTACGAGTTGGATATAACCATAGGAGGTCCAATTAATCAAGATTCGGGTTTTATAATTAATATTATGGACTTGAATAAAATTGTGGATGAATATGTAATTAGCAAACTAGATCATTCTCATATAGATCAAGATATTGATTGGTTTAGCGAGAAGCAGCCCTCAACAGAAAATATTGTTGTTTTTATATGGGAACAAATTGCAGATAAGATTCCTGTTCCAGCGCATTTGCATTCTATTAAGCTTAGGGAGACCCCTACTATTTTTACAGAATATTATGGTCCAGAAGGAGAAGAATGAGTGATCAACAAAAAAAACTTGAATTAGTAATTGAGAAGTTATTGTCTGAAATTGGAGAGGACCCAAAGAGAGAAGGCTTGCTTAGGACTCCTAAACGTGTTGCTAAATCATGGGAGTTTTTAACTAGCGGTTATAGAGCTAATATTGATACTGTTATTAATGATGCAATTTTTAATGAAACATGTGATGAAATGGTTGTTATTAATAATATTGATTTTTATAGTGTTTGTGAGCATCATTTAATACCATTTTTTGGAAAAGCTCATGTAGCATATATACCTAATGGTAAGGTCGTGGGTTTATCAAAAATTCCTCGTATTGTTGATGTATTTGCTCGGAGACTTCAAGTTCAAGAGCGTATGACACAGCAAATTGCTAAGACATTAAATGAGGTTCTGTCTCCTAGAGGGGTGGCTGTAGTTATAGAGGCTAATCATATGTGTATGCAGATGCGAGGGGTCGAGAAGCAAAATGCTTACACTACAACCTCGTCCATGACAGGACTTTTTAGAGAAGATGAGAAAACGAGAAAAGAATTTTTAAATATTATATCTGTAGGGAAATTGTAATGGATAAATTTGATGTTATAGTTATTGGTGGTGGGCCAGGTGGTTATGTTGCGGCAATTAGAGCTGCTCAGTTAGGAAAGAGAGTGGCTGTTGTGGAAAAAGAGCATTTAGGAGGCATTTGCCTAAATTGGGGCTGTATACCAACAAAGTCATTACTTAAAAATTCAGAAGTTTTAACATACATAAAAAATGCAAGTAAATATGGAATTGACATTAAAGATTATTCAATCAATTGGAAAAAAGTAATTAAAAGATCTAGAGATGTATCTAGAAGATTAAATAAGGGCATAGAGTATCTTCTTAAAAAAAACAAGATTGATTATATACAAGGGACCGCCAAAGTATTGGATAATAATAAAGTCGAAGTTAATTTTAATAACAAAAAGACTGTTTATGAGTATTTAGATGTAATTGTTGCTACTGGAGCAAGACCTAATTACTTTCCAGGTATGGAGCCAAATGGTAAAAATATTATCACTTATAAAGAAGCCATGACTCTTGAAGAACAGCCTAAGAGTTTAGCTATAATAGGAGCTGGTGCGATAGGTATAGAATTTGCAGATTTTTATAATAATTTTGGTACAGAAGTTACTGTGATAGAAGCACTTCCTAATATTTTGCCAATAGAGGATGAAGAAGTTTCTTTAGAGTTAAAATCAATTTTTGAAAAAAGAAAAATTAATATTAAAACAAATACAATGGTTGAAAAAATTGAATCCTTAAAAACAAAAGTTAAAGTTTATTTAAATGATGGAAATATTATTGAAGCAGATAAAGCATTGGTAGCTATAGGTGTAAAGGGTAATACTGAAGGCTTAGGATTAGATAAGTTAGGAGTAGATATTTCTAATAATGTAATTAATGTCAATCAATATATGCAGACCAATATAGATAATATTTATGCAATTGGAGATGTCGCGGGTCCTCCATGGTTAGCTCATGTTGCTTCTGCTGAAGGGATGGTTGCGGCAGAGCATTTATCTAAATATAAAACTAGCGGGATGGAATATGACAATATACCCGGATGCACATATTGTCATCCTGAGGTAGCTTCTATTGGCTTGACTGAAAAAGAGGCAAAAGAAAAAGGTTACAAAATTAAGATAGGAAAGTTCCCATTTAGAGCACTTGGAAAGGCTATGGCTACGGGTGATACTGAAGGATTTGTAAAAGTTGTTTTTGATAGTAAATATGGAGAGTTACTAGGCTGTCACATAATAGGTCCAGGAGCAACAGATTTGATTATAGAGGCTGGAATAGCTCGCAAACTTGAGACTACTTGGGATGAAATATTATTAACAGTGCATCCTCATCCAACATTGTCAGAAGCTTTTTTAGAAGCTACTGCAGATGCACTAAAGGAAGCGATTCATATATAATGATGTATGATATATCTCAAGAATCAAATTTATTAGATTGTATTGAAAGAAAAGCATCGCCTAATAAGGTTTCAAGTTTTTGGCTTGGGATGCAGCAATATGATAAGATTTGGAATTTACAAAAAGTGTTGCATAAGAATATAGTTGCTCAGAAAATAGGAGATGTATTGCTTTTGTTAGAGCACCCTCATGTTTATACTTTAGGTAAGAATGCAGATAGTAATCACTTGTTGCCATCATACCCTAAAGATGCAGACGTTATAAATATTGATAGAGGAGGTGACATTACTTATCATGGGCCAGGTCAATTAGTGGGCTATCCAATAATTAATTTGAAAAGATATAAAAAGAGTGTATCATGGTATATGCATTCATTAGAAGCTATGATTATCAAAACATTAGATGAAATTGGTATATCTTCATCAAGAAGAGGTGAATTAACTGGTGTATGGGTTGAAGATGATAAAATATGTGCATTTGGAGTTAGAATGGCAAAATGGACTACAATGCATGGATTTGCCTTGAACTTTAATCCTGATATGAAATTTTTCAATGGTATTATTCCATGTGGAATTTTTGAATATGGTGTAATATCAATACATGAATTGTTAGATGTCAAATTTTCAATTAAAGAATTAGCAAATAAAGTATCAACTAATTGCAATGAATATTTCAGGAATAATATTTTAGAACAAGATTTTGCATAAGGAGTAATAATGAAATTACATGGTTTCTCAAAAAAAGAACTATTAGATATTTATTATAAAATGACACTTTCAAGATGTCTAGATAATAAGCAACTGATTCTATTAAAACAGGGTAAAGGGTATTTTCATATAGGAGCATCAGGTCATGAAGCTGCTCAAATGGCTGCTGCGATGAATTTTAAACCAGGATTTGATTATGCTTATCCATATTATAGAAATCAAGCATTTGCAATTGGATGGGGCATAACAGCTAAGGAACATTTATTATCTTTTTTAGCCAAGGAAGATGATCCGAATTCTGGAGGAAGGCAGATGCCTCAGCATTTTGGCCATAAAGACTTACATGTAGTTACTCAAGGCAGTTCTACTGGAACTCAATTTTTACAGGCAGTAGGAGCTGCTTTTGGAATGCAAAGAGATAATGAAAAAGGTGTTGTATATGTATCTTCCGGTGAGGGTACAACTAGCCAGGGAGATTTTCATGAAGCATTAAATTGGGCTAGCAAGGATAAAGCGCCTGTTATATTCCATATAGAGGATAATAATTTTGCAATATCTGTTCCTAAGAACGAACAAACAAGTGGTGAATCTATTTATGATATTGCTCAAGGATATGATTCCTTAATGAGATATGATGTTGATGGAACAAATTTTTTTGAGACTTATGTAGCATTTAACAAGGCAGTTGAAAGAGCTCGTGCTTCTAGAGGCCCAAGTATAATTGTATCTAATGTTGTAAGATTGCTTCCTCATTCAAATGCAGACGATCATAGAAAATATAGAACAGAAAAAGAAATTGAGAATGATAAGAAAAGAGATCCATTAATCATCTTTTCAAAAAAATGTATTCTGAAGGGTATTATTAATAAAGAAGAATTTGAGGAACTAGATGCAAAAGCATTGGATCAAGTTAACTCAGAAACAAATTGGGCAGATCAGCAATCAGATCCAGATCCTGATGATGTAATGAAAAATATGTATATAGATGATGATCCAATTAATAACTACACATCTATTGAACCAAACAGTGTGGGTGATAAGGTTGTATTGGTAGATGCAATTAATCATGCTTTGGATGAAGAGCTTTCTTATAATAAGAAAATGATGGTTTATGGAGAAGATGTTGGGGGCGGAAAAGGAGGAGTATTTACGGCGACAAGAGGTTTGACTGATAAGCACGGTGTAGACAGAGTATATAATTCTCCATTGGCAGAGTCATCAATAGTTGGAACTGCTATTGGTTTATCTACGGTAGGATATAAGCCTGTTGTTGAAATCCAATTTGGAGATTATATATGGACATCCATGATGCAAATTAGAAATGAATTATCAACAATTAGATATAGATCTAATGGTGATTGGAGTTGTCCAATAGTTATAAGGGTTCCTGTGGGAGGTTATATTCATGGTGCATTGTGTCATAGTCAAAGTATAGATGGATATTTTGCACATTTACCAGGCATAAAAATTGCTTATCCATCAAATGCAGCAGATGCAAAAGGATTATTGAAAACTGCATGTAGAATGAATGATCCTGTTATTTTTATGGAACATAAAGGTCTTTATAGGCAAGGATTCGCTGCTAGACCAGAGCCGGATTCAGATTTTTTATTAGAATTCGGAAAAGCAAATATAGTTCAAGAGGGTAATGATTTAACGATTGTAACTTGGGGTTCTCAAGTTCAAAAATCAATTGAATCAGTTAGAAATACAGAAACATCAGTAGAAATAATTGACATAAGAACTATTAATCCTTTGGATTTAGATACAATTTTACAATCAGTTAAAAAAACTAGTAGAGTTTTAATTGTTCATGAAGATAATATGACAAATGGATTTGGTGCTGAAATCGCAGCTAAAATATCTGATGTTGGTTTTGAATACTTAGATGCTCCAATTAAAAGGGTCGCATCATTAGACTGTCATGTTGCATATGCACCAGTTTTAGAAAATGAAATATTGGTTCAAACTAGTTGGATAGAGGATGCAATAAAAGAATTGTTGGAATATTAGATTAATGACGAATAAAGAATTAAAACAATTGTACAATGATTTAAAGTTTCCTAGAATGATTGAAGAAAAGATGTTGTTACTCTTGAGGCAGGGCAAGATTTCTAAGTGGTTCTCAGGTATAGGTCAAGAAGCGATTGCGGTTGGAGCAACATCAGCACTAAATAATAAAGATGTGGTTTTACCAATGCATAGAAATTTAGGAGTATTTACTACAAGAAAAGTTGATTTGAATAGATTAATGTGTCAATTAATGGGTAAAGAAAATGGTTTTACTAAAAGTAGAGATAGAACTTTTCATTTTGGAACTAAAGAACACTGTATTGTTGGTATGATTTCTCATTTGGCAGCCATGCTACCTGTTGGAGTGGGTTATGGTTTGTCGTATAAATTAAATAAAAAAAATAATATTGCATTAGCATTTATTGGAGATGGAGCAACTAGTGAAGGAGACTTCCATGAAGCATTAAATTTAGCTGCTGTTTGGAATCTCCCAGTTATTTTTTTAATTGAAAATAATGGGTATGGACTGTCAACACCAACATCACAGCAGTATAAGTGTAAAGATTTAGTCGATAAAGCTATAGGGTATGGAATAGAAGGTAAAAAAATTGATGGAAATAATGTTTTAGAAGTATACAATACCATAAAATTAGCAAAACAGAATGCTTTAAAAGGTAAAGGTCCAACTCTTATTGAAGCTGTAACATTTAGAATGAGGGGGCATGAAGAGGCTTCTGGCATAAAATATGTGCCTAAAAAATTATTTAAAAAATGGGAAGCTAAAGATCCTATTGGTTTATTTGAAAAGTATCTTTTAAACAAAAAAATAATATCTGAAAAAGATATCTCTATAATAGAGGAAGAAATTAAAGAGAAAATTGATTTAGCAGTCCAATTTGCTATAGATGCAGATTATTTAAATAGTAATATCGAAAATGAATTGGAAGATGTTTATAAAACAAATAAAAACAGTATTGTTCATCCTTCAAAAAAAACAAATTCTCTTAGATTTGTAGATGCTATTTCAGAAGCATTGTCTATTGTAATGGATAAAGATAAGCAAGTGATTCTTCTAGGGCAAGATATCGCTGAATATGGAGGAGTATTTAAAGTAACACAAGGCTTATTTGAAAAATATCCTACTAGAGTAATTAATACTCCAATTATAGAATCAGGGGTTTTAGGAGCTTCTATGGGTTTAGCTTTAGAAGGATTTAAGCCTGTTGTAGAGATGCAGTTTGCAGATTTTGTCAGCTGTGGATTTAATCAGATAGTTAATAATATTTCTAAAAACTATTATAGATGGGGTGAAGCTATTAATATAACTATTAGAATGCCTAGTGGAGCTGGAATTGGAGCAGGCCCTTTTCATTCACAGAGTCCTGAAGCATGGTTTTTTCATAATCCAGGAATAAAGATTGTGTACCCTTCAAACTCAATTGATGCAAAAGGACTGTTGTTAGCATCTATAGAAGATCCTAACCCTGTTATGTTTTTTGAACATAAAGCACTCTATAGAAGTATAATTAATGATGTCCCTGATAATTATTATACAACTCCAATAGGAGTAGGAAATATTGTCCAAGAGGGTGATGACCTTACTATTATTACATATGGACAAGCAGTATATTGGGCTGAGGAGGTGTCCTCTAATTATTCAGCTCAAGGGATAAATATTGAAATTATAGATTTAAGATCATTGGTACCATGGGATAAATTATTAGTTGAGAATTCTATAAAAAAAACGAATAGAGTTCTTGTGCTTCATGAGGCTAATTTATCAGGGGGTATAGGTGGAGAAATTGCATCATACATATCAGAACATTTTTTTGATTCATTAGATGCTCCAGTTGTTAGATTAGGTTCATTGGATACTCCGATTCCATTCTCTCAAAAAATTGAAAAGGATATTTATTTACCAATTTCAAGAATTAAGGAAAAAATTAATTATTTATTAGAATACTAGAAGGAAAAAAAATGAAATTAAAATCGCTTGATTACTTAAATATATCGCATCATTTCACAGAAGATGAAATAATGGTTCAGCATACAGCTAGAGAATTTGTAGCTAATGAAGTTATGCCTGATATAGAAAAACATTTTGAAGAAGGTTCTTTTCCATTAGATATGATTCAAAAATTCGGTGACTTAGGTTTTTTAGGTATGAACTTGCCTGAAGATTATGGCTGTGCAGGAATGTCTCATATCGCATATGGTTTGCTATGCCAAGAATTGGAAAGGGGAGACTCGGGTGTAAGATCTTTTGTTTCTGTTCAAGGCTCA
>NZVQ01000008.1 GCA_002701525.1 Fidelibacterota bacterium | reverse complement strand
ACTTTATCTGATTCATAATCATCTTTTACTTCTAGCACTATTTCTTCAAGATTTATATTAGGAAACTGCTTGTTAAAAACTTTGACATAATATGCTGCGGAGTCTATATTCCCTCCAACTACTAAAGAATTAATAAATAGCTTGATAGATTTATCTAAATAATCGGACCTAGAATAATATTTAGGTATTTTCTTTAACCATTCTGCAGATTGCAGGTATAGCCCTGCAGTATAATAATATTCAGAAACTTTTATTACTGATTTATCAGCATATTCACTAGATTGATGATTATTATATATTTGAGCAAACTTTTCTTTTGCTAATGCCCCATCAGTCTCTAACAATGCACTTAAATACAAAACTTCAGGATCATTTGGATACTCTGATAAATAAGTTGGTAAATTTTCTAGAGCTTCAGATATTTGTCCAGACATTACCTGATTAATATATTCATTAACTGATTTCTGAGGATAACAAATATAGATTAATAAAAGTATTATGAAATGCTTCATTCAATCAAATTCTTTCTAGTATTCTCATATAACCAAAGCAAATCTTTATCAAGATACTTTCTTCTATTTTTTTGAAACTGCTCATCAGTAACAAGGTCATGTATGATACTATCAAGTTCCTTTATAATATGCTCTGAATTATCAGACTCTTTTCTTGCTTGCAGCTTAACCCGTATCAACTTAACCAATAGAGAATCTTCATTTTTGTTTTTAGAAGAATCTAATAATTCTAAAGCCTCTGAAGTCTCCCCCCTTTGATCGTGAATATCTGCTAATGCAGCTAAAACCTCCAAGTTATCAGGAGCTTCCTGCAATATATCTTTTAAAATAAGTTCGAATTCATCAAACCTATCTAAAACAAATAAAGCATCTTTTAATAAATGAATAACAAGCCATGATTGCTGAGGCTCTAAATTTGCATATCTAACCCACATTGGAATCGATTTTCCAAGTGATCGCCTAGCACTCTCCATATTGGTTTTATAATCATTTGAATTAATGTCGGAATTGTCCTGATTAGCTTTTTTATAGAAGATGTCACTTTCAACACTATAAGAATTACCTATGTAATAATATGAAATAGATAATTTCTCAGATAATTCTATAGCTTTTTCATATAAAGTTCTTGCTTCTTGAAATTGATTTTTTTTCACTAACTGTCTTGCTTGCTGGATCTTAAATAATCCCAATCTATGATTATCATTAATATTTTTAATTTTATTATATTTATTTAAATATTTCGATGCATCTTCCCAGTTTTCACACTCAATGAAATATTTAATCAACTGCAGCATTGACCATTCATTTTTTTTATCTATTTTTAATATATACAAGCACTCATCTATAGCATGAACCATATCTTTTAAATCATAATAATCTAATGATATGTTTTTATGCAATTCTACTCTTTCATATTTAGACAAGTCTTGTCTAAGAGAAATACTTGTATGTATTTTCAATGCTTGCTTAGGATTTTTGCTTTCTCTAACAATTTGTCCCATTTTAATATAGGATTTTATATTGGTTGTGTCTTGATCTACAATTTCTTTAAAGTACTTATATGCTTTTTTACGATGACCAGATATTAATAAATCTAATCCCTCTAAATACAAGTCTCTTATCTTCGTCGAAGATAGTGGCCTAATATTATTATAATAATAGAATACAACTAATGCAATAACAATTAAAATAATTGTAGAATATAACAAGGTCATTTTATTTCAAATTCATCTAGCTGATTATTTGACTCATCATCTAATATATCTATTATTTCAATATCATCATCAATTGCTTGGTTCCTTAATGTGTCTAATTCCAACTGAACTCTTTTTAATTTTGATCGTGTTTTGATTAAATCACTTTTTTGTGAAATAATTTGGAACAGTGCCATTATAAAACCAACAAACACTCCCAAACTCAATGTGCCTAAAAGAACTACCCATACTTCAAAGCCTTCTTCAAAATTTGGATTTTCAACTAAAAATGGGATTTGAATTTTAATCGAAGAATTGGGATCTAAATTAGAAACATCACCAATAACATTCATGCTATCTAACTCAACAAAAAAGAATAAGCTAACTATTAAAATAGAAACAAATAAAAAGTATTTAAGCAGCTTCATTTTTTTTCCTTTCTAATGAATTTACTATTTCACCAAACAAAGTAACACCATGAGTTGAATTGATTTTCACTTTTACTATATCTTTTATTGATGAACAATTGCTTTTATCAAAAACTACCCACATGTTTCCTTCTGTTCTCCCTGACCATTGAAGTTCTGACCTTTTGCTATCTTTCTCAATCAAAACATCTACAGTTTGACCAATATACCGTTGATTCCTTAATAATGTGGTCTCTTTTTGGACATTAATAAGCTCTTCAAGTCGAGCCTGCTTTTCATCTTCTGAAATTTGATCTGAGTATTGGCTTGCTTTAGTGCCTGGTCTTGATGAGTATTTAAACATAAATGCCGAATTGAATAACGATGCTTTAACCACTTCAATAGTTTCTTTAAATTCATCCTCTGTTTCACCTGGAAAACCAACGATAATATCCGTTGACAATTCACAATCAGGAATAATACTTCTAATCATTTTAACTAAATTTAGAAATTCCTGTTTTGTATATGTTCTATTCATTCTTTTCAATATTCTATCAGAGCCTGCTTGCAATGGCAAATGGATATTGTTGCATATATTAGAATGCTTTGCCATAACCTTAACTAAATTCTCATCAATATCTTGTGGATGAGGAGAAGTGTAACGAATTCTTTTTATACCCTCAATTTGTGCAATTTCATCTAATAAATTAGAAAAATCTCCCTCAGGAGTTCTATAGGAATTTACATTTTGGCCAAGTAATGTAATTTCTACAAAACCCTGTCTAACCGCTTCGACAGCTTCTTTTTTAATACCTTCAATAGACCTACTTCTCTCTCGGCCTCTTGTAAATGGTACTATACAAAATGTACAAAACTTATCACAGCCTCTCATAATTGATATCCATGCATTAACACCTTCTCGCCTTGAAGGAAACATGTCATCGTAAACTTCAAATTTTGATAATCTAGTATCAACATAATGATTCATATTTTCATTTCGATTAGTAATAATTTCTGGAATCCTTCTATATGAATCTGGCCCAAGAACCACATCAACATAAGGCTTTGAATCAAGAATAACATCTTTTAGGTTCTGTGCCATGCATCCTAGCACTCCCAATAATAATTCCGGCTTATTATTTTTCAAAGATTGCAAGCTATCTAATTTGTTATGCACAGTCTCTTCAGCTTTTTCACGAATTGCACATGTATTTAAAAAAATCGCATCAGCTGATTTGATATCATCAGTAATTTGATAACCACATTTATTAAGCATGCTACCAACTAATTCAGAATCATACACATTCATTTGACAGCCATATGTTTCTATATAATATTTTTTTTGTTCCATGTAAATCTTATAGTTTCTCTATTTTTATATAATTTAGATAAAATCTAACATTCTTATCTAATATTTAATTAGCCCAATCATTTGAGTTGTCAAAAAAAAAATCTTTTGGGTTTTTTGCCTGCTTATTATACTGAACTTCATAATGCAAATGCTCAGCAGTAGTAAGCCGACCTGTATTTCCAACTTCTCCAACTTTATCACCTCTCTCTATTTTATCACCTCTTTTAACAGATCTTTTATGAAGATGTCCATAATAGGTTTTATATCCATAACCATGATTTACTAATACATAATTACCTGAGGTGACTGAATACTGAGATTTTTCCACTTCACCATCTGCCGTAACAAAAACTGGTGTACCCGTATTTGCAGAGTAATCATCTCCATCATGGTGATGCCACCTTAAAGTTACAGGATGTCTACGGTTTCCAAATAAAGACGACTGATAACAGTCACCCGTAATTTTTTTACCTTTTATCCATTTAGTTTTTTTACATGTTTTAAAATCAACAGGATGAACAGCAGGATATCTCACTAATCTATCTACATTTATCTGAGCCTTATTTAAAATTTCAGAGTAACTGAGCATCTCTAGATTAATCATTCTATGTAGGTCGTCTACATTTTTTGCAATGGATGATAGATTGTTAATTTTATTAGGAATTAAATATTCAAAATCATTTAATGATTGAATTTGTTCTTTATCATATCCCACTCCAAGCTCCCTAACTTCCTTATGTATTGGAGGAAGCTTCACTAATCTTCTAAATTTTTCTTCCTGCAGCTTTAAGGAATCTAACAATTTAGATATATTTTTTATTTGATTATTTTGGCTATCAATCACATCTAACAATTGGACATTATTAGATCTATGATGTTCAATTTCTTTAAATTCAAAATAATTCAGAATATCACTTGAAAAAAAATAAATATTAATAAAAATAAAAAACATCAAAAAACTTATTACAGAGAATAGCTTCAAGAAAGAAAAACTATATTCTTGTAATGCAAACTCATTTTCTTTAATTAATATTATTTTATACTTATCTTTAAACAACTTCATTTACTTTGATTATGTTCTATAATATTTTTAATACGATTAATTTTATCTAATAATAAAATAAAATTTTCATCATCTGAATAATCAGATATATTATCATTTACATTTAAATTGTAAATATACTTACCCAATTCAACATATGCTTTTTTCAATTCCCATTTTAATTTTTCATTTTCAATATGCTGTATACCTTTGTCCGCATACTCTTCACTTTTGAAAATGGCTTTTTTAAAATAAATATCAGATTTTTCATATACCTTTTTTCCAAATTTATTAAACCTTTCAATAATAATATCTAAAGTATCACTCATTTATACTTCTAATTGAATAATATTCATAATTTCATCCAACTCTTGCAAAGATTCCATCAAACTTTGAGATATTCTATCATCGACTTTAACAATTGAAAAAGCATTATCACCCTTATTAGTCCTACTTAATAAAAATTCAGCTATATTAATTTTAGAATCTCCAAGTATTTTACCTACTTTCCCAATTACACCTGGAACATCAATGTTTTCTATTAAAAGCATGTTCCCTTCAGGCATAACATCAATTTCAAAACCCATCATTTCAACTAATCTTAAGTGTCCTTTCCCAAACACAGATCCGCTAATAGTATATTCTTTATCTTCACTATTTATAATTTTGCTTACAATCAAATTTGAATATGCAACAGATTTAGAATTGTATGAGTGAGTAAAATTAATACCTCTATCATTTGCTATAGATCCAGAATTAACAAAATTTAATTTAATATCAGAAGTCTGTTCTAATAAACCAATTAGGAATGATAGNACAATTGGCTTGGTATCTTCTATTTCACCAAAACACTCAATCGATACTGATTTAATTGAAGATGAATCTATTTGCGATTGNAGCTTTCCCATNAATGANGAAATATCTAAAAATGGTTTTAAAATTTTTAATTTAGTCAAATCTGAAAATGGCATATTAATTGGATTAGANAACTTTCCTTTAGTCAAAAANTCTGCCACNTGCTTACAAATTCCCACAGAGACACCTTCTTTAGCTTCAAAGGTGGAGGCTCCTAAATGGGGTGTTAATAAAATATTCTTTGCTTTCAACAAAGGAGAATCTTTTTTCAGAGGCTCTTCTTTAAAAACATCAATAGCAGCACCTGCAATAACATTATNATTCAAAGCTTCTGACAAGTCCTCCTCGTTAATNATTCCACCTCGAGCAACATTAATAAGTTTTGCATTATTTTTCATTTGTGAAAATCGTTTAGAATTAAATAAATCTCTTGTAGAATCAATTAAAGGGACATGAATAGTNATTATGTCGCTATTTTGAATTAAATAATCCAAATCTACTACCTTAATCTTNTTTTCATCAAACATGTCTTGATTAACATATGGATCATANCCTAAAATATTCATATCATAGCCATGTGCNCGCTTAATAACTTCTCTACCTATCCTACCCANACCAATCACNCCAAGAATTTTTCCTTTAAGCTCATTACCAACCAATTTATGNCTNTCCCATGAGCCAGACATAAGTCCCATATGTCCAAGCTGAATATTACGACTTAAGCACGACATCATAGCTAGTGTATGTTCNGCTGCAGAAATAGTATTTCCATCAGGCATATTCATAACTATAATTCCATGATTAGTAGATTCATCTAAATCAATATTGTCTACACCAACACCNGCTCTACCTATAATTTGNAAATTTGNAGCTTTTTGAATATAGTCAGAAGTTATTGTAGTGCCNCTTCTAACTATCCAACCATGAATTTCTGGAAGAATTTGATAGAGCTCNTCATCAGANGANTTNNGCAAANNAATCACTTCAATATCTAATNCAGTTAGTATNTCAATACCATTTTGAGAAATTGGATCTGTAATNAANACTTTATACATTTGATAANACCTTGTCAAAATCCTCTANATACTCTAAAAGGTCTGATTTGTAAATATTACCCATATGTGCTATTCTAAAAGCATCTCCTCTTAATTTTCCATANCCTCTATCCATTCGATATCCTAAGCTTAANAGTTTATCATTAATTTTATTAATATCCCAATTTTGGATATTATTTATACATGTTATAGTTTCAGATCGACACCCAGGTTCAGGAAACAATGTTTGGTTGTGCGANAGTGCCCAATCTTGTGTTATAGAAGACATCTCACGGTGTCTTGCCCATCTTTCATCTAAGCCTTCATCTTGAATGATTTGNAATACTTTTTTTAATGCAAACATATGAGGTATTGATGGTGTAGATGGAGTTTGATCTTTTTCATAATATTTTTCATATGTNAAAATATCTAGGAANTATCCTTTATTNTCAATATTCTTTGATTTTTCAATAAATCTATTAGAAGCTGATAAAATAGAGAATCCTGCAGGNATACCCCATGCTTTTTGAGTTGATGAAAATATAAANTCTATTCCTAATCTGTCAATTTCAATTTTAATTCCAGCCATTGAGCTTACAGCATCTACCAACCAAATCACATCAGGATATTTAGATTTTAATAATTGAGATATTTCATCTAAATTGCTCTTTACTCCTGTTGATGTTTCATTATGAACCATCGCAAAAACATCAAAATCTCCAGTCTTAAGCATTTCATCTACATCTTCAGCTTGAACACCAAGACCCCAATCATAATCAATAGATTTACTTTTCAANCCACATTTANCAGGCACTGTTGACCATTTAGAACTAAAGGCTCCATTTACAGCATGCAATACACCTTTTTGAACAGAATTAGTNAANCCCATNTCCCANAAACCTGTTGCNGCATGTGATATTAAATATATNTTATTATCTGTATATAAAACTTCTTTTAAACCTGATTTCAATTCTNAAATNAGATCACTTATCTCAGGAGTNCTGTGNCCTATCTGAGGTGTTGATAAAACTTTTAAAATATCATCAGATACATGTGTNGGNCCNGGTATAAATAATTTNGGAAATTTACTCATATTTGAAATTCTCTTTAAAATTCATGTTTTGGAATTAATTATAAATTACAAAAAATAGACGATGTGACAAACNTTAAAGAATTATTAAATTCAATGGTTTATTATGCAAAAATTAAAAGTAAATGAAATATATTATAGTATTCANGGCGAATCCTCNTTATCAGGCTTACCATGNATCTTTATACGACTAACTTATTGTAATCTTAGATGTACATACTGCGATTCTGAATATGCATTTTATGATGGAGAAGACCTTACTGTTAAAGAAATCCTTAAAAAAATCAAGAAGTATGATTGNAATCTAGTAGAAGTTACCGGAGGAGAACCTCTTTTACAAAAAGAATGTCTAAACTTGTTAACNGAACTTGAAAACAATAAATACAATGTCATGNTAGAAACTAGTGGNTCTTTACCAATTAATAAAATATCTAAGAATGTAAAAAAAATAGTTGATTTNAAATGTCCTTCAAGCGGCATGGAGCACAAAAATTTATGGAGTATTATTGATGACATATCAAATAATGATGAGATAAAATTTGTTATAGGAAATCAGGATGATTTTAAATGGGCNCTGAAAAAAATTGAAAAATATGANATTGAAAATAAATGTGAAATTCTATTTTCATGTGTATTTGGAGATATTGAGTATGAAAAAGTAGTNAAATGGATGNTNAACTCTAATGTAAATGCACGATTTCAATTACAAATGCATAAACATATTTGGGATAAANCAGAAAGAGGAGTATGAAAAGAGCAATTGTATTAGTATCAGGTGGTATGGATAGTTGTGTAACCGCTTCTTTTGCAAAAAAACATGAATTTGAACTGTACTTCTTACATATAAATTACGGTCAAAAAACAGAAAAAAGAGAACTACAATCATTTAATCAAATAGCTGATTTTTTCAATGCTAAAGAACGATTAATTATTGATATGAATTATTTTTCNAATATTGGAGGNTCATGNCTTACTGATTCAAATATTGATGTNCCTGATGGAAANCTTGANAGTNAAGATATACCTNTATCTTATGTTCCNTTTAGGAATGCAAATATCTTAGCAGCTGCAACTAGTTGGGCTGAGGTNATTAATGCTGNAACAATCTATATAGGTGCAGTAGAAGAGGANTCCTCAGGTTATCCTGATTGTAGAAGAAGTTTTTATGACTCTTTTGAACAAACTATNAATGAAGGTACNAAGCCNGANACAAATATAAAAATTATAACTCCATTGATNAANTTATCAAAAAAAGATATTATACTTAATGCAATTAAATTAAAGTCCCCATTAGGATTAACATGGAGTTGCTATAAAAATGAAACAATAGCTTGTGGTAAATGCGACTCTTGTTTACTAAGAGAGCGAGGTTTTAAAGAGGCACGACAACAAGACCCAATATTAATCTAAGATTAGATTAACAACTAAAACAATATCTAATACATTAATCATTTCATCACTATTTAAGTCAGCTGAACATAGCTCAGATAATTCTTCAACATCTAATATATGATTAATTATCAATACCACATCTAATACATTGACAACTCCATCGCCATTTGAATCACCTGCATCATTACATGATTGCGATTCAAATACTACAATATTAAAATTATCAATCGCTGCTTCAATAATTGATCCACCTGTTCCATTGTCACCGTCAAAATATTCATCTGAAGCAATAAATCTAAATTGGACTTCATCATTTAATGATATATAATCAGTTATAGAATGATAAGACCATTCCCAAGAATTATTTGTAATATTTGTACTTACAACATTAATCCAATTGGCTCCACCGTCATTTGATATTTGAAATTCAAAAAAATCATTGCTTGGATTGTCACCTACATTATTAGAATACCACTTTTCATATGATACAAATGATTCTTCAAAATCTGATAAATCAAATACTGGAGAAAATAAAGTAGTCTTTCCACCATCTACATCATCATAACCTACATTATCTCCTTGAATATTGTTACCAGTTATAAAACAATAAGAACCTTCATCATTTTGGCTATCATAACCCGGCTGAACAATTACACCTTCATAATAAGTTGCATTAGGAATACCTCTTTCCCAAATACCACTGCTAGCATCGTCAGAATTAGAGCCAACATACCAACCACTATTATTATTAAAATTCTCACTGATGTATACAATAGGTTCCCCAACAACAATTTCGATTGAATCAGAAGTTACAATACCATCGTCATCAGAAATAGAAACTGTAACCTGTTCAATTCCATCACTAGAATTATTACTAATTTGGAATTGAATTAAATCATCCAGTTCTATTTCAGTTCTTCCATTGATTCCTGATATAATAAAATTACTTTCTTCAAAAATAATATCGTCAGATGTTGATGAAACATCTACATATACATCACCATTAGATGCACTCAAGCCCTTATTGTTTATGTAAAGAGATAAATAATAATCTTCTCCTGAAACAAATGAATCATTATTTACACCATCCAATTGAATTTCATAATGTGCACCAACAATCAAGGATAAAAATTGATTCGGATATAAATTTTCTTCTGCCAATGGTAAAATTCGATCTGATGCAGGCCAAAAACCATCATTTGCATTTCCAACCTCAGGTGTATATGCAAAGATATTTTCTTGACCATAAAACCAATCATCAGCTTCTCCATTAACTGTATATCCAACAGTCTCTATTCCAGTACCCATTAAATAATTATTATACTTGGTCATTTCATTACCATATTCTCTAAAAGTTGACAAATCTGGTTCAGGAGGAAGTAACCCTGGAATATAACCATATGGATGAATTAGTAAATTCCCATAGGAATGGTAATTAAAAGCTGCTAAAAAATCATGTTCTAGTACAAAATCTCTTATTGCTCGTGTTTCAGGCTCTGAAAATGAGCTTGGACCTCTATATGTTTGATTACATGGATCTGGGCTTGAACCTTGATCATCATAACCCCACATGAAACCATAATTTCGATTTAAATCAATACCATCCCAATTATTTTGATTATTGTTATTTGAGCATGTTTCTCTATGGTTCTTTCTTTGCATACCACCACCATTAGGTGCATATTCTTGGTTGTAAACTAATCCATCAGGGTTCAAACATGGAACAAACCATAGTTCTCTATTATCTAATATGCCTGATGCTAAATCATCTGTATCATAATTTTCAAGCAACCAATACATATAATAAAATAAATTCATATAACTCATTGGCTCTCTAGCATGATGCAAACCAGTATATAAAACCTCTGGTTCATTCTCATCAACATTTGGATTATCACTTAATTTTATCGCATATATATCTCTACCTTCAAGCGATTGTCCTATGACTTGCAATGATGAGGCTAATGTTGGATAATCTTCAGAAATTTCTTGTAAATGCTCATTAATTTCTTCATGTGTATAATAGCCTCCCATTGATCCATAATCAAAATCTCTAGATTGAATATTATATAATCGCGACTCATAAAAACTTTGTAAATCTTCATGAACAACTTCAAATTCTATATCTAGATAAGAGATTTTGTCTACAAATCTGCTTGATGCTGCAAATTCAATATATTCACCTTTTTTATAGGTAGCATGATCTATTTCAGCTCCTAAGCTATTTAGCTGATACATTACTTCTGTTGTTGGATTGTATACTTTAATGAGCTTATAATTTTCTATAGAAAACATTAAAGTTAAAAACATAACAATATATATATATTTTTTCATAATTAACCTTTAATTAGTTTAATGCCTCATTGGCAATTAATATAACATCTAATATATTTAAAACACCATCCCCATTCATATCAGCTAATTGGAATTCTATATCTGATAATTCTGATGTACCTAAAATTCCATTTACAGTTAAAACAATATCTAAAATGTTAACTGACTCATCTTGATTTACATCTCCTGGCATTGATGGAGTCCCTATTGAATTGAAATTAAAGTAACCTGCCATTGGTAAAGTTTCTAATCTGCCAGAATTATCCATTGCCTCAATATAATATTTAATATTCGCATCTACAGGTTGAGATGGAATATTTGCCGAATAACAATCTGGGATATCCTCTGGACATGCTGACATTGTAATTTCTTCAATATTATTACTATCATCAGTCCACCAATACACTTTCAATTCTTCATCAACCAACCCTGTTTGACTTAAATCATCAATAGTTGCTTCAATTGTATAAAAATTTTGAGGATTAGATTGATTTTGAATTGGACTATGAAAAATTTGTAGCATTTCAAGATCAGGTATTCCTTTTGTCCTACAATGCAGTGCATCCGTAGATTGCCAAGATCCAGTAAAACCTAAAACTTCATATCCAGGTAAGGCTTGTTCATAAACCTCTATTGCATCATCGTCCCAACTGCTATTCATTATAGGGACGAAAACTTTATTATTTAAAATTATTGAATTCGTATATGGCTGGTCAGATGGGGTATAGACTCTAAAAATCTCCCAAGGATTGCCATAGCCCGTATATGTATTTTCAAAATAATCTACTACTTCTTCAATCTCACTATATTGAGGATGAGAAATTGGTACAGATCTTATAAGTATTTTACTAGGAGATAAATATTTACCCCAACAGTCAATATGATCAATATACGTGTTATTTGGGTCCTCAATAACATGGTAAGTCTCAATTCCATAATAATCTTGCATCAGATTGTTAACTTGATTATTTGAATAAGTATTTTCAGAGTAAACCAATGTTGTAGATGCAGCACCACCAATACCATCAGTCATATAATTGCCACCACAGTGCTCTAAATCTGTTGAATAATATGGTGTATTTAAATAATTTGATATTTTCTGAGGAGCCTGATTGTCATTTGGCCTTGGTCTATTATATGTAAAATCTACTACTCCAACTTCTTTATTTCCATCAACAACCCACCATGGACCATAATCTCGAGTCCAATATGAATCTGTTGAACCTAAAACAAATTCGACATTATCCATATTTACATTTGCATTATTCATTGAATTATATGCTGAATTTTGCAAATTTGAAGAAACTAAGCAATATACAGTTACATCTTCAGCCATTTCACGAATCAATGATGTAGAAACTCCAAATGGATATCGAATCAAAACACCTTCCATACGTTCATATTCAGCGATATTCCTAACTGGAGGTGGAGGTGGAGGAGTACTCCTACCCATTTCGTCTATAATATGTAAATTATCTAGCTCAGAAGCAGATAGTCCGATAGGTAATTCGGAATCTTCTGAAGCAAATAAAAAGCCAATAAAAAATAATATAAAAAAATTTACAAATATCATTCACTATAAAATTACTAAATAATGAACTTTAAATTATTCTTATTTATGTAACAATTTGTTATTTTATTCTAATGAATTCAAACACTCTACCACTGTTTGAATATTTAAATCACAATCTAAATCTTGCACTTCTAACAGCTCTAACTCAGCATTATTAAAGTTACCTAATCTAACCTCCGTCTGAGCCCTTAATATTCTAATAGTATTATGATTAATCAATGTGTCATGATCAAAGATGTATTCAATATTACATTCATTCATTCCCTGACCTAACAACTGTTGAGAGTATATCATTGTTGAGTCTGAATGGTCTACCATCATGTACCAATATGTAGAATCTAAACCGTAATCGTAAAATTTTCTAGATGACTCTAATGCTTGATAGCTACTATTATAGGCCTGACCTGCTAATAAATTTTGACATAATATCGAGCATTCTGAACTAGGACAATTATTATTGCCAAAATACTCCGCAGCAAGAGAAAAATATTCATTCGATATACTTCTTTGATACTCTCTACTATTAAGGTTACTTAATCCTTGTATTGAATTTGCTTTATAAATAGAGTTCCAAGCTAAGCCAACATAAGCATCACTAAAATACTGTGTATTATTATTCAATAAAACCGTTGAAAATAAATCATGAGCTCTATCGTAATCTCCATCTTCAAATTTTTTCCAACCATCTAAAATATAATATATTCCATCAAGAGGACTTGTCTTTTCTACTAATTGATCAGTGCAAGACATGAAAATAAATAAAAATAATATAATTAGAGATTTTATCATTTAAGCAATGTAACCTTCCTAATGTAGGACTCATCATTGGTAGAAATTTTAACAAAATAAATTCCTGAACCTAATGCAATCCCTGAATCATTCGTACCATTCCAGTTAATCGAATGATAACCAATTGAGACTTCTTGATTTAATAATCTGTTTACTTTCTGACCTAAAATATTATATATATCAATAGACACATTCTGCTTAGAATCTAGATTATATTGTATAGTCAAGGTCGGATTAAATGGGTTCGGATACAAATTAACTAATTCAAATTTTTCAGGAACAGGATTTTTCGCCTCTGGATTATAAAAAACAGAATAGATTCCTCCAAACATTGCATCAGCAAATATTTTCCCATCCTTTATACTTGATTCAATTTCTATCCATTCTTCATTTTGCTTATTTTTTATTTGATATTTCCATAAATCATCATCAAAACTAATATTACTAAATTCTAAAGTAATCGGTTGGTTAAATGCTTTTTGATAAGGAAACACATGGTATTCAGAGCTCATTTGAATGTTGTTATTTACTATATTAGAATTGTAATCTTCTGAGAATAAAGCAATGCCTGTTTTATCTAATACTGAATTAGGACTAGAGTGAATTGCAAATAAATCATCTGGAGAATAAATAGTTTTTGCTAAATCATCTTGCAAAAACTGAAATGCAATTGTTTTAGTTGATTTGCCAATATTCTCAACCAAATCTCTAACTTGGAAATTATAATTTACTATACCAGTTTCAAAAAATGTTGATGATAAATGAAAATAATAATCATCAATTTTATGTGGAATTCTATATATCGATGAATCTGGAAAGTCTATCCAAATACTTGCAACATTCTCAATCGTCTCCTCAGAGGTTTTAAAGTAAAGCTCATAATATTCATTATACAAATCATTTTCAACAAATGAGTATTTAGCAATAGGAACCTCTAAATCAACAACCAAATCTCTATTGGAAATAGTTTTATTAGAAATGTCATGGTTATAAATATCTCTTGAATAGTTTTGGGCGACTACATTCCATTTATAATTCGTAAATCCTGTAGTGTCAATATACATCAATGTATCGTATCTAGGCAAAAGTGTATCATCAGCTTCCCATGATGCATCAAATACAAATGTATCTAAATATGCAGGAAACAAACTATTCATATCTATATCAACAAAATAAGAAGTATCATTAGAAAATAAATTATCCCTATATGATAGTAACAAATCTTGACTACCTTTAATAAAATCAAACAATACATATGTATAATCAGAACTATCTGTTGTCATCTCTAATCTATAATAAGTTTCAAATAATGTATCTAAATTGGTTGTAGCATAAGTATCTACATCTAATGAATCATTTTTCTCCCATGCGAATCTCATTTTTTCTGGAATTTGAATGTCTGGTGCAAAGTCTTGATAAGGCAATCTAAAATACTCCACCATTGTTGTATCTAAAAAGAAAGTGGTAGAATCAATTGCATACTCATGAGTTTTAGCATGAACCACAAAATCTTTTGATTTGTCAGAGACTTGTCTTACATACAATTCTTTTTCAATTGTTGATGACTGTTCTATACCAGAATAATCAGTTCCACCTTTATCATTTAAATTAAAACGTAAATACGATAATCCATTATGATTATTATTTAATTCAAAAGATAAATGAGCTTTAGTTGTATCGATTGAATCAATTAATAATGATGGTGGACTTTTAAATAAAATATTATTAGGAGCATCTGAACTTAAACCTTGCAACTCATTATTAAATTTATCATATGCTATAATATTAAACTCTAATGAATCATGTTGAAAAGACTCATTAGAAGGACCTGCACTAATACCAGTAATCCAATTTTGATATGTAATCAATCCGCTATCTTCATCTAGAGTATCATTAGCTCCATAAACAAATGTTGGCACATCATTTACAGGAAGGACTCTAATGAAAAAAGTTTGGGGCTCACTCTCATCTACACCAACCTCATAGTTTGGATTATCAAGATAATCTACCATTGTACCACCATCATCTTGGATACTAATTGCAACTTCACTCAAACCATTATGATCATCTGAAACTTGGAAAGTTAAATCATAATCGTTTATAATTTCTGGACTATTGGTAAATGTCCAAGTATCACCATTAACATCCTGATCGTTAACATATGATATATTATAACTTAAAACCTGATCTTCTTCTAAAATAGCACCCACATCAGAACTGACAATCCAATTTAAAGTATCAAAGAGACCTCTTAATCCATCAGCCTCTCTATCTTCAAGCACAACAATAGTATCAGGAAGCATTTCAAAAATAGGAACGTCATTAACAGGTACTACTTTTAAGTAAAATGTTTGTTCATAATCATTATCATCACCATTGCCAGTTTCTTCTCCTGGGCCATCATCTACTGCCGTAACTGTAAATAGCTGCTCCCCATTCCAATCTTCTTTGGCTAAAATTTGAATAGAACCATTATCTGAATCTAAAATCAAATCTGCAAAATTTACTGCTTGAGGATTAATTGAATATTGAACTATTTGATTTGGAGGTGCCTCATCTAAAGGTAAGTGACCAGGAATTGAGAAACCTAGTTTGATTTCTTCAAAATCTTCTAAAACTTCAATTGTATCAATAATATTTCCAAGGCCATTATTTTGATCTTGAATTGTAAATTCTGGAGCATCATTTAATGACCCTATTTCAATTTGNACTTGACCTAAACTATTTGATGTAGCTCCNTATTCATCTATCAATTCATAGGTAAAGTTGACTATTCCAAATGTATCGCTTAATGCATGAAAATTTTGATCAGGATTTGGATTATCAGGATCTAGAGGTGAAGGATCAAAATAAAATGACCCATCAGGATTAATATCTATTTGACCCCAAGCCGTACTAAGATCATAACTATTAATCCAAATTGAATCTAAATCTTTATCATAATCTGTAGTTGTATCTGATACATCATCGCTAATTAANCCATCTATAATATCAATAGTAAGAGGNACATCTTCCCAAGTAAAATATGTTAAATCATCTACTACTACAGGTTTTGTATTTAACACTTGCACCCAATCAGTAGTGTCTGTAAACCTATCATCTTCATCAAGAGTAGAAAGTGACACATCTCCCCAACCATTATCAATTGCTCTAACAATNGATCTAATATATTTATGTGCTTCATTCTGTGTTATGACATAGTCTATACTATCAGGATCAAAAGTTCCTATATCATACAAACCTTCAGANTCAATATCATCAGCTGCCTGCCATAAATATTCATACCCAATAATTTCAGAGGTTCCACTCATATTGGTATCTGTGGTATCTATCCAT
Source organism: Fidelibacterota bacterium (assembly GCA_002701525.1). Taxonomy (GTDB): domain Bacteria; phylum Fidelibacterota; class Marinisomatia; order SCGC-AAA003-L08; family D37C17; genus SCGC-AAA003-L08. The sequence continues at coordinate 16,226 of NZVQ01000008.1, read as the reverse complement.
GTTCCATGGTAAATACTTATTAAAGAGTCTACTCTTAACTCAACAGGTTCAATTANTGCTGGAGGGTCATTTAAATCAACTTCAGGNTGGTCACCCAAAGGATTCACAATCACAGTAAATGTTTCTGCATGAANATTAANATCTCCTATTCCAGTTTCTNCTCCTGGACCATTATCAGTTGCTTTAACAGTAAAAGTTGCTTGACCGTTTCCATTAGGAATCATAGTAAATNTCATTTCTCCAGAAGTTGGTACAATNCCAACATTAANAAATTCTTTNCCATTTGCATTTATTGCNACATCNGGTTCAATACTNAAAATTACCGATTGATTCGGGCTTTCTTCATCTGCTGGAGTATTATATCTTTCTGGAAGTACAGAAATAGTATTTGGTTCTGAAAANTCTTCAAAGCGAATTAATTCTCCTGAATTAATGATCACTCCAGCATGTCTTAAATTAAAAAAAGGAGCATCGTTTAATGGGAAAATTTCAATAGTGAAAGTTATAGGTAAACTTTCATCGACACCATTATTTGGAGTTCCAAATAAATCAGTTAAAACGAAAGTGACCGTTGATTCTCCATTTTGATTTTCAGCAGGAGTAAATGTCAATGTACCATTATCATCTATAGCAGGAGGAACTGAAAATAAATTTGGGTTACTCAAATCAGTAAGTACAAACTCCAACTCTTGAATATCAGAACCGTTNAANAGTGGNTCCCCATCATTAATTTCTTTTGCAAAGTCTTGAATNTTTTGAGNACCTGAATCTTCATATATAATTGTTTGATCACCTATAATTAAATCATCTGCATCGATTGAAAATNTTGGGGCATCATTTATTGGNTTAATAAAAATTCTAAGTGTTTCTGGTTCACTAATATCATAATTNGGAGCAGGATTATTACTTCCATTATCATCCAANTCTACTTTTACAAAAATTTCACCATTCATATTTTCTGCTGCNGTAAATGATAATAAACCAGTATNAGCATCAATAATAGGNAAGTCAGTAAACATCGTATCAGCTTCATTAAGNACCTCTGTCACAAATTGATATAATTGATCNAGTTCCGGGTCACCATCATCCATATTAGTTGCCCATGGGAAATTGACAGTACCATCATCCTCATCAATTGTTATATCATCTCCCTTATCAAAGGTTGGAGGATTATTAACAGCTTCAACATCTATNGTAAATACAAAACTTTCAGATGTATCAAACTCAGAAATATCTTCAGACCAATTATCAATCCCCCCATTATCTTGNAATGCAATTGTTACATCTGCACTACCATTAGCATCCTCTGCTAATTCAAATGAAAGNTCACCTGTAGCATCATCTATTTNAATAATGCAGTTGCCCATTGCATCTTTATTAAATAAGTCTTCATTTGATACTGATTGTATTACAAAGTCTAATACTTGGTTAACCTCTGCATCTCCATCATCAATAGCTGTTGCCCAATCAAACTCTGTTACATATCCAGCATTTTCTTGAACACTAATATTTGGATTAACATTTGAAGTGCTAAATGTAGGAGCATCATTACGAGCTCTTATNCTCATTATAATAGTTCCTGCTTCTGCAGATGTATATTGAAAATCAGAAACTCTATATGAAAACTCAACAAATCCAGGAATTGAATTGAAGTTNATGTTTGCTGAAGGTGTAAATTGTATTTCTCCCGTATTTTGATTGAGCGATANANCTCCCTTATCAGCATNTATATCTTGATCTATAGAGAATGTAAGGTCATTCCCATCAGGNTCTTCAACATAACCAGANAGTTGAAATACTAAAAGTGAATCTTCATAACCAATTTGCTGTTCATAATTATCAGTAATAAATGGAGCTAAATTATCCATCTTTACAAATGATGANTATGCTGTATCAGCCTGATCAATATTTAAATAGCCAAATCCATCATCAGTTGCAATAATTCTNCTTCTTAAATATTTGTCTGCATCATCTGTACCTATAAAATATGTTGAAGAAATCTCACCTACAATATCTACAATCACATCTGTTGTATCATCTGCTCTTTGCCATTGATACTCATATGTTATACCTGACGGCTGAGGAGCACATTCTTCATCAATTAAATCATTCCATAGCCCAGTTGTNGTATTTAGTGATAATGCATCTTCGCTAAAGCTTACAATNGGNAGNACTATNTGTGAAGTAATAGGNTCTTCNTTTACAGGNGGATCATTCCTTTCTGTAAATTGAATACCAATATTAACAACATGAGATTCCTCTATCCCTGAAGAAGAATAATTACCCAAATCATTTGCGGTAATTTGCATTGTTGTCTGACCACAAAAATTTTGATTACTAATTATATCTAAATTTTCAATGGCATCATTAATATCACTCAACCCCCCTCTGAAAACCATTAAATTATTTTCAAAGCCATTACCTTCACATTCNCCGCATCCAAAATCTATTCCTTGTATTGGTAAATCTAAACTNACCTTGCAGTCAGGACAATNAATAGCCAACTGCAACACTCCATCTCCCTCNTCTACATCTACATCTTCTAATGAGATNTTTTCAATAGTAAATAATGAATCTTCAAATGCATTATAAAATGCATCTGATGATATATATGGTGGACTATTGACNGCCTCTACATTGATATTAATATTTTTAATATCTTCAAGNTCCTCATCACCCACATTGCCCATATCATTTAATCTTATTACTAACACATCTAAGCCATTGAAATTTTGNTCTGGAACATAATGAAGATTGCTAATTGAATTATTCAATACATCAAGAGTACCTCTAAACTGCATATTNCTAGCCGTCGAATAACAATTTCCACCTTCCAGACATGTAATATCATCAGTTTCNCTTAATTCCAATACTCCATTAGAAACTGTTAATTCAAGTATTAACTGTAAATTTTCAACATCTCCATCATCTAAATTGATATCGGTTATATAAAAATCTGTCTGATTTTCATCGACATTATAAGAATCTCCAGATGTTATTATAGGNGGATCATTAATATCATTAATATTAATATTNATATTCTTATTATCTGTTAACTGAACAGGNTCTCCANTATCCTGTATTCCATTATTACCTAAATCATTTACGGAAATAGTTATTTGCCCATCAGGTCCATAATAATTGTCCTCAGGATGAAATATTGCTCCTGACAAAGCATTGTTAAAATCTGTTACAGATGAAGTAAATATCATTTCATCATCCATAACACCATCTCCTGAAGAATAATTTATAGACCCCGTATTTGATGATAAAGACAATGTCCCCTTTTCAACAGTTATTTCAAACTCTAAATTAAAATTGTTTGGTCCTGTTGATTCAGAATCAACGTCTTGAACAGAAATTTCAGTTATCGTCAGGTCCGTATCCTCATCTACTGATAGTGATGCAGGAACAGTTAATACAGGGGCATCGTTTACCCCTACAACATCAATAACCAAATTGGCTAATTCACTTTCGCAATTATAACAATTACCATTTACGGTATACCCATCATTCAGCCGAATTGGAACTGTAATTTGACCATAAAAATCATTATCTGGAGTAATTGTTGTTCCACCTGAAAGTGAATAATTTGCATATGTTACAGGATCAGAATCAATATCTTCTTGCTTAATAACTACTGTAAAAATATTCTCATCTGCATCCGTAACATCAATAAAATCATCAATTTCATCATAATCAATGTCACTAAAACCATCTTCAATGATTTCATATCCTGAAATTGTATTTGTTATTAATGGAGCAACATTATCATTTACAACTGTAATTACTATAGGATCAGATATTGAAGATTCATTATCAATGATTTGAAAAGGATCCTGTGCCTCTAATGTAATTGTAATTTCACTAGATTCTGAATTACTTCCAATTGATGGAGCTGTAACTGTTGGATTTAAAGTATTAGGGTTATTTATGATTAAGGCTTCATTTGGTACAACCGTATAATTCCAATTATATACAATATCATCTTGAGTACCATCTCCATCAATATCATCAACATCATTATATGTATCTACTATTGTACCAAACAGATTAATCGTTTCTCCATCTACAACAGTTTGATTTAAACCAATATCGATTTCATTTATTGCAGCTATTGATATTGTTGGAATTGTATTTTGTTCATCCAATTCAATATTCAACAATAACTCTGAATATGTTTCATAGGAATCTACTCTTCTAAAAGTAAATGTATATGCACCTTCTCCCAATGATTGAACAGGACTAATAATATTACCATCTTGATCAAACCATACAAATGTATTAGCGAAATCTGCATCAGGCTGAGGACAATTTAAAATCTCAATATATGAATACAATAATACATTCGTCTCTTCTCCTGGAATACCATTGTTATTAGGAACTAACAATGCCTCATTGGTTAAGTATGAATCTGACTGAGTTGTTAAACAAGCTACAGGAGGATCATTTTCTTCTGTGACAGATAAATTTATAGTATCATTATCAGTTTGTCCATCATCACAATCAACACTTAACACTACTCTATAATCAGCTAAACAGTCAGTCCAAGAATTGTCTGGATTCTGAGTTGAATAACAATTAATTGATATGGTTGGTGTCTGACCTGTTACCGTATATGCCAATGTATCTTCTGGCAGATGATAAATATTCCACTCAAAATCACCTAAATTATCACCTGAAGTCAAAGAACCATCAAATGTAATTTCTCCACCAGCACTACCATCATGAGGTAAAATAATATTCATATCTCCTCCTGCATTAGCATCACAGGATTGAGAATACATACCTTCAATAAATAGTAAACAAAGTAATATATATGTCAATTTATTCAATATAACTTCAATATCCTTAATTTATACGGATTTTGCCATTGTACAATATTAACAATTTTCCGACTGAAATTAAAGGAAGTTATTACTAAAATGTAAAGTAACATCTTGTAACACTAAAAAATATATGAACTATATCACACTTTTGCTGATATTTTACTGATGAAGTCTATCTGAAATTGTTTGAATAGTATCTACAAACTTATCAACATCATGTTTAATAGTAAATACATCTTCAACTTCATGATATACATCTGAAGGATAAAATTCTGGGCTAAAATCAATCATAAAGTTTGATTCTAATTTCAATTGATATGCCCTTAAAATTTCCCGTTTTCGAACTTTTGAACGGAGAGAATTAATTAAAAAATTAATTTGACCATTTGTAGTGATTTCAAATAATGGAAGAACTCCAAAATCATCACTTTTACATTTAAAACGCATAGTGCCTTGACCATCACCTTTGCCCCATTGAACTACATCTGCATGATCCTCTGAAAATCTCACAAGATCCAATATAACATTTGAAATATGAGCAGCACATTCTGATTTAGCCTGCTTGATAAATGTATCCTTGTCCCATTTGGTCATAAATCATTCCCTATTTATTTCTAATAAAGGCCTGTAATTTACACTAATTATTTAGAATAATTAGACACTTTCTCTAATTTATTTAAAATGCTCTTTGATACAGCTTCAGGAGTTAGGCCGAAATGTTCTGCTACATCTTTACCTGGAGCCGATTCTCCAAATGTATTTATACCTATATTCAAGCTCTTTGTAGTGCTATTTCCAGTGTATTTTTCCCAACCTTGAGTAATTCCTGCTTCAATTGAAACTTTAAAACTTGAATCATGTATTATATTTGAACGATACTCCTCAGATTGCATATCAAATAATTCCCAACAACCGAAATTAACAACTCGAATATTGAATTGATCTTTCAAAGCTTCTTTAACATCTAGTGCCAGTGATACTTCTGAACCTGAAGCAAAAATACTAATATCAGGGTTACCTTCATCATAATCACTAATAANATATGCACCTTTTCTAAACTCCTCTTCAGAAGGATATATACTTCTATCTAAAACAGGCAAACCTTGTCTAGTTAAAAGAATTAACGATGGTAGCTTTGATTGTTCAAATGCAATTTTTGATGCAACAACAGCTTCGTTTGCATCAGCCGGCCTTAATACTAATAAATTTGGAATTGCTCTGCATGCCATTATATGTTCTATAGGTTGATGAGTAGGACCATCTTCTCCAACATATATTGAATCATGAGTATATTCTGAAATAACTGGTAAATTTTGAAGAGCTCTCATTCTTAATGCAGGTCTTTCATAATCTGAAAATACAAAAAATGTTGCACCAAAAACTTTTAATCCTCCATGCTGTGCTATTCCATTATTAATTGCACCCATAGGGAACTCTCTAACACCATATGCAAAATTACGCCCGGATTTATTATCTCTATTAAAATCTCTAACTTTTTTAGCAAAACCAGCTGTAACATTTGAGGGTTCTAAATCTGCGGAGCCTCCTACAAGAGTTGGGTGCGCATCTGCTAAAGGTTCAATGACTCCTCCCCAAACCTTTCTAGTAGCAATTGATTCTCCATATTTATATTCAGGCCAATCTACATTAGATGGAAGACCACTGCTCATTGCTGTTTCCCATTTATTGCGAAAATCAGAGTTCTCTAAAGCCACTTCTAAAGATTTATTCCAAGCCTGAACTTCAGTTTTAGCAAAATCAAAACCTTCTCTAAAATGGTTCAAAACATCTTCAGGCAAATAAAAAAAGTCTTCAGGGTTTAAGCCCATTTTTTGCTTTGTAGCTGCAATCTCATCTGGGGGGAGNGGTGCTCCATGAGTTTCGTGATCGCCTTCCATATTAGCACANCCATGNGCCATNGTTGTTTTACCTATNATNACAGANGGTTTAGAATGNTCCATTTGTGCTAATCGNATTGCATCTCTAATAGCAGACCTNTCATGACCATCAACCTCTATTACATGCCAATTATTAGACTTNTAGAAAGCAGCATAATCTGTACTATCTGAACGAGACACCTTTCCTGATATTTGAGCATCATTTGAGTCATAATATGCAATTAATTTTCCAAGCCCATAATGTCCTGCAATTGCAATAGCTCCTTGAGCAACAGGTTCTTGAATATCACCATCACCATGTAGCACATAAGTGTAATGATTAATAATATCTTCACCAAAATTTGACTGTAAAATACTCTCCGATATTGCCATCCCAACAGCATTACCAATTCCTTGACCTAAGGGGCCTGTCGTTGCCTCTACCCCTGGAGTAAGTCCTCTTTCTGGATGGCCTGGGGTTTTAGAACCAAATTGTCGAAAAGATTTCAAATCATCAATCCCTAACCAACCAATATATGTTAACATTGTATAGTACAATGCTGATTCATGACCAATTGACATTACGAATCTATCTCTATTAAACCATTGTGTATCTTCAGGATCAAATTTCAGAAAGTCTTTAAATAATACATAAGTGAAATCAAAAGATGATAATGGGCCACCTGTATGTCCTGAATTAGCATTTCTTACGGTATCCATTACTAAAGCTTTACCAACATTTATGGAACGTTGTTCTAAATCCATATTAAGAATCTCCTTAACATTAAATATGTAGTCCTTGAGGAAGTATTTTAATTTANAAAAAAAACAATTAATCTTTTTATAAAATTTTTATTATTAAATTTTATTAGTAATTAATTAAAGTAATTTCAACATGAATTCAGCAATATTAGCCATANTATCTTTAACATTATTTTATTTGGGCTATAAGTTTTATAGCAAGTTCATTTCAAATAAAATTTATGACTTAGATAATAACATTCAAACTCCTGCACATGAATTTAATGATGGTATNGACTATGTGCCTGCTAATAAACATATCTTATTTGGNCACCACTTTACATCTATCGCAGGTGCAGCTCCAATAATAGGTCCATGCATTGCTGTATATTGGGGATGGCTACCTGCACTATTATGGATTGTACTTGGAACTATATTTATGGGAGCCGTGCATGANTTTGGNGCTCTAGTNNTAAGTNTGAAAGAAAAAGGTAAATCTGTAGCTGATATTTCATCAAAAGTGATNAANAANCGAATTCAAGTAATGTTTTTAATATTNATCATGTGNCTCACATGGTTGGTGCTTGCAGTTTTTGCCAATGCNATTGCTACTTTATTTAGCAAATATNCTACTGCAGTATTACCTGTNAACATTGAAATCATTGTAGCTATAATCATAGGCTACTTAATCTACAAAAGAGGAACAAGCCCTTTAATTCCATCTATAATTGCTCTGATGATTCTATATCTTTTTGTATGGATAGGATCATACAANCCGATTGATTTNAAAAATTTTGGAGTTGATGAATCTAATGTAAAACATACTTGGATACTTTTACTTTTCATATATTCTGGTATTGCAAGCCTAATGCCAGTTTGGATTTTATTACAACCAAGAGACTATATAAACAGCCATCAACTGATTGTAGGTTTAGGCTTAATATTTATTTCAATATTCACTATCCAACCTCAAGTTATTGCACCTGCAATAACAAATATCAACAATGGGCCTCCCATAATACCATTTTTATTTGTTACTATTGCATGTGGTGCAATCAGNGGTTTCCATGGTCTTGTTTCATCAGGTACAACCTCAAAGCAAGTTAATAAAATGAGTGATGCTAGAATGATTGGATATGGTGCTACACTTGGAGAAGGTTCATTAGCCTTAGCTGCAACAATTGCAGCTGTTGCAGGTATCTCATTTGTAAATGGAAATTCAAATATATGCTTGCCATGGGCATGCAACTTTAGCAATGCAAAATCNGGAGCTCTTTCTGTATTTATNGAAGGAAGTGCNGGTTTACTACAGCAAATAGGATTCTCAGANTCTATCGCAATCACATTAATAGTTGTATTGGTCGTATCATTTGCTGCAACTACATTAGACTCAGCAACTCGAATACAGAGATACATAATTGTAGAATTTGGCTCTGCATCTAAAATTNNAATATTTAAAAATAAGTATATTGCAACTTTAATATCTATCATTCCTGCATATTTCATTACTATTAATGATGGACTTCGAAAAGAGCTATGGACAACATTTGGGGCGAGCAATCAAATGCTCGCATCATTAACACTGATGATTATTTCAATTTATTTTTGGAAGAAGAGAAAAAATATTTTACCACTTATAATACCAATGATTATGATTGCATTCATTACAATATCAGCTCTTATTATTAAATTTAACGAATCTACTACAACCTTATTGCTAATGATTAACGGCATACTCCTATTATTAATATTTTGGATGTTAGCAGAAGGAATAATCTATTTTCTTAAAAACAAAAAACATGCATAATCTTAAAGCAGGTATTTATATTCACATTCCTTTTTGTCATGCAAAATGTATTTACTGTGACTTTTATTCTGTAGCTGATCGAAATGATGAAATCCCTGAATTTGTTGATTTGATTTGTACAGAAATTGATTTATTTTTCACAAAGAATGAAGCACCTTGGCATTTTGATACAATATTTTTTGGTGGAGGAACTCCCTCATTACTTGAAGCTTCTTCAATTGAAAAAATTATATCTACCCTAAATAAATATTTAGACTTAAGCAATATTGAAGAATTTACCGTTGAAACTAATCCTGGAGAAATAGAATATAATAGGCTTAAGGATTTTTTATCTATTGGTGTAAACAGGTTGTCATTAGGATTTCAGAGCTTTGACGATAATCTATTATCATTTTTAGGTAGATTGCACTCATCAAAAGATTGTATTAAAACATATGAGAATGCTAGAAAAGCAGGCTTTGGCAACATCAATGCAGATTTAATTTTTGATATCCCTGGACAAACAATTGAACGTTGGAAGCAAGATTTAAAAACACTCGTAGAGCTTGAACCAGAACATATTTCGACCTACTCTTTAACAGTTGAAAAACAAACAAACCTATTTAAGCTTGTTCAAGCGGGAAGAGTCACAATGCCAAGTGAAACTCTTGATATATCTATGTACACTCATTCTCTTGACTTTCTTAAACAAAAAAAATATTTACAATATGAGATATCTAACCATTCTAAGGAAGACTATACTTGCAAACATAATCTGCATTATTGGAAAAATGATCCTTATATTAGCTTTGGACCTTCTGCACATAGTTATGATATGAACAAAAGATGGTGGAATATAAATAATCTAACTCAGTATTCTAAATCCATAAAAAACAATGAGCTTCCAATCCAAAATGAGGAGTTATTAACAGATAAAGACCACTTCAATGAACTTATTTTTAACGGCCTACGAATGCAAAGTGGTGTTAAAATAGAAAATTTAGAAAAATATTATAATGATTCTATTACTGATTATATCGATCTGAACATGAAAAAGTGGGATGGATTAAATTATGAAAATGGTTTTTTCTTTCTTGATGATAATGCTAGATTATTGGCTGATGAAATAGCATCAGATTTATTTATATAAACAATGAAAACTCAAACAAAAATAACAGATTTTTATTTCACCCATAAACTGCGAACACGATGGAGAGACTGCGATGCTTTTAGGCATATAAACAATGCCACTTATCTTAGTTATATTGAAGATGCACGGTTAGAGTTGATGAGACGCTGGGGTATCACTCAAGATGGGAAGTCTGTAATAGTTGCATCTGTGAAAATTGACTACTATAAACAAGTTGTTCATCCTACAGAGTTAATCATTGGACAAAAGGTAAGCAGGCTTGGGAATAAAAGCTTCGATATCAATTCTATTGTATTTAATCGTGAAACCAATGATCCGGTTTGTGAATCAACAATAACAATAGTATGCTTTGATTTTAGTGTAAATGCTACAGTACCTGTTTATGATGAAATAAAAGAAGATTATAGCAAATGACCCCTCCTATTTTATATTCATATAGAAGGTGACCTTATGCAATTCGTGCCAGGATGGCACTTTCATACTCAAATATTTCAGTAGAACTTAGAGAAATCTCACTTAGAGATAGACCTGCAGAATTATATACAGCTTCAAGCAAGGGCACTGTACCTGTTTTAATAACCTCTGATGAAAATGTAATTGATGAAAGTCTAGAAATTATGTTTTGGGCATTAAACAATAATGATACACAAACATGGCTAGATAAAAACTCTCATGAAGAAATTAATTTAATTAACAATAACGATACTACTTTTAAAAAGTGGCTAGATAAATATAAATATCATGATAGACATCCTGAAAATTCAAAAGAATTTTATAGAGATAACTGTCAAAAAATATTGTCTAATTATGAGAATCAATTAAAAGATACAAAATATCTATTAAGAAATGATATTAGCATAGCAGATGTTGCAATTTTTCCCTTTATAAGACAATTTGCTAATGTTAACTATTCATGGTTTGAGAGTAATTTTAATTTATTAAAAACATGGCTTGAAAATTTTTGCTCATCGGATTTATTCTTATCCGTAATGGAAAAACATAATACTTGGGAAAATGAACATGAACCTAAAATAGTGTCTTGGAGATAAAAGAAACCTTATGAGAACCACTTTAATATTAATAATCACTTACCTGTTTGGAGATGTAGTTAACCCTTATTATTTATTTCCTATATTATATATAATTTCTTTTATTGGAGTTTATTTTTACTGGAAAAAAAAGAAAAAAAAATCTTAATATTTTATAAATATAAATTTATATTTTAGATGTAACTATTAACAAAATTGAAGGGAGGTAATCATTTGAAGAATTACACGAAAAGCTATGATTATACTTCTTTTGTAATTATTGATGTATAATCAATAAGAGCTTGAAGTGATTAATTAAGGGGGTATAACTACCCCCTTTTTTATATTCTTGAAATTTAAATGTTGTATTTCCAAAAATAAATTTTATAAAATAATTTTCGAATAATAATAGGAAACATTAAAATAGGGAATAATAAATATTCCATAAAAATATTANCATGAGAAAAAGATACTAAATCTTGAATTATAACACCTTCTCCATTTCTTTTAATAATATGTTTATGTTTCCAGTATTTAACTCCTAGAGGCAACTCTATACCTCTATCTATGAAAAATAATTCGTTATTACTTTTCATATATGATTCATGTTTTACTTTAAAATTTTTCCAACCAAAAAACCATAATTTGAAATAAGCTATTTTCCCATTTTCAATACCTGACCATTCAATTATTTGAACTGGTTGGAAGCCTGTTAAAAATTTAACTATTTTTATAGAATGAAAAGCTGANCTTACTTTTTCGAATGTAATATTCTTAATTTTAACTTTTTGATTATAATTCATNATATTTAGCTCCACATCTATAGATAGAAGAAACCCTCAATAAAGAGGGTTCTCGTTGGTGTACACCCGATAGGATTCGAACCTATAACCTCCTCATCCGTAGTGATGTTCCTACCCATCGAAAAAACCTATTTGTTTCCTTTTAGGAATATTATTGAAGTTTACATTTCATTCTGCATTAAACTGTCAGCAGATGAATTTTCTCCCCAATAATTCAAATTTGGATTTATATAATAAAAAATATTCTCTGAAGTTAAATATACATTCTGATCATCATTTATTCGAATATAACTATTTGCATAATTTGATTTAGACTGACCAATGTAAAAATCAGCCAAAATATTATTTTTATTATCAAATAATGACAGATGTGTTGCATTGGTATCATGAACCGAATATATACCCCATTTTTCCTTACTCTTAGAAATTAATGTCTCTTTTTTTACGGTTAACACTTTATCAAAAAACATATCAATGGATCTTTGTTTTATATTTAAAGTATCATTATCAACAATTTCCCAAATAGTACCATTTTTTGAAATTGATATTTTATCTATAGGGTTAGTAATAGTAAAAGAGGTTATTAAATTTAAATCAATTTCTAAAACTGCTTCTTCTTTACTTATATATTTTTTTGCATATTTTGATTAAACAAATAAATTGATAATAATATTAATATAGTGATTATTGCTATTTGAAAATTTTTAGCCATATAATTCTTCTAAATAATCTGATCGCTTATTTTCTTTTCTAAATCTCAAAATCCCAAAACTAATAATGAAAATAGATGGTAGTAACATGTTCATCCATTTCCACTTTGATTTAGTATTATTATCAAGTTCCTTTAAAGGCCTTGTGGTTATCTCTCTTGATCGTAAAGCTATCAATTCACTGTCTCCCATTAAATAATCAACTGCATTTAAAATGAAAATATGATTTTCTGGAGATTTTCCTGCACCACTATCTGATATAAACTCTGAATCTGATACTACAATAATATTATTTGTCAATCCTGTATTTGGGCTTTTTATTTCTGATCTTGCAGATACAATCTTACCTGGGTCTGTTAATTGCGAAAAGATAGGATTATTCTTAGGGTCTGGATCTAAATTGTAAAATTCAGTTATAGATGAAGATCTATCTGAAGTTGAAAATAATGGGACTAAATTAATATTCTTTTCTATTAAAGTATCTAAAATAATTTCACTCGAAAATAATAATTGATATTGCTCTATACCATTTACAATAATTTCATTATAATTAAAAGTTCTAATAATTGGAAGGAATGGATAATCCATAGGAACCGCCATTCTAAATATACCCATATTTTGCTGCACATTAACTTGTCCACATGATTTATCCACTACTAAGTTTTCTTGAATATCTACACCATATTCTTTAAGTAATGAAAAAATATTTGAATTTATAGGAGTAGCTTGCTGAGTTGAAATATCAACAAATATTCTATTTTGACCAATTAATACATTACCTCCATTATCAATATATTTTTTTAAATTGCTATATTCATCTACACTTAATGAATCTCTAAACCCATTAACCAATACTACTGATACAGCAGGATCTATCGGTTGATCTAATGTAATATTTTGAAGCAAGTATCTCTGACTTAAAATCTGACTAATGGTTTGATTTTCAACATTCTGATTAAGAGTTGAAGCAATTGCTATCATTTGTTTGTCAACATTAATTAATTTTTTAATTTTTATTGTTATATCATACTCAAGTCCTGCAGTCGTTTGTATGATTGGAATAATTTCTCTTTTATCCTCATACAATATAGCTAAACCCATATATACACTTCTAACTTCAACTTTATCATTCTCAATTACTTGAAGTTGGACAGGTTGTATACCTGCTTTTTGTGCATTTAATTGCATATCTTCACTTGAACTAGGATCCGTGAATTCAAAACGTAATTTTCCTTTTGAATATGCAGCATATTCTTCAAGTATATCTTGAAGGTACCTTTTGTTATTTGCATAATCTCCAGGTAGGTCATTAGAAAAGTAAACTTTAATTGTCATCAAATCATCAATTTTTTTAATTATAGATTGACTAGATTCAGACAATGAGTACATTTTTGTATCAGTTAAGTCAAAACGATGGAAAATATTTCTTGATATTAAGTTGATTAATATCAATGATGTTATTAAGATGGCGGTAAATATTAAAAATGACTTTTTATTATCAATTTTCATGTTACTTCCACTTCCTCATTTCTAAAACTCTAGCTGTCATAGATAAGAAAAAATAAATTAAAGAAATGAAATAAATAATATTTCTTGTATCTATCACACCTCTAGACATATTAGATAAATGAAAGTCAACACTCAAAAATTGGATAATACCTTGAATTGAAGATGGAATAAAATAAATAACCTTATCCATCAAAAAGAATGTAAGAACAATGAATACTGATATAATAAAAGAAATTACTTGATTATCTGTAACACTACTAGCAAAAGTTCCTATTGAAGCATATACTGCACCAAGTAAAATTATTCCAAGATACCCAGTGAAGACTGATCCATAATCAATATTTGTACCTACATTAATTAATGTAAATAAATGTATAATTGTAATACTCAATCCAATAACAATTAATAATAGAGCTGAAAAAAATTTCCCTAAAATAAAATCAGAATCTTTGATAGGTAAAGTTGACATAACTTCCATTGTGCCTGAATTTTTTTCTCTAGCAATTAAACTCATTGTTATTGCTGGTATGAAAAATAAATATACCAATGGAATAATATTAAATAATATTCTCATATCTGATTGATTAACAAGAAAAAAAGTATTAGTGAAAAAATATCCATTTGTTATTGCAAAGACAATTAAAAATATATAAGCCATCGGGCTATTAAAATACGATTTCAACTCTTTCTTTATTATAATTTTAATATTATTCATTTGTATCCGCACCTGTGGTCAATTTTCTAAAAATCGACTCTAAACCTGCTGACTGTGGAGTCATTTCAACAATAATCCAATTTGATTTAACTGCATATGAAAAAATTTTCTCTCTTGGATCAATTAATTTATCATATTCAATAGTCGTTATATGATTTTTTCCTTCTTTATGAATATTTTGAATTGGAATATTTAATTCCTTGCACATTACAATTAAATCTTTTTTAGTAGATCCAACAGTTTCTATTTTAAGTGTACACTTACCTTTATATTCATTTAATAATTTTTCATTTGAACCATCAGCTACTATTTCACCGTTATTAATAATAATAATTCTATCAACAGTTGCTTGAATTTCTTGCAAAATATGACTAGACATTAAAACGAGTTTTTCTTTACCTAATTCCTTAATCAACTGTCTTATCTCTATAATTTGGTTTGGATCTAAACCTGTTACAGGTTCATCCAAAATCAATATTGATGGATTATGAATCATTGCACAAGCAAGTCCAATTCGCTGCTTATATCCTTTTGAGCATTCAGATATTGATTTATGTATTACTCCTTTTAATCCACATTGATTAGATACATGGTTAAGAGCTTTTTTAAAATCAGCTCCAATAATTCCTCTAATATTTGCTGTAAATTCAAGCACATCATATACCTTCATTTCATTATATAAAGGATTTAATTCTGGTAAATAACCAATGTCTTTTTGAATATCTAATAGACTATCTTTGATATTTAAACCATTAATATGTATATCACCTTTGGTAGGAGTTAGAAAACCTGTAATCATCTTAAGTGTAGTGGACTTTCCAGCACCATTAGCACCTAAGAAACCAACAACTTCACCTGGATTAATTTCGAATGAAATAGACTTTACAGCTTTTACATCACCATAGTTTTTTGATAATTTTTTTATACTAATCAACTAAATATATTCCTAAAATAAAAAAACAAACCATAATTTGAATTAATAAATTAATAAAGCATATATTATATATGTCAACAAGATTTCCTTTTTTATTTATCCTAAATTTGGATTAATACAATCCTATCCCCCCTATACCCCCTA
>NZVQ01000007.1 GCA_002701525.1 Fidelibacterota bacterium | reverse complement strand
TCGGTTGAACCATGATAAACTTCTAAACCAACAACATCTGCAGAAGATGCTCCAAATGTTGTTCCTGTAGCAGCTAAATCAAATGGAGTTGCAGCATCACCTAACAACCCAGTTGCAACAACAACATAAGAACCACCTGCAGCTAATTCAAATGGAAAGTTAGCAATTACATCACCACCCGTAGGTGCAATACCTACAGTAAATGATGTTGGTAGAGTTATCACCGGTGTTGCAGTTCTATATTCAAAAGCTTCTACAGCCAAACCACCATCTATATAGATGTCAACTGTTGGACTTGCAGAGTTATGTATAACTTGAACATAAGCTGCAATAAAATTACCATCACAATCATAATTCTCTTCTGCATAATCACATGAACCATCATCTTCTGTTGCATCAGCATTATAGTTACATGCTGAATCATCTGTACACCCAGAAACTGACTCATCTGGACAATTATCACATGTCACAGGACAGCTCTCTGAAATAGGTACGCCTCCAAATACAAAATCACAGCCAAGAGCTGCTACCGCACCTGCACAGCCACCAAATGCGGATAAGGCATCATCATTATCTTCACATGCATTTGGGTCAACTAATGTAATCTCAGATATTTGTTGAATAACATCACCAAAAACACCTGTTCCAGCACTCCATGTTAATTCTGTATCATATTCTACACCTTCATCAGCTTTATATACTTTTACAACAACGTCATTACCTTCAACAAAACCTGCAAGCTGAGGACCTCCAAAAGCACATAAATCTACAGAACCTGTGCTAACGAGATTTAGCTGACTGCCATCCCAAACACCTGAACCTACTAATAATTCACCAATTTGATCAGAACAATCATTGTAATTTGTTATCGCATCTAAATCAAAAACTCCAACTTCATCACCAGGAGCTAGACTTGTAATCGAATCTGAAAATATAGTCAATTGAGACTCCCCTGTATCTTCTAAATCAACAATAAAATAACTTGGTCCATTTTCTTCCTCAGGACAATCTTGGATATCACAAACAAATGAGCTATCCCAACACTCAATAGTTGCTCCTGGCCCATCACATAAACCACAATCATCTAGAACTGCAGAACCACCGCATTCACCATTACAGTCTACTATGGCTGTGCAATTTCCATCGCAATCAAAATTTTCTTCTGCATAATCACATGAACCATCATCTTCTGTTGCATCTGGATTAAAATTACATGCAGTAGAATCTGTACATCCAGACACACCAGATCCACCATCATAAATATACTCACTTGGGAAATCTAAAGATGCCCCCAGTGCACTTGATACAACAATACTGCTTAAACCTGTTGGTGTTCCATCAAGACTAAGCACCACCAATACTCCGCTGTCTGTTGGAGGAATACTTGCTCCTGTTAATGAAAACCCTAGAGCTGTTGTACTACTTGTTGATACCGTAAATCCATTTGAAGCTGAATCTCCTCCAGAAGCACCCGTTAATGTTGCTCCATCTACATCAAACTGGAAACCTCCTATACTTGAATCAGATACATAATCAACATTCCAGGTACCATCACCATTATCTGATAATGACATCGAGTTTTGAGATAACATTAAACTGATTGATAAAAATATTACTAATTTTTTTGCGAGCCTATACATGACTACTCCTCCTTAAATAAATTTTCTCCTGAAATAATTTACTACCATATAAAGCAAATACTGTGTAACGGTATGTAAAAATACAGCGGGCTAATTTAGAGCTATTGTATATCTTTAGAAAGTATTTTTGTTAATTTATAGAAAATGAAAATCCAACATCAAAACCTTTAGTGGAGTTGATTGTCAAACCTCTTTTATAAGCAAGAGCAAAATCAAAATGAAATCGACCATACCATATTCCCGTACCCATACTTAAACTAGCACCTCTTTCTCCACCAAANCCTATTCCAAATCTAACGGGGAAATGTTCAAACTTGGTTATTTCTGTTCCTAAATTTATTCTCCAACTGTTATAACTACCTAACTCTGAAGAAAAACCGGTATTAAGATCCATTGCAACAATAAAATCTTCACTATATCGCCTTGTAACACCAAGTCTAAACATAGAAGGATATCGAGTGGTAAATGGTTTATTAGTAAAGGCTTCCATCTCTTTATCTGTAATATTAATTGAGGGAACCAAATATCCTGAGCTATCAGATAATTCGATTACTTGATTTTCATCATAAGCTAAACCCTCTACATCACTTAGCGATCCAACTTTAACAACAGCATAGCCATCACTATAAAATAAATCCTCAAATGCACTACTAGACAAGCTCGCTGCATTAACAGAGTCCATGCCAAAGAAATAATAATAATATTCAGATGATCTTAAGCGCATATCTTCAGATAAAGACCCTTGAATAGGCTCTTCTAATAGTTCTCTAAAATATCCATCCTGCTTCCATTCAATATCACCAAATAAATTTGTAATAGACATTCCAACTTGCCATCCATCTAAGAAAGGCTCTGTAAGCAATCCTATATCCATACCGAAACCGCTACCGCCAATTCCTTGCTTTAAAAGAAAACCACCTTTTCCTTCAAATGCAGAAG
This sequence comes from Fidelibacterota bacterium, assembly GCA_002701525.1. GTDB lineage: Bacteria > Fidelibacterota > Marinisomatia > SCGC-AAA003-L08 > D37C17 > SCGC-AAA003-L08. The sequence goes on along the minus strand of NZVQ01000007.1, from coordinate 55,684 downwards.
TGTCAGTCATAAAAAATGCAGAGTCTACCATGTCAATATCAGTGTAATAGTAGCCAAGCAGGTGCTTAGCTGTTACACCTAAATGAATTCTTTTTATTTTTTTTGAGTATGATAGTCCTGTTTCTTGAACAGACTGCAAAGATAGCGGAAGCTCAAAATCAATTCTTTCACCTATAGTGTTTCCTAAAAATAAGAAATCAATTAATAAACTTGGCATTCCAACTTCTGTAAAAATATGATTTGTAGATGTTAATGCCCAATTATTAAAAGATATATTTAGCATAGGAAGTGGGAGATTGAATTCGGTATTTAAAACAAGCCCCTTCTTATCAAAAAGATCTTTCAATCTACTTTTATCATAATAGTTCATCGATGTAGTGTCTACCATATTAGCACCATTTAATTCATTAATTAAATTTAACGAAAGAGCATTATTCCAAAAACTAGCATTAACTGATGCTATATTTGCTGAAAATTTAGGATTATATGATAAATTTGCGGGATTAACACCAACACATGAGAAACCCTCTGCTATATTTGTATAAGCTCCTGATAAACCAAGCATCCTAGCATCTTGATCATATTGAGACCAAATGAAAGATACATAAAACAGAATCAATATAACTCTATTCTTCATCATCAGCCCCTGTTACTATTTTAGAATCCATAACCAATGTTAAGAATGATCTTATTTGGAGATAATCAATAGTATGAAATGTTACATAGCCAGGTAGTGTATCTATTGAAGTTCTTACATTATTTATAATAGGAGATATATATAACTTATCATTTGAAGTTAACCAATCCATCCTAGTTGTATCTAAAATTAAACTATTATAAGTAATAGACTTATCCAAGATAAACCCGTTCTCATCTAAATTAGTAGGAATACCTAAGTCTAAAGCAATTAATCTACCTATAAAACACGTTGTAGTATCTGCATTTAAAAACTCTGCTGAAATAACCTCTCCATCTTCTTCGGTGCTAACATAAATTGAATCTGGAGCATAATTTTCTTGAATTAAGCTCCAACATGTATCNCTAACGGTTTGATTTAGTTGAGTTCCTGTTTTTAAAGTATCAAAACATAGTGGAAAAAAGGTTGAATCTGAAGTCAACATATTTAATGTTGCCCCAATAGGCATACTGTTACCTACTTCTATAAATAGCTCCGCGGATACTAGCCCATTATCAATACTTTCCCTCGTACCTTCATCTAGCGCTAATTCAGTTTGATCTTGCGGACTAAAAGTAACATCTTCAGGAAAAACTATAGTTAATGGTTTCAATTCTATTCCGACATCACCCCAAAATGATTTACCAGGTTTAAGAGAACTCTCTCCGTTTAAAGTTGCATTCCCAGAAACTTTTATTTCATCTCTGCTAAATAAAGTATCAATTGGAGCTTCTAACTTATAGTAGTCTGTAAAATTTAATCCTGCAACTTCTAAAGTATCCGAATAAATAGAAATTGTTGTACTATCTATCCCATCATAACCTTCCGGGTATTTAAGAGCAGGCTCTACATGTATTTTAACCGTATCATCTTCAGTTATTCCCATCAAATCTAAGTTGAGTCTTAATGGAGCATTAATTTCATTATACATATACAAATTAAACTGTAGTGTTGGTAGACCTATATCTCCAAATCCAGCAGGCACACTAGCCATATCTATATCTGGAGTTGAAAAATCTTGTAAATCTACATAGAGTTCATCAAATTGAATTGGGGTAGTGAAAATTGAATTAATATTTAAAGAGTAGTCTTGATCGAATATGATTTGAGTGTTTTCTGAATCAAAACTAATTTTATTATTTATTACTAAATTATCAAAAGAACCAATATCAGGTCCTCTAATATCATTATCTGATAAATCAATAGCATCTACAAAATTAATTCCATTTGCAACTTGAGTTTGATATGAAAAGGGCTGACCAAAATCATCTAAAATATTATCAATAGATAGCTCTATATCAACTGGAACAAATAAGTCATTAGTTACATCAAGTCTAATCTTATTAGTATCATTGCTTGCAATATTAGCAATATGAGCTGAAATTAATGAAATAGATTCATCTAAAGATATAGATTGAGTTATTGTCGTATCAGATTCATATACAATGTGGCCAAAAATATCTCTCATAATAACATTATTAAATGATACATCAATTGATATTTCATTTGATTGAACAGTTAAGTCCCAACCTGGTAAATATAACCAACACTCGTTCGCTCCTCCATCAGGTCCAGGTTCCCAAGAAACTAAGATATCATCAGATTCAACACCTTCAACTCCTGTATCAAAACCATCTCCTAAAATAGTATCCAATGTTGCCTGAGTGCATAAACCTGAAGTCATTGGTGCTGTGCATTGCCCAGCTGTCCATGTATACCCTAATATATTTTCACAAGTAAATTGATCAACATCATTAACTGGAACTTCTGAAATTGGATTATTATCTGGAATATAATATTGACATTCTCCTGCAGGAACATCACCACCATCATCATTAACTTGAATTGATGTTCCCGGTATAATTGATGATGGAAGTCTCCGTGGAACAGCAGGGTCTGGAACTAAATCTGTAGTCGATGACTCAGTTGATCCTGCAACAACATTTAAAACAACTGGAGATTCCCAAACAACATTACTTCCATTTATTTGCTCACTAAAAGGCACTGAAAAAGAGGCTATATCAAATGGAAAATCATTAGTAACTTCTAGATATATTTCTCCGGATGCTACCCGAATACTATCAATACTCTCAATATAATCTAGCTCTAAGCCTTCTGTAATTGAAATTGCATCCAAAGATATTGTATTATCATAATCATCTAAAACAGCATAAGGCAAGCAGTCTCCTAAATCTGAACCTACCAATGAATTTAATGAGACGGGATCGATTGGTAACTGGGGGATTTCAATTCCATCAGATGGAATTGAAAACGACACTTCATTCTGAATAGGGCTAGTACCAGGTATAATAAAAAAAGATTCTTCTATTTTAATTACACCACTATCTAAAAGAGTAGTATCTATTTCAATTATAAATGTTTGAGAAGATGAATCTATACGAATTTGGTTGTTATCACTGCTAATATCTGAAACACTATATATTTGATCAATTAGCGGAATAGTTAATGGAAGCTGCCATCGCGGAGTCTCCCATGTTTCAGGATATTCAACATCGCAGCTACTTACAATTAATAAAAGAAGTACTATATAAATATATTGAACTGCAATTCTGATAACAATATTCCTTTTTAATAGCGATACTGATCTGACTTAAAAGGACCTTCTTTTTTAATCCCTGTATATTTAGACTGTTCAGTTGACATAACTGTTAACTTCGCATCTAAATGCTCTAGGTGCAATCGAGCTACCTCTTCATCAAGCTCTTTTGACAAAACACTCACACCTTCTACAGCATCACCATTCCACAAAGCAATTTGAGCAAGAACTTGATTTGCAAATGAAGTTGACATTACAAAAGATGGATGACCTGTAGCATTGCCTAAATTAACTAATCTTCCTCTAGATAATAAAATAATCGATTTACCATCTGGAAATTCAAATCTATCAACTTGCGGTTTAATATTAATCTCTTTTATATCAGAATTGTTCTCTAAAAATGCAACATCAATTTCATTATCAAAGTGACCAATATTACATAAAATAGAATTATCTTTCATTTTTTCCATATGGTGCTGATTAATAACATTATAGTTTCCAGTTGCAGTGACAAATATATCCCCATAACTGCATGCATCATCCATTGTAACTACTGAATACCCCTCCATGGCAGCTTGAAGTGCACATATCGGGTCTATTTCAGTTACATATACCTGAGCACCATATCCAATCATTGATTCAGCACAGCCTTTTCCTACATCACCAAATCCACAAATGACTACTTTTTTACCTCCAACCATTATATCTGTAGCTCTTTTTATACCGTCTACAAGCGACTCTCTACATCCATATTTATTATCAAATTTTGATTTAGTAACTGAATCATTAACATTAATTGCAGGAAACGGAAGCTTATTTTCTTCCATTAACTGATATAATCTATGTACTCCTGTTGTTGTCTCTTCTGAAACTCCTTTTATGTCTTTTATTAAATCTTCTCTATTATTTAAAACATACAAGGTTAAATCACCACCATCATCTAATAATAAATTTGGACCTTTTCCATTAGAGAATGTCAAAGTATCCTTAATACAATCCCAATATTCATCTTCAGTTTCACCTTTCCAAGCAAATATTGGAATTCCTTTTACTGCAAGTGCAGCTGCAGCATGATCTTGAGTAGAGTAGATATTGCATGAAGACCATCTGACCTCAGCACCTAATTCTAATAAGGTCTCAATTAAAACAGCTGTTTGGATTGTCATATGTATACAGCCTGCTATCCTAGCTCCTTGCAATGGAGATTGGCCCTTATATTTATTTTGAATGGCCATTAAACCTGGCATTTCTTTTTTGGCCAATTCAATTTCCTGTCTTCCGAATTCAGCTAAACTAATATCTGCTACTTTATAATCGATTTTTTTATCTATAGTCTCACTCACAATTACTAATTCCTTATTTTAAATTGTTTAATATATCTTCTGCTGTATCTACTTTTTCCCAAGAACAGTTTTTTCGACCTAAATGTCCATATGCTGCTAACCTAGCATAAATAGGTGAACATAGATTAAGTCGCTCTATAATATCATACGGCTTAAAACTATATACAGCTTTTACAGCATCTGTAATTTCAATATCGCTCACTTTACCCGTATTAAAAGTATCGACTAATATAGAAACAGGCTCTGCAACACCAATGCTATATGCTAATTGCACTTCACATCTATCAGCTATACCTGAAGCAACTATATTTTTAGCTACATACCTAGACATATAAGCTGCTGACCTGTCTACTTTAGATGGGTCTTTACCTGAAAAAGCTCCCCCACCATGGCGAGCATAACCCCCATAGGTATCAACTATAATTTTTCTACCTGTAAGACCCGTATCTCCATGCGGTCCACCAGTAACGAATCTACCAGTACCATTAACTGTAAAATTTTGATTATAATCTATATTGAAATCTTCTAAAACAGGAACAATAACACTATCAATCATTTTTGATCTAATAAATTCTAATTCATCTTTTTTATTATTAACTAAATTTAAATCATCAATTAGATCTTTATGCTGTGTCGCTAACACAATATTATCAACCTTAACAGGTCTATATTTATCATATAGTATTGTAGCTTGAGACTTACCATCTGGTAACAACCAGTCTAAATCATTATCTTCTTTTCTAACATCTGATAATTTTTTTGATAATTTATGTGCAAGTTGTATTGGTAATGGCATTAGCTCTGGAGTTTCATTACATGCAAAGCCAAACATTAANCCTTGATCACCTGCACCCTGATCCTTTTTATCTTCTCTATCAACTCCTTGGTTAATGTGTTCACTCTGTCGATGTATTCGTAGCATAACTTCAGCCGATTCTGCATCAAAACCATACTTAGTATCAGTGTATCCTATATCTTTAATACAATTTCTAACAATAGATTCATAATCAGGCTTCACTTCAGATGAAATTTCGCCTGAAACTGCTACAAAATCTGTAGTTGTCAGTGTTTCACATGCTACCCTAGCATTTTTATCCTTTTCTAAAATTGCATCTAATATCGAGTCTGATATCTGATCACATACTTTATCTGGATGCCCCTCAGTTACTGATTCTGATGTAAATAAATATTCATTTGACATAAAGTTTATANTCCTATTTTTTCTAAACGAGGACCAGCTTCTTCTAAATATTCAACTTCTGATCCATATTTCTTAAAATTATCAATAAAATATTGAGCCAACTTGATTGATTCATTATCATAGTCNGATTTATTGTCCCATGCTTCTCTAGGATTGAGTATCTTAGAATTTACACCATCTAATGTTTTGGGAATATTAAGGCCAAATACTTTATCCTNTTCATATTCTGAATTCTCTATNGAACCATTCAAAATAGANGTTATCATAGCTCGAGTATCCTTAATGCTTATTCTTTTTGCACCTGACTGAGCAGAACCTCCATTCCAACCTGTATTAACCAAATAGACTTTTGATTGAAACTTCTCAATCTTTTCCTTTAAAAGTTTTGCATATCTAAGTGGATGAAGTGTTAGGAATGGTCCTCCATAACAAGGTGAGAATGTAGCCTGAGGCTCTGTCACTCCTCTTTCTGTGCCTGCTACTTTAGCTGTGTATCCACTTATGAAATGATACATTGACTGTTCTATACTCAACTTTGACACTGGAGGCAGTATCCCGTAAGCATCACAAGTTAAGAATATAACCGTCTTAGGATGGCCTGCAACACTTGGACTACCCTTAGCAAAAACTGAATTTTCAATATAATCTAAAGGATATGAAACCCTTGTATTTTCAGTATTTGATCCATCTGAAAAATCAACTTCATTTGTATCTAGATTAAAAACTACATTTTCTAACATTGCTCCATGTCTAATCGCATTATATATATCAGGTTCATCATCTTTATTTAAATTAATAACTTTAGCATAACAACCACCTTCAAAATTAAAGATTCCATAATCAGACCAACCATGCTCATCATCACCAATCAAAGGTCTATTAGGATCGGTAGAAAGAGTTGTCTTACCAGTCCCACTTAGCCCAAAAAACAATGCCGCATTATCACCATTATTATCAACATTAGCAGAACAATGCATTGACAGAACCCCTTTTAACGGTAAATAATAATGTAGAATAGAAAAGATTCCTTTTTTCATCTCACCACCATATTCCGTTCCACCTATAATTGCTATTTTTTTATCAAGATTAAACATTACAAATGTCTCTGAATTCAAGCCGTGTTCTTTATACTTTTCATTCATGACATCAGATGCATTAATGATTGTAAATTCTGGAAAATGGCTAGCTAACTNATCTTNANTTGGCCTAATAAACATATTATTTGCAAAAAAACTTTGCCATGCTTTTTTGGCTATTACTCTAATTGGGAGCTTATAATTATCATCAGCTCCTGCATANCCATCAAATATATATGTTTTAGAGTCACTCTTATTATAAAAATCAATCACTTTATCATATAGTTCATTAAANACATCGATATCTACTTTTTGGTTAACCTCTCCCCACCACAAATTATCCTTAGACGAATCTTCTTCAACAAAATATTTATCCTTAGGAGANCGCCCCGTATATTTACCAGTATCAACATTAATTGCACCGTTTAAAGACATATTGGCCTCTTTGTTAATAAGGCATTCCTCAACCAACCTTTCTTTAGACAAATTATNNAGGANAGGTCCCTTAAGACTTATACCTAAATCTGATAAATTGCTATCTTTCAATTTTNTTACTCCTCTCACTTGCCATGCGGATGCGATTTCCTATATTCTTCTTTTATTTTTACAATGTTAACATGAGTATATACCTGTGTTGACGATAAACTTGCATGCCCNAACAATTCCCTTACCGACATTACATTAGCACCACTATCCAATAAATGAGTTGCAAAACTATGCCTAATTGAATGCGGACTAAGCTTTTCATTTTTTGATATATTTTTTATATATTTTTTCACAATTGAAAAAACTGTTCTAGTGCTAATATGAGCATTTATTCTATTTTTTTTTAAATAACTCGGAAATAAGAAATCTATATTTGAACAAATACTATCTNCACCTCTTTTATTTAAATAATCGTTTAAAACAGCTAACATTCCATCGCTAAAAATTACAAAACGTTCCTTATTACCTTTGCCTTTTATTTTAATTAATTTATCATCAAAATTAATATCACTAATTTTAACCTGCACCAACTCAGATATCCTTATTCCTGTAGCATAAAAAAGCTCCAGTATCAATCTATCACGCAAATCCTTAATAGAATCCCCATAAGGATAATCTAGCAGCTTTTTAATTTCTTTCAAACTTAGAAAATTTGGAAGTCTCTTGGGAATTTTGGGAGCTTTAATTAATCTTGATATATTATTTGAGATTATTTTATTATTTGCTAAATACTTATACATCGATTTTATTGATGCCAATTTCCTTGCCATTGAAGATGTAGAAATATTCTGATTCTTCCCAATTTTATTTAAATAATTTTGTATATCTATAGTTTTGCTATCTATTAATGATATATTTTTTCCTGATAAAAAATCAATATATTGATTTAAATCATTTTTATATGCAGAAATTGTATGCTTTGATGATTTCCCAATGTGCTCTTTATAATCTAAAAACTCATCTAATATTTTTCTATTACTCACTTTTTAACAGCTCCAACGATCTATTGAAATCATTTGGGAAAGGAGCTGAAAAAGCTACCTCTCTATTGCTAGTAGGATGTGTAAATTTAATTTCATATGCATGCAATGCTACTCTATCCATCAGCTTAAATAATCTCTTTAATATTTGAATATATTTAACATGATAACTTTTAATCTTTTTCTTGCCCCCTGAATATTGATTGTCAGAAAAAATAGGATGTCCTAAACTATTTAAATGAACCCTGATTTGATGAGTTCTACCTGTTTCAGGCTTCAATTTTAACAATGATATAGGAGGAAAATATCCCTCTAAAAAATATTCTGTTTTCGATGGTTTTCCATTGCTAACTGACATTTTGAATTTTTTTCTATCAAAGCTATCTCTAGTAATAAGCCCTTCAATCACCCCTTTATCATCCATTTCTCCCCATACTAAAGCATAATATGTTTTCACAACCTGCCTATTCATAAACTGCTCAGCAATATTAGCATGCGATTTATCATTTTTCGCAATAACAATAACTCCTGAAGTGTCTTTGTCTAATCTATGAACAATCCCTGGACGAAATTCATTTAGTTTTGATAATTTTTCATAATGAAAAACAAGGCCATTGACTAATGTATTATCCTTATTCCCATGACCAGGATGAACCACTAAGCCTGATGGTTTATTAATGACAATTATATCAGAATCTTCATAAAGAATATCTAATGGGATATCTTGAGGTACAATGATATTATTAATTTCCTTTTTCTTAATATCACATTCTACAATATCATCAATATTTAATTTTGTTGATGACTTTGCACTCTTACCATTTACTTTAATAAAGTTTGATTTGATAGAATATTGAATAGAAGTTCTGGAGAATTCAGAAAGCTTTTCAGATAAGAATACATCAAGCCTAATATCTGAAGCATCAACTTTAAATTTAAACTTTTGATTCATAGCAACCCTAAACATCTAAAAATATAAAAAATGCTAGCAACAGCTATATAACAGTATTTTTACTATCAATGTAATAATTATAATAAATAAACAGTAAGATACCTATCGTTACAGCTGAATCTGCAATATTAAAAATATAAAATCTATAAGATTTTATACCAACATCAATAAAATCTATTACACCTTGATAATTAAACAAATTAAATATAACAAAAAACCTATCTATTGCATTGCCAATGGCTCCACCTAATATAAATGAAAAAGATATTAATGCAATATTGCTCTGCTGTTCATAATAAAGAGATTTCATTAGGAATATTATATAACAGATAATGCATATTGAAAGAAATGTTATTAAATAATAAACAATACTATTCACTTCTAAACCGAAAACTATACCTGGATTTTCAATATATGTAAATTTTAATAAATCACCCAATATATTTATTGAGGAGTGATAGTCAAAAGATAATTTTATATATACCTTAGATATTTGATCAGCAAGAATAACTATTAATGAAATTAGAAAATATTTTAACATCTACCTACTTGATTTACATGAAAAACAGCTAGTAGTATGCGGGACCTCCATTAACCTTTCCTTGTCAATCACTTTTTTGCAGGAAAGGCAGATACCAAAGGTACCTTCATCAATCATATCAAGAGCTCTATTTAAATACTTCAAAAACTTACTATCCCTCTGCACAAAATAGTAAGCTTTCTCCATTTCAACCAAATCAGAACCTGCATCTGCCATGTGCGATGAATATATTGCATTTGTAGTATCATTTTTAAGCATTTCATCAGCCCGCTGCTTCGCATCTTCCATTTCATCAATTACAGTTTTTCGTTTATTTAAGATATAATCCTTAAATTCTTTTAATTCTTTTTTCGTCCAATTATTTTTACCCATAAGCAATCCTTAACTTTGACTATTAACCTTAATACCTATTGATACTTCTTTACCATTAATCTTTAATGAATTCGAATAATCCATGAGTTCTAAATCATCTAGAATAGAAACACCTAGAACTTCATTTAATAAATATTCTTTATGATCTTGAATAGCTAACAATATAGAATCATCATCGTATTTTATAACTAAATCTATCCTATCATCAACAGATAAATTAGAATCTTTACGCAAGTTTTGAATATGCCTAATCAAATCACGTACCAATCCTTCGTTATACAAATCTGGAGTAATAGTTGTTGAAACACCTACAAAAACACCCATGTTCGAAGACACAGAAAAACCTTCTAGCGGTATTTCATCAATAATAATATCTTCATTGTTAATTGCTACAATATCACCATTAATATCTAATTCATAGCAACCTCTAGCTTTCAAACAATTTAACAACTCATCTAAATCAAGATTTTGTATTTTGGAAACCACCTCTTTCATATGACGGCCAACCTTAGATGACAATGTTCCAAAATTAGGCTTAATACTTAAATTTACCAATTCTTCTCTTGTATTACATATTTTAAGCTCTTTAATATTTAATTCTTCTAATATTTGGTCTTGATTGCTCAAAATAGAGTCCACAACATCCTTTTCCGCGCATATATTAATACTTTGAAGGGGTTGTCTTATTTTTAAATTTTCTTTATTCCTTGCTGATCTCCCCATCTTAACAATAGAAATAACTGTATCTATTTCATTAATAAGAGCAGTATCTGANAATGAAGAATCATACTCAGGNAAATCACATAAATGAANACTCTCAGGGCTACTNTGTCTTACATTGCTTACTAGATTTGCATACATTTCTTCAGTNAGAAATGGCACTATTGGAGCAATNACTTTAATAATAGTTACCAATGAGCTATACAANGTGTCATATGCTACAAGTTTATCAGANTCGTTCTCAGACTTCCAAAATCGTCTCCTNTTCCTTCTNACATACCAATTGGACAAATCATCTAATAATATATTTGTCTCTTTCATCAATTTATAGACTTGATAAGTTGAATATAAATCCTTGCTTTTTTTGACAAATTCATTTGTTTTACACAAAATCCATCTATCTATTTTTTTTGCCTTAGAGATNTCTATTTCACGAGGGNTATAATCATCNAACATTGCATATGTAATAAAAAATGAATAGACATTCCATAATGTTAAAATATCTTTCCTAACTTCATCTGCTTCTTTATATCCAAATAGNAAATTGTGTTCCGGATTCTGAGATGCATACATCCATCTCATGACATCTACTCCCATCTTCTCCGCTGCATCATCAAACCAAATNGCATTTCCCCATGACTTNTGCATATCTCNACCTGTTTCATCTTTAACTAATGCATGCCCAAGCAATGTTTTAAAAGGAGCTTTATTTTCCATCATAGTTGACATTGCTAGTAACGAATAAAACCAATTTCTAAATTGACCAGGAAAACATTCTACTACAAAATCTNCAGGAAACCATTTCTTCCAATATTCTTTATCAGATATGTATTTCAAAGTTGAAAAAGGTACAATTCCTGCATCTAACCATGGATTTCCAACATCAGGTATTCTTTCACCAATCAACCCTGATTCTGGATGCTTTATTTTTACATGGTCAATCCAAGGACGATGAGGAGAGTTTCCTTCNAATTTATCATAGCCTTCTACAGCTAGCTCTTCNAACTCTTGCTTAGAACCAACAACAANAAAAGTTCCATCTTCAAAANTCCAAATAGGTAATGCTAATCCCCAAAATCTCTTTTTAGAAATCATCCAATCACCCATATTNTCTAGCCATTCATTCTCTCTATCATAACCCCACGAAGGTATCCAATTGATATCATCAACTACCTTTTTAATATCCGCCCGCCAATCCATATTTATATACCATTCATCAACACTTCTATAAACTAATTCATCACCAGATCTCCAACAGTGAGGGTATACATGGGGATATTCTTCCGAATATACCAAAAAACCCTCATTTTTTAAATAATTTAAAATTTCATCTCTAGTATCNGTTGATGTTGCTATTTTCCCTGTCAACCAACCAAANCCATCAATATATTTAGCCTCATCATTTAAAGGTGCAATTTCAACTAAATTTAATTTCTTTCCAATTTTATTATCTATAGATCCNCAACCTGTTGCAATATGGACGATACCAGTACCCTCTCCAGATACAACTATATCATTACCTATNTTATCTTTCCCTCCATCTATTACATAGTGACAATCAACAGCTGAAACTCCCTTCTCCTTTAAATCGTCTTTCACAAAAGGATAACCACCAGGGAGATTTTGTGCTTCTAATTCGTCAAATGGACCTTNATATTTCCAGCCTATCATATCAGAACCTTTTATAACTTCTTCAACTGAGTAACCACCTCTTTCAGTAAATATTTGAGAAATAGTCTTTAACTTAGGGANNCCCTTTATCCATTGTTTTTTATCCTTAAATTGATTTTCTAGACGTTGNAAATTAAGGTTTTCTTCTGCAAAATAATATATTGATCCATCTGCAGCTTTAAGCTTTACATAATCTAGATTAACATTAATTGCAGCAGCNACGTTTGAAGTCAAGGTCCATGGGGTAGTTGTCCAAACTAAAATATATTCATNTTCTTTATCAATAAGCGGAAAACGAACAAAAACAGATCTATGTGAAACTAATTTTCGACCTTCTATAATTTCCATCTGAGAGTAGGAAGTNCCAGANCTCCCCGACCACGGGACAACATCTGTACCTCGATAAATTTTGCCTTTGTCAAATAATTTCTTGAGCAATGCCCATATTGTATAATTATTTTCATCAGACATTGTATAATATGAGTTTTCCCAATCCATCCAATACCCTAATCGAATTGATTGATCTGTTTGAATCTGGGAATATTTCTCAACTCGCTCTTTACATAGATTTACAAACTTTTCAATTCCAAAACTTTCTATATCTTTTTTTGATTTAAAGCCTAACTCTTTTTCAACTTCAACTTCTACCCATAAGCCTTGACAATCAAAACCATTTTGGTAGCGNAAATCATACCCATTCATTGCATGATATCTTTGATATAAGTCTTTTAATGTTCTTCCCCAAGCATGGTGAACTCCCATAGGGTTGTTAGCAGTTATTGGNCCATCTATGAANGACCAAGTTTTATTACCTTTATTTTTNGACACCAACTTGTCAAAAGTTTTATTTTGGCTCCATCTATCTAAAATCTCATGTTCTAGAGAAATAAAATCAGGTCTTGGATTTACTTTTTTAAATTTAGTTTTCATAAATAATTACNGTTATAAAACAGGAGGTAAATTTACTTTAAAATAATAGCTTTCACAATGATGATATAAAAATAAAACTATTATTTTTTAGCAGATAATTGTTTTGGNATATCAAGAGCNGATAAATCTTTTTTAATTAATCTAATATTTTGTCTAAANANTATTTCTGCTAAATCAAAAGATTCAANAACCTTTAGNTTTCTAATNACTCCTTCTTCAAACTTAGANCTCAAGTCGTTCAAACTAGGTTTATCCTTCATTGAATTAATCGCCTTCTTTAAGCCTATCACTTCAGCTTGAATTTCACTTGGAGTTCCTTTGTTGGTNAGGCTTGAATATATTAAATTCCAACACTCTGGAGGCTTATTTTCATTTCTCAATGAACGAAATAAATTATATTTTTCATCAATTATANTTTTCATATCATCATAACAGAAAGCTCTTGAATAATTCTTATTATGCANNTCTANAAAAACAGATTCACTTATTTTATTAAAACTATTTATTATATTTTTATCCAAGTCATCGTAAGAAATAGAGAATGAATAATCAATAAGCAGCCTAGCTAAAACAAAACATTCGTAATGCTTAATATTATCCGCTTTTTTCCAATNATATATATCTTTTTGAAATTCTAAAAAAAGATTTGAAGAAACAGAATCAAAAAGCTTAGCTATTAGCGGCTCTATATCTGTTTTTTTTGTTTTAAATTTGAATAATGATAATAATTTCACTACCAAAAATAATAATAATTTTATATATAAAAAAGCCTGTAAATCATACAGGCTCTTTTAATAATATTATGTTAAATCATTTTATGTACTAACTATTANATTTACAATAAGCACAATATCAAGAACATCTAATGCTCCATCAGAGTTCATATCTCCAGATGAATAATTTGGTTCAGAAACATCTAAAATCATATTAATAAGCGATACGACATCTAACACATTAATATCACCATCAGAGTTTAAATCTCCTAAAGTAGCCCCTGATAAATTATTGCACGGCGGGAATATAATATTGTCAATCCAAACCGCATCACTACCTGATGTCACACCTTGATCTTTATTAAAACGCCACATTAACTGATGCTCTCCTTCAGAAATAGGAAATGAAACATTTGACCAAGAATTCTCTCCTGCCCATTTATTTTGCTCTATCCCATCAATATAGAAAGCTAAATAGTCATAATAATTACCAGAAGAAGAACCTACATCTTCACATGATGTTTTAGATGAAAAACTAATTATTCCATCTTCAACAGTAGTTATATTCAGAATCAAATCAGATGTTACATTTTGGCCCTCCTCAGCATCTTGAAGCAATCCTGAACGAGCACTATAGATTCCTGTAGAGGCATCATTAGTTTGAATCGTCCAATCTGCATCTCCTGTAAATTCCCAAGGAAGATATGAAAAATCACCTGTTTCAAATGACTCAATTAATTCACCAACTGTCATATTAATACTAGTAGACCAAGAATCATCTGAATTTCCAAAAGCAAAATCTAATGAAAATTGATGACCAAACGGTGCTGATGTTGAAACATTAAATGCAAATGGTCCTACAGTCGCTGAGCCTCCTTGGCTTAAATAAGAAATATAATCAGTTCCATCTTGAATTGATATATAATCACTTTCTGAAGATAATGACACTGATATATCTGAGGCAGCATCATTACCAATATTTTCAAATATTAAATCAATCAACAAGCTTGAACCTGCATTGATTTCAGTATTATTTAATGCATATTCATCCATTACCAAATATGCTCCATCTGTGCTCATTACTGAAATAGAGGTAATATAAGGGATTGCATTAAAGCCTGTAACTACTAAATCTAACTCTCCTGGCTGATTAGTTGCAGAAGACAAGTCCATAATTGCGATACCTCCCTCTGAATACTGAGAACTAATTAATTCTCCATCCCTAGAAAAAGATACTAACACATCATCAACACCTGTATCAACAATAAATTCTGATTGTCCAATCATGATTGCATTATCATGATAGATTGACAGTGATGATGGTTGATCTGTTCTAAGCCATATTGAAGGATCTCCAAAAAATGTCCAATATTTAGTTTCATTCTGACCATTTGAACCCTGAGCATCATTCATATGCATACATCCATTAGTTGTTATTCCACCTAATGACCTGCTGATATTATTCTCATATGATTCAGTCAAAATCTTATTCATCGCCCATTGACCATGCATCGGTGGTTCCCATGATTGAGAAATAGTAGATCCAAAATGGGCAATAGCCCCTGTTGGCTCACCATTACTAGTTGCTCTTAACCATGTTTCAGCGAAGCAGGAAGTTGAATTATTAAATTCTCCCACATTACATCCAACTGTAATTACAAATGGTAATTTATTATTATTAGATAATGAATTTACTTGAGAAGCACTAATTGGTGCTCCATTTCCCCAACTAGATATAGAACCATGTCCTGTATAGTTAACAATACTTACACCATTATTAATAGCAGTTAAACCTTGTGTAGCACTACCTCCATTAGAATCATAGATTCCTTGATAATCATCATAAGTAAACCCTGACAAAACTGTATTCCATAACCAATCATTAAAGTCATCATCAGAATACCCATTCATTCCAGGCCCCTGATTTGAAGCTACACCTAAAGCTTTACTATACCAAGACGCATTACTTTGAGGATATTTTTCATATTCGATTGACCTGTCAACTTGAGTTATAACTTCGTTAGGACTATTTGCAGAAAATCTCCCTACAATTACCTCTGCATAATAATCATTACTACCACCTTCAATAAATCCATAACTTGGATCAGAGGCACTCCCACTTAAACTTGGCGATGGAATTTGATTTATATCCCCTACTAACAATACAAATGTCAAGCCATTATCGTAGTAGTAATTTTCAATATATGATTTAATTGAATTTGAATTTGATCCAATGGATGAAACATTAACTATTTCAGTATGAATACCCATTTGATTTTTCCAATCTACAAAGGGGGCCATCTCATCAATAAAATCACCATAAGAAATAATTAACATATTCCCTCTATCAGACAAATATTCAAATCTAGTATCGGTATTCGTGCTATTAATAAAGTGAGAATCATATATAGATTGAAATTCTTTATTAATTTTATTCCTAAAATTACTTGCCAACCTAGATTTTACATTTCTGCCGTTGACACCATCTTCATAAATTTCAACAGTAATAGAATTATAAACCCTTAATGTTTTTGAAACAGGATTATACTGAAAAGGATTGAAAACCACGGTCTGTCCTCTATGGTCTCTAAATATATAAGGCTCTCTTAAATAAGTTAAATTATTAGGGTAAAACTCATCCCTATCATAAATGTCTGAAAAAACATATTCGATATCAGAAGGGTTAACTGATCGTAATAAATTACCTTTAGATGGAANAATATTAATATCATTTATATCTATATATTCAGAATCTATAACCCTAACTGACATTTCTGATGCATCTGGNATTATTAACGANTGAGAAATTTGAGGCAATTCAGGAGCACCTTTCTTAAGGATAGAAGCACCCCCTTCTANAAACAATTCAGTAAACACCTCTCCATCTAAATCTACANTATCAGAATAATAGCCTTCTAAAGATAATTTAATCGTTGTCGTNGANCCAGAAACTTCTTCTAAAGAAAATTTAGGCTCAANAGAACTTGAAGATGATATGCTATTCCAATCAGCTGAAATAGATATTGATAAAAACAATAATAAAGTAACAATCATAATAACTCCATATTTAAAATAAAATCCCTTATTCTCATTGTTAAAGTAATTATTTATTTTAAATAATTAGAGCTATTTTACAACTTGTTACGATTAATATAGCAGATACGGTTCTCTTTGTGAAATAAAANCTTTTGAATCTTTTTCCCAAATATTTATCAAAGTTTGGATAGANGCTTTNTCTTTGATGTTATTTTCAAGGATATCACTTCCATATAATTTTTCTATAAAGTTATTATTATTAAATGAAAACTGTTCATAATGATATTTATATATTGTTTTTAAAATTGAAACCGAAACTTTGAGNGGGTCAATTTTAGATGGATCTAAAACATCTATTCTAATTCCATAACATAATTGATTCTTATACTTAGGATATTTTGCACCTTGTTTGCTATATGGTTTAAATGTTTTTTGATAAAAGGATATACCTGGGTAGTCAAGCTCAATCAAATCCTTCAATATCAAACTAGAATTCATCCAAGGTGCTCCAAATAATAAAAATGGAGTTTCAGTACCTCTTCCTTCTGATATATTGGTCCCTTCTAATAAACACATACCATTATACATAAGAGCTGTTTCAAAATTTGCTATATTTGGAGATGGAGAAACTTTAAAATATCCAGGAAGAGTATCCCATGATTTTAATTTAATCACCTTCAAATTTGCTTTCTTTAGACTTGGAAGCCATCCTAAATCATTTATCATTAATGCGAGCTCTCCAATTGTCATACCATGTCTGATAGGAATCGAATGCATACCTACAAAAGAATAAAATTCAGAAGAAATACTTGGTCCATATACATGCCTTCCTAATGGATTTGGCCTATCCAAAATAATTATAGGAATATCATAAAGTGCACTTGCATTTAACATATATGTCAATGTACTAACATAAGTATAGTATCTTGAACCTATATCTTGAATGTCAAATATGAGACAATCAATATTCTGTAAGTCAGCTAAATCTGGCTGCCTTTTATTGCCATATAAACTAACAATATCAACCCCAAGATCTTGATCATAATCATAAGTTACTTTTTCTCCTGCTGAGAAAGTACCTTTTAATCCATGCTCTGGAGTAAATATAGAAACGACCTTAACCTTTTCATTACTTAATAGTAAATCTAATATATGAACACCCTCTCTGTTTAATGATGTATGATTAATAACTAATCCTATATTCTTATTATGTATTAATTTAAAATCATCTTCTTGGATAACATCGAGTCCCGTTAAAAGGCTTGCATGCAAATAAGACAATAAAAATACAATCGCAACAATCAAATTAATCATAACTACCTTTTAAAGATTAATAAATGAAGAAAATGTGCTAAATAAGAAATTACTATAAATACAGTTAATGTTATTAAAATATGTAAAGTCCATGCTATGCCTAGATTTAAAAGTATAATTGCAGCAACTACACTGCTAATTAATCCTAAAACTATTTGAAATGAATTAATTTTATTATTAATATGATAAATTAAAAAAATTCCTAATAAACCCCCATATGTTATACTTGCAATTCTAAGACCTACATACACTAAGGCTTCATCTGTTTCATCAAATGCAATAGCAATCAAAATCAATATAAAAGCCCAAAAAATACTGATTAATCTAGATTTGTATAATGATAATTTCTGTTTGAATATATCTATTACAGTAGAAGAGGCTAAGGAATTAATAGAAGAACTTAATGTTGACATTGCTGCTGACAAAACACCTATTGTCATTATAGATCGCATTTCTAGAGGTAAGTACTCTAAAATAAATGTAGAAAACTCTCTATCCTTTAACAATATCTCTCCATCCATATATTGCCATATTAATGATCCCGCAAATAGAAAAATAGAAAATTGCAACAAAACAAAGAAACCGCTTCCTATCATTGCTTTTTGTGCTGATTCTAAATCTTTACAAGATAGCACTCTTTGCACCATCATATAATCAACTCCGTGAGAAGCAAAAGAAAGTAGTATTCCACCAATAAAAGCATTTATTACAAATAAGGGGTCATAAAGAAAATTATCTGTAACAACTTTAAAAATATCAAATTTTTGCTGTTCAAATAAATTTTGAAATCCAGAAAATGATTCAGAAAACAAAATAAATATAACAACAATCAATCCACCAAATAAATATATTAAAAATTGAATTGAGTCAATTAGTAGAATTGCTTTAAGCCCTCCTGAAACCGAATATAATAAAGTAACAAATCCAATTAGCAGAACCGACATCTCTAGCGACCAACCTGTAAGGACTTGGACTATAACGGCAGTTGCTAAAAACCTAACACCATCAGCCAATACCCTCGTGCATAAAAATAAAACTGATGCAATCTGCTGCAAATTCTTATTATAACGTTCCCCAATCAGTTCATAAATAGATGTAATATTACTTGAAAAATAAAGTGGCAATAAAAATTTACTAACTAAAATTCGACCAACAATATATCCTAATGATAATTGTAAAAAATACCAATTCCCTCGATATGCGATGCCTGGAACAGAAATAAATGTCAATACAGAAGTTTCTGTCGCAACAATAGAAAACATCGCTATATACCACTTTGTATCTCTGCCAGCAGAAAAATAATCATTTGAAGATGATATGCCACTATTTGATAAGCCTAAATAAATAAATAAGCTAATAAAAAATGCTAAGGTATAAAATTGAAATGAAAATATGGATTCCACAATTACAATATTGCTTTCATTGTATAATTATGAAATTTTCTTCTTACACTATAAATACGATTATTTTTCCTAGTCGGATGCACCCTGTTCGTTAAAAGCACAATAACAACTTCATTATCAGGATCTATCCAAATAGAGGTTCCCGTAAAACCTAAATGTCCAAAACTATTATGGGAGTAGAAATCTCCTGCCGAGCTTCTTCCGTTTCTTGATGGTGTATCCCAGCCTAAAGTACGCTCGCTACCCTTAGGAAAATTTTGTCTTTTTGTAAATTGTCTTATTAAGCTAGACCTGAAATATCTACTACCAAGCCAAGAACCCTTATTAATCATCATTTGACCAAACTTTCCTAAATCTTCTGCTGTAGAAAATAAACCTGCATGACCAGAAACNCCACCTAATAAAAAAGCATTTTCATCATGNACAATCCCATGAATCATTTTTTTTCTAAAAAGTGAATCGTATTCAGTTGGAACAACCCTNTTTAACAAATCATAATCAGGATTAAACATTGTATTGCTCATNCCAATTTTTTTATATATCCAATTTCTAGATAAATAATCTATTTTTTTGCCAGCAACTTTCTCAATAATATCCATTAATAGAATCATNCCTAAATCACTATATTGATATTTTTCGCCAGGATTAAAATCTAATTCAGTATTTAATATATCATTTATAATCAAATCTCTACTAACCATCTCTGTTTTATAATATTCTATAAACGGCTTAAATCCTGAAGAATGTGTAAGCAAGTGTTTAATAGTTATATTTTTTTTTGTTTCATCAATATTATTATAAAATTGACCTAATGTATGTTTTAATCCAATTTTTTTCATAGATATCAATTTCATTATTAAAGGAGTAGTTGAAATAACTTTAGTTAATGATGCAATATCATATATTGATTCATTTGTGACAATATTTGCATCTTCATCATATGTATACTTCCCAAATGATTCTGATGCAATAACCTCACCCTTCTTCGCAATAAAAATTTGTGCACCNGGAAAAATTTTATTATTAATAGCACTATCAATAACACTAAAAGCTTTAGATAAATTATAATTTGAACCTATTGAAGACCCAAATGAATTAATTCGTTTTTTTTTATCAATACCATGACCCCTGCCATATTCAGAATTTAAATTAATCGGAAGCTTGCCAGTAGCATCATACCTACCCCAAACTATATTGGCACATGCCCGAAGAGAAACACTGCCATAACCATATCCTGCTATATAAGTATCTAAATAGTCATACGATGGTAAATAAGGACTCCCAAAGCTGACTGTGATAAAGTTGACACCCTTATCATGCATTGCTTTCAATAAGTCTGCATGACTATCATCAATTGTAGCAATNCCCTTATCCATTCTAATTCTAACTAAAAGAGAAACTATAACCATATCCGATCTTGATATTTCTGATACGACCTCATCAATTCGAAGTTTTGAGAGTTTNTTATTAATAAAAATCTTATTAGTATTATGATGAGTTCTATTTATTTCATTATGAAACGGCTTTAAAACATCATTTGCACCATCATCTAATGATAATATTAAATGAGTTAANTTTTTAATTTTTTCAGGTTTTAATGGAATCAAGTTCTTATCATCTTTAACAATTGTTATAGATTTATTTGCTATTTCATTAGCTATTTTAGAGTGNCCTGCTTTCCCTATATTATTTTCTAAGTCATGCCAATCATTCTTTCTATTAGAAAATAAATCAAGTTCTAATTTAGCTTTCCATATCTTTGCTACGGACTCATTTATTCTATCCAATGATAGACGACCGCTGTTAACAGCCTCAANCAATGCTGNAATTGTTGCATCCACATCCATAGGCAATAACAAAATATCACAACCNGCCTCTACTGCTCTTATTGCAGACTCTCCAGCCCAAGCATTTTCAGTTAAGCCGCCCATCTCCATGCCATCAGTGATAACTAACCCTTCAAATCCCCATTCCTTTATTAATAAATCTGAAACAATTTTTTTTGAATGAGATGCTGGAACATTAGAATTATCTAACCCCGGCATTGCAATNTGTCCAATCATNACCATTTTAACATTATTATCTATTGCCTTATTAAATGGTAACAATTCATTTTTTAGCAATGTATTTCTATTGCCTGGAATCGATGGAAGACTAGTATGGCTATCAATACTAGTATTCCCNTGACCTGGAAAATGTTTGANACATGAAAAAACATTGTTCTTTTGAATACCATTTATAAATGCATTTCCAAATTCGCTAACCATTAAAGGATCATCGCTATATGCTCTAAAATTAATAATTGGATTATTTGGATTGTTATTAATATCTAACACTGGTGCAAAGACTATATTGACACCCATACTTTTAGCTTCACTTGAGGTAACTAAACCTTGTTGAAAAGCATAATCTGGTTCACCTGTAGCAGCAACCGCCATATTGCTTGGAAATAATGTTGCAGAGTCCATCCATTGCCCTAGGCCCCTCTCGTAATCTGCAGCTACAAATAATGGAATCTTTGATATTTTTTGGAATTCTTTAATATTATAAAATGTACCATGCACACTGCCAGAGAATGTAATAANACCACCTATATAATCATTAGATATCCAATCNTCTAACTTTTTTTTATATCCATTGTCTGAATGNTAATAATTGCCAGTAACTCTGACCATAATCATTTGACCAATTTTTTCTTTTAATGATAGAGATTNCCAACCATCATCAGATTCCTGATTACATAATAGAANAGTCATAAACATTACGAATAATAATATTTTTTTAGCCATTAGCATACTCTCTAATAACACGATTCCCAATATTTGTTAATATTGAATATGGATTTGTTTTAGTNTTTGGACAGANTTCTTCTAATCTGTTCCAATCACTCCCAAACAAAGTAACCCAATCACCAATGCTAACACTGANACCAGTAAAATCAACTGCTGTAATATCCATACTAACTTTGCCAATNACNTTTAGTAAATGTTGGTTATAAAGTACATANTTAGAGTCCATCATTTCCAAAGGATATCCATCTGCATANCCTACTTGNAAATAACCTACTTTAGTTTTTTGATTAGCTACAAACCGTTTATTATAGCCTACACAATCACCTTTATTAATCTCTTTAATAAATACTATTGGTGCCTTTAACTCCATTACAGGCTTTAAATCATGTTTCATATTTGTTATATTAATTCCATACAAGCTAATACCAACTCTTACTGCATCATAAAAAGCTAACTCACTATTTAATATACCCGCACTATTTGAAATATGGTACTCTTGATTAGCTGACATTGCATTATTTGAAATATTAATGATTTGATTAAATTTTTCTAATTGTCGGAAAGATTCCCTTCCACTTTCTTCATCCGATGATGAAAAATGTGAGTATATACCTATTAAATTAATTTTATTACTATCTTTTATTAAATTAATGACATTTTCAAAGTCACAATATGGGATCCCTAATCTGCCCATACCAGTATCAACTTTTAAATAACAATTAATTTTTCTATCACCCTTGATTAGCAAATCATTAATCATATTAATATCACCAATCGAATTGATAGTACACATGTTATTTTTTGATTGATACAAATCTAAGATTTGTTTACTTAAAACTCCTAAATGAAGAATAGGTGTTGTGATTTTTGCCTCTCTTAATTCAATTAATTCATTTGCAGTTGCAACACATAAACCTTTTACACCCATTTCATGCAGAGATTTAGAAATCCTTATTGCACCATGTCCATATGCATTAGCTTTTACAACTGCTAAAATATTAGATTTTTTTATATGAGAATTAATATAATCAAAGTTATGGGCCAACCTGTCTAAATAAATTTTAGCTATTGGATTCAAAATTAGATCCTTTGATTATATCTGATATTTTTAAATTAATATTTTTATACTTAGCTGCTAATATAGCTGCTCCATAAGCAGGAGATACTTTTGAGACAATCCAATTAATCTTACTAAAATCAAATTGTAAAGCATCATTTAATGCTTTTCTGAAAAATTTATTTTTCATTATACTTCCATTGGCTGCTAAAATTATTTCATCTGATTCATAGCCTAATTTATCAATTAGTTCAATAATATAATCAGATATGGCTGTAGTTGCTTCCTGTATAATTGAGAGCGCTACTTCATTATTCTCATTCGCTAGATTTATTATATATTTTGATAAAGAAGCAACTTCTCTTACAGCTTCAGAAGATTTTAATATCCTATCTAAATCATCATCTAAATTATCTATTTCTAATACTTTATATATAATGTCTAATATTTCTTTGCTATCAGTAGGATTATTTAAAGATATTTCATCCTGCATTGACAGCTTAATTATAGCTTGAGATGCAATCCAAAATCCGCTCCCTATGTCACCTGAATGGTGTCCTTTTCCAGCCGTCCTGAATAATTTCCCTGATTGATTTCTAGCAATACATATTACTCCAGTACCAACAGTAATTAATAATCCTTCATTCCTAGGACAACACACTTGGTATGCTGCTTCTGCATCATTNGACAACAATGTTTTATTAGATAAATTAATTTTATCTAACTCTTTAAAAAGAAGGTCNCTACCATCTTCATTAGAAGAACCTGCTATACCAAGACCTATGCATTTAATTGATTCAGANTNTATCCTAGCCTTTTNAATTAGNTCTTGAATTAAGAAACATATTCTTTCAGCTGCAACTTGTTGATAAACTGCAAGGTTTGAGCCTTTTATACTCAATGCTGCGAGCGTATTGCCATTGGAATCAAATAAAACACCATTAGTATTAGTAGCACCACCTTCAATACCAATAAATATATTATTAGATTTTTCTATATTCATTTACTTTCTGAACTTCTTATATGAAAACACTAATACAATAACAAATGAAATAATGTTTATTATATTCATAACAACCACAGGTGAAATTATAGCAGATTTCCCAGCATAAAGCAATTGTACATTTAGTACTGTTTTATATATAGGAAAGTTCCTTATTAATATTAAAAATTTATTATGAGATTCTTCTATCGGGATTAATGTTCCTAAACTGAATGATAAAATAATAAACATAATCAAAAATATAAATATCGAATACAGCTCGTCTTTTGCATGTATTCCAAAAAACAAACCTATAATGGAAAAAAAAGTCACTATAGAAGCAGTGTTTATAAATATGAGCAATAGCTGCATTAAATTTAAATTATCATTATTAAGGGCTATGGTTATTACCATTGCAATAGCTAATTGAATTAATCCAATAATAATAGAAAATAATAATAATGAAACGAGTAATTGACCATTTGATATTGGAGCCTTTAAATACTTAGCTATATAGTCATTTTTATAAAGTAAATTTTTCATTTTTATATTAGAATAAGTAAATGATATGATTGCAGAAGAACAAATCCAAATACCTACAGATGCCCAATTTGTATAATTCATCAAATCTACTGAAAATATCTGAGAGGCTAATGGAATAACCATGAATAAATGTATTACCATTGGTAGAGAAAACCATAATAATATGTATGATAAATATTTTCTTTTAAGCTCTAACCAATCTCTATACAAAAGTGCTCTTATTTCACTCACTCTAGACCTCCATCAGTTAAACCAATAAATAAATCTCTAAGTTTACATGAGCTAAGTTCGATATCACTTAAGCTGAATTCTAAAGCTATACTCATAGCCTTAAAAAATTGCTGTTTCTCACGTGAATAAAATTCAAAATCTAGCCCATTTAATGAAGGCTTTAATATACGTGGGTTCTCTTTGATCTTTTCAAAGAAAATATCCGATGGAGGCTCAGTAAATGACAAAACATACCGCGATAATCCGTGAGTTGTCTCAATCAACCTTTCTAAAGTCCCATCCATTTTAATATTTCCTTCATGCAATATTGCAATCCTATCTGCATACTTTTCAGCCTCTTCCAAGTTTTGGGTTGAAAATAGAACAGTCTTCCTAGGTATAAATTTATCAATAATATCCCATATTTTATTTCTAGAGTGAGGATCTAACCCTTTTGTTGGTTCATCTAACAATAGAACATCAGGTTCATGAACAATCGATCGTATAAACATGATTTTTCTTTTATCACCGTAAGATATATCAATAGGATTTAACTTTGCTAAATGAATAATGCCTAGCGACTCTAAATAGTATGCAGACTTATTTTTTGCCAATTTCGAATCTAAACCATGAAGACGGGCACTGATAATCAGATTCTCAATTACAGATAGCTCGTTATCTAAGTCAATATTTTGAGGCATATACCCAGTTACAGATCTAGTCTCTATAGATCTATTCTTAATATCTTTCCCATTAATATATGCTATACCAGCATCTTTTTCAACTATACCTACTAGCAATTTTAATATTGTTGATTTACCTGATCCATTTTCACCTATTAAAGCAAAGGTTGTCGCCTTTTCGACGCCGAAAGATAGATCAGCAAGCAGTGTGTTGTTATTAAATGTCTTTGCTATTGATTTAAGAGTTATTGATGCTTCCATTTAAATAAAATCCTTAATGTGCTTCATACCAATTATCTCCCGTATTACATGATACTTTAAGAGGTATAGATAGCGACATTGCCTCTTCCATTTCACTTATAATGATTTTTTTTGCTATTTCTTGTTCATTAATACTTGATTCAAAAATCAATTCATCATGAATTTGTAATATCATCTTTGTATTTAAATTATTATTTTTAAATTTATGAAATATATTTATCATTGCAACCTTAATTAATTCGGCTGCAGTACCTTGTATTGGCATATTAATCAGGGCCCTTTCCTCAGCTTTTTGCATTTGTACGGACAAATGACTTCCTAAATTAATATTCTTCTTGCGACCAAGGAGTGTTTTGACATAGCCATACTTATTAGCAAAAGCGATAGTATTATCCATATACTCTTTAATTCTTGGATATGTATAAAAATAAGTTTCAATTAAATCCTTCGATTCTTTAATTGATATACCAAGCTCTTGAGACATCCTAAAAGGACCGGCTCCATACATTATGCCAAAATTAACTACTTTTGCAGTCCTTCTTTGACTATCGTCTACATTATTTTCACTTATATTATTAATTAATGCAGCTGTTCTAGTATGGATATCAATATCATTATTGAATGCATCAATCAAATTGGGCTCTTTAGAAAATTCAGCCATAATTCTAAGCTCTACTTGAGAATAATCAGCTGATATTATTTTATTCCCATTGTCAGAACAAAAAGCTTTGCGTATCTCTTTACCATAATCAGTTCTTATAGGTATATTTTGNAAATTAGGATTAGAACTAGATAATCGACCAGTAATAGTTGTTGNTTGATGGAAAGATGAATGAATTCTATTAGTTTTTTTATTAATATACTTAGGGAATGCATCTAAATAGGTATTTTTCAANTTATTTAAGTGTCTATACTTCAATACTAAATCCGCTATTGGATGATAATTTCTAAGCACTTTTAGCACTTCCATTGCCGTACTTCTTTTTTTAATTTCTTTTAATTTTAATTCATCAAATATCAATACAGCCAATTGCTGAGGTGAATTGATATTAAATTCATATCCTGATATTGAAAAAATTTGATTTGTAATCATATCTANTTCAACACTTAAATTNGANGATAAAGTTTCTAACATTTCAGAATCGACATACACCCCTTGTTTTTCCATNAGAGAAAGNACTTCAATTAATGGNTTCTCTATATTCTGATAATAATCATATAAATTTTCTGAAATCAACCTATCTCTTTGCTTTAAATATACTTGCAATATAATATCTGATCTCTCGCAACAATATATTGTTTGNCTATCATTNTCTAANTCTGACAAGGTAGANAATTGTTTATTTAATTTAAAAAAATCAGGATTAAATTTTATGTTTGTATTACAGTAGTCAATCGCCATGAAATCTAAATTATATGAATGTTTTTCAGGGCTTAGCAAATGTTCTCCTAAAGTAATATCATAAAAATTATCATTTAATTTAATATTGTAATTAGATAGCAAAATAATATGTTGTTTTATATTTGAACTGCAAAAAAAATGATTTCTATTCTCAAATATATCTCTTAACAAATCAAATACAGCTAATGAATTAGAATTATTATGAATAGGCACATACCATCCTGATCCTCCTGATGTTGAAAATGATATTCCATCAATAACATCTGTTTTATAATTAAATTGATTTGCTGTTATATCAAATGATATAACATCTTTCCCATTTATTTCTTTAATCATATCAACTAGCTTATCGTTATTATCTACAATATGGTATTCTCTATCTATNTTTTCAGCATTATCTTCGGAACTATTTTCACTAGTAGTAATTTTACTAATCAAACTATTTAATTCTAAATCNTTNAGCATATCTATAACCAATTGATTACTAATATTTTTAATAATAAAATTTTCTAAATGAAATTCATAAGGGACATCACAGTCTATAGTCACTAATTTCTTTGACAAATAGGCTAAATCTTTACCCTTCAAAATTCCTTCTCGTATACGCTTGTTNCTTGCTTCATGTCCTTTTTCAAGTATCTCTTCCAATGTTTCATNTTCTTGAATTAATTTCACTGCNGATTTTGCACCAATNCCCTCAANTCCAGGAACATTATCAGAACTNTCCCCAACCATAGCTAAATAATCNATGAATTGGNTAGGNTCGACACCCCACCTATCNTTTACTTTNTCAACAGTATATGTGGTTGTTGGCTTAAATCTATTCCCTGGTGAATAAACAAATACCTTATCAGTNACCAATTGCATCATATCTTTNTCACCNGTCATAATATATGTTTTAAANTNATCNATCTCAGCTTTNTTTGCTATTGTACCTATTAAGTCATCNGCCTCATAACCATCAAGAGANANTAGNGGGATATTCATTAAATTNAAAATNTCATAAAGAGGAGANAGTTGCTNTACTAATTCATCAGGCATCTTTTGTCTATTCGCCTTATACTCTGTAAACAATTCATGACGAAAAGTCTTAGTTTTAGAATCTAAAACTATTGCTAAATATTCAGGTTTTTCATCTTTTATCATCTTCAATATTGAATTCAAAAAACCAAAAATAGCTGATGTATGCCTGCCATCTTTTGTTAATAATGGATTTTTAATCATTGCAAAATGAGCTCTATATATAATAGCCATTCCATCAATCAAAAATAATTTTTTCATTTTATCCATATTGAAATTNAATCATCTNATACATCATATTTATTTATTATAGGATATCTTCGGCCTGTACCAAAAGCTTTTTTTGAAACCCTAATCCCAGGAGGAGNCTGATACCTCTTATATTCAGATAGTTTTACTTTTTTAATTATTTCTAAACATAATTTGTAATCATAACCTAATTCAACTAATTTGTCAACATTATATCCCTCAACTATAATTTTTTCTACTAATGGACTAACAATATCATAATCAAAAGGATCTACTTGATTATAAGACAATTCAGCTGAGGGAACTTTATCTAATGATGACTGTGGAATAACAGGCTTGTCGTAACAATTAGAATTAATCCAATTAGCTANTTCATAAACTTCAGATTTATTNAAGTCACTAATAACAGCTAAAGCACCNCACATATCACCATAAAGAGTTGAATAGCCTAAAGCTAACTCCGTTTTATTACCTGTATTTAACAATAATGCATTTTTTTTATTTGCTATTGCCATCAAAATATTACCACGCACTCTTGCTTGCAAATTTTCTTCTGCAAGACCTTCATTTTCTTTATCTAAGAAAATTTCTAAATCTGTTAAAAATTGTTTATTTATATCGTGAATTTTTATNATATCAAAATTAATCCCTAGATTGTATGCTAANAACTCTGCATCTCTTATACTATGATTAGAAGAATATTTAGATGGCATAGAAATTCCAAAAATATTTTTACAATCTAATGCATCTGCTGCTATAGCTGCAGTTAATGCAGAATCAATACCACCGCTCAAACCAATAACNACTTTAGAATGNTGTGTTTTTTTNAAATAGTCTTTTACTCCTAATGATAGAGCTTTAAACATNTGTTCATACTTTGAGGNNATTGAGAATTTATATGTTTTATTCTTAAATACATCTAAAATTAACAAATCTTCATCAAATGCTTTTGCTAAACCAATTATTTCTCCATGTTTATTGATTGAAAATGACTGACCATCAAAAATCAATTCTTCTTGATATCCAACTGAATTGCAATAAATATATGGTTTATTATATTTTCTTACTTTTTCTTTGACTACATTTATTCTATCTTCAATCCGATTTTCATAAAATGGTGATGAAGATAAATTAATTATGATTTCAGCACCCTTATCATGCAAAATATCTGTAACCTTTACATCATATTCTGTATCCCATAAATCTTCACATATTTGTATACCAATACTTATATTATTATCATTTATATTTACTATTATAGGTTCTATTGTTTTTGAGCTAGAAAAATATCTTTTCTCATCAAAAACATCATATGTTGGAAGTAACATTTTATCTCTAAAACCAATTATTTTTCCTGATTGAATAACAGCAACTGTATTATAAAGTTTATCATCTATTTTACGAACAGTCCCTACTAATGCTACGGTACCAAAATTTTTTTTTGATATTTCTACTAATATATTATATGCATCATTAATAAAACTCGAATCTAACAATAAGTCTTTAGGTGGATACCCAGTTAAAACCATTTCAGGAAAAACAATAATATCTGCTTCATTTTTGACTTTTTGAATGGCTTCATTAATTAAATTGGCATTACCATTAAGATCACCTACTGTAGAATTAAGTTGTGATAATGCAACAATCATAATTATGGGTTTAAGCGTCCCATCGTTCTAGCAAATGGAATAGTTTCTCTTATATGAGTAATACCTGAAATCCATGCCACTACACGTTCTATGCCCATGCCAAATCCCGAATGAGGCACAGAACCATATCTTCTTAAATCTAAAAACCAATCATAATCTTCTTGATTTAAACCCTCATGTTCAATTCGTTCAATAAGGACATCAATATCAATTTCTCTTTCAGAGCCTCCAATTATTTCTCCATACCCCTCTGGTGCCAATACATCCATCCCGAGTACAACCTCTTCATTTTCGGGGTCTCTCTTCATATAAAATGACTTGATTTTTGCAGGAAATCGATGGACGATTACAGGCCTATCGTATTTATTTGCTATGTGAGTTTCTTCAGGAGAACCAAAATCATCACCCCAATCAATATCAAATCCATCTTTTTTCAGAATTTCTATACACTCTGTATAACTAATTCTAGGGAAAGGAGAGATAGACTTCTCTAATGCAGCTATATCTCTATCTAATACTTTAAGTTGATCAATACAGTTTTCAAGGACCTGTTTAACAATATATACTAATAAATCCTCTGCCCACTGTATATCTTCTTCAATATCGCAGAAAGCAATTTCTGGTTCAACCATCCAAAATTCTGTCAAATGNCTTCTAGTTTTACTCTTCTCAGCTCTAAAACATGGTCCAAAATTATAATGACGTCCAAATGACATAGCAGAGGCCTCTCCATACAATTGCCCTGTCTGAGCTAAATAAGCCATTTTCCCAAAATATTCTGTTTCAAATAGTGTTGTAGTTCCTTCAGCNGAATTNGGGGTNAATATAGGTGTNTCAACCAATGTNAAATCATTAGAATCAAAAAAATCTCTTGTTGATTTTATTATTTGATGTCTTATTTTTAAAATCGCATGCTGACGCTTAGACCTTAACCATAAGTGCCGATTATTCATTAAAAAATCTGTACCATGCTCTTTAGGAGTAATCGGATAATCAACACTTAAATGATATAAATCTATATTTTCAATAAGAATTTCATATCCTCCTGGAGCNCTATCATTTTGGACCACTTTNCCAANCACNTTAACAGAGCTTTCTTGAGTATATGTTTTAAATTCATTAAANTTATCTTCTCCTACATCATTAATGCTAATAATGCATTGGATAGTATTAAAGCCATCTCTAAGCATCAAAAAACCTATTTTNCCACTACAACGACTATTATATACCCATCCGTTTAATTGAACGGTTTGATCNGTATAATCTTTTAATTGATTTGTCCTAATTATATTCATAANAACCTTCTTTTTACCATGTTGATGTAATTTGATTCAAAATTTCTCGTGATATTTTTTCAATAGCAATTCTAATTGCTCCCTCTCTAGGAGGNCCNAACTCATCAGANTCATTCCCGTCAATTAGATTGTCCCCATCGTTGTCAATACCATCAATATTTATATCNGATTCNGTTCCATATATAGCAGATGTATTAATATTTGTTTTAAATAAACTCTTGCCATTAANCACATCAACCCAATCAANACTACAAGTTAATACAACTTTCCANTCGTCAACNTCATTAAATTCATTNTTAGANCCCAATCCATAAACATTAGGGGAATCTTCAACTCTTAATATTGTTATATTTAATCTNCTATCNGCAGAATTCCAATCTTTAATTTCTAAAATATTTTCATCAATCAAAGTATTATTAATTTCATCTAATAAACGATCCGTAATTGAATGTTCTGGAGACTCATTTAAAATGGAACTGACATGAATAGATTTAATATGTACTGGCAAAGANCCTTTAGTAGAGTAAAATCCACATGAAAAAACAATAATAAGTAATATGAAAAAATTATTCACTAGTTTTTTTCTTATCCATACCATATTCGTTAATTTTTCTATATAAAGTTCTTTCTGATATATTGAGTGCTTTTGCTGTTNTCCTTCTATTAGATTTAAATTTTCTCAGCGTTTTCTCAATAATTTCCTGTTCAATTTCTTCTAATGTCAACTCTCCAACAGCATTATCNTTGACACCTGTAACATTGCCTTCGTCAATACTTATATCGNTATCATAATCTTTATTACCATCAACAGGTAAATAAAGAGCTGGATTTGANGGCTCTACTTGTGCACTGTTTGCCGATCCATTTCTTAATAAAATCTGTTTTAAATCATTAACATCCTGNCTAAGAAACAATAATTGTTTTAGAATCAATTCTCTTTCGACTTTATCTGAACTGTCACTAGTATAAACAGGCAAACTAGAATCTGCATTATAGTCATCTATCCCAAGTGATAATTTAACCATATCATTGGTAATTCTTTCACCTTTGTTCATCACAATCAAACTTTCTACTGTATTTTTTAATTCCCTTACATTTCCAGGCCATGAAAACTTTTTCATCAACTGAATTGCATCTGATGTAAAACCTTTAAAAGAAATNTCATTTTTAGCTGTAAACTCTAGCCCAAACCTTTCAACAAATAGACTAATATCATCAACATGCTCTCTAAGTGGAGGNACATTGACTGTTATTGTTTTAAGTCTAAAATATAAATCTTGCCTAAAGTTTCCTTTTTTAACTTCGGAATACAAATCTCTATTTGTAGCAACTATAATTCTCACATCTGTTTTTTGAGCTTTTGCATCACCCACTCTTATAAATTCTTTTTGTTCAATTACTCTAAGAAGCTTTGCTTGAGTTTCTATCGGCATCTCACCAATTTCATCTAAGAATATAGTTCCTTTNTCAGCCGCCTCAAAATATCCNTTTCTGTTTTCGCTTGCTCCCGTAAATGANCCTTTTTTATGACCAAAAAGCTCACTTTCAATAGTACCTGCTGGAATNGCTGCACAATTGACTGTGATCATAGANTCAAATTTTCTTTTACTATTTTTATGAATAGCATTAGCAACCATTTCCTTACCACTGCCAGATTCTCCATTAACAAGAACAATTATATCTGTTCCTGCAACTTGACCAATGGTAGTAAGCATATCATGAATTTGGTCAGATTCTCCAATAAGTCCTACAGACCTTCTTATTTTATCTATATCAATACTCATATATTTCTCCTGGTTTACTTGTACCCTAAACCCTTTTCTCCAATATCAGTTCTTANGTATTTATTATCAAATTCAATACGACTTGCAATGTCATATGCATTTGAAATTGCATCTTTTAAATCATCTCCAAAACCTACAACATTTAACACCCTTCCTCCTGTAGCATATAATACATCATCATTTATTTTCGTACCTGCATGAAATACTAAGTCGTCACCTTTTGTATTCATTTTAATTTCCATNTTTTTTTCATATTTAGTTGGATACCCTTCAGATGCNAAAACAACTGTTACTGCTGTTTTTTTTGAAATGCTAAAATCAATATCTNCCAAAGAAGCCTTNCTTGCTTTATAAAGTAAATTGAATANTGAAGATTCNAGNAAGGGTAATACAACTTGGGTTTCAGGATCNCCCATTCTAACATTATATTCAATTACATANGGNATGNTATTTACAATCATTAAACCAACATATAAGAACCCCGTATAAGGGTGNCCTTTATCATTCATAGCTTGAAGTGTTGGTTGAATTATTTTTTCACAAGTCTGCTTTATCATTGNATCTGTTGATAATGGAGTTGGTGAATATGCACCCATNCCCCCTGTATTNGGTCCTAAATCACCNTCAAANATACGTTTATGATCTTGAGCAGTATTTAATACTTTAAAGTNCTTTCCATCGCAAACAGCAAAAACAGATANCTCCTCACCAATTAAACATTCTTCAACAGATACTAAATTTGATGCTTCACCAAATGTNTTTTTCTCAAACATATGATCAAGNCCTTCATTAAACTCAGATTCNTTATTGCATATTATAACTCCCTTACCTGCAGCAAGNCCATCTGCTTTTAATACAATTGGAAGACCTAAAACNTCTCTAGCCTTAATTGCCTCCTCTCTACTTTTACATGCGAAATATTTTGGATGGGGNATATTNTACTCAGCCATTATATCTCTAGCAAAAACCTTNCTNCTCTCTAATTGAGCACAAAATGCATCTGGTCCAAAAACATAAAGATTATGTTTGTGAAATGAATCTACAATACCNGCAGCTAATGGATCCTCTGGACCAACAACTGTCAAGTCAATATTATTTTTTTTAACAAAGCCTATTACCTCATCATGATTATTTAAATCTAATGGAATATTAGTTGCAATCAAGCTAGTCCCACCATTCCCTGGGGAGCAAAAAACTTCCGAAACTAATGGATCATTATGGAACTTATAAACAAATGCATGCTCTCTTCCACCTGACCCTAAAACAAGTACTTTTTTTCTATCTGTCATTTTCTATACCTTCTTTGATTTTATTTATTTTATCTCTTAGCATTGCCGCTTCTTCAAATTGCATTTTTTTTGCACAAGCAAGCATCTTCCTATTTAACTTTTCTAATAAATCATTTAACTCTACACCATCAATATTATCTTCATCAATTTTAATAGAATCTCCAACTGGAGATTCTTTTGCAATCATAGTTGACTGCTTAACCTCCTCTAGTGATTTTGTAATTGTTTGAGGAGTAATACTATTTTCTTGATTATATTTTTTCTGAATTGACCTTCTACGATCAGTTTCCTTAATTAGATTTTCCATTGATGCAGTAATCTTGTCGCCAAATAATAAAACTCTACCATTAATATTTCTAGCTGCCCTTCCAGATACTTGTAAAAGTGATGATTTAGAACGCAAAAACCCTTCTTTGTCTGCATCTAAAACCGCTATCAATGACACCTCAGGAAGATCTAAACCTTCTCTAAGTAGATTAATACCTACAAGGACATCAAATTCCTGCATTCGAAGCCCTCTTAATATATTTATCCGCTCAATAGTATCAACTTCGCTATGCATATACTCAGATCTTATTCCAACACCTCTTAAATAATCTGTCAAATCTTCAGCCATTTTTTTAGTAAGTGTCGTAACCAAAACTCTTTCATTATTTTGCACTGTTTTATTTATTTCACTTATTAAATAATCTATTTGCCCCTCTGTTGACTTCACCTCTACAACAGGATCTAATAATCCTGTAGGTCTTATAATTTGTTCTACTATTACTCCATTTGAATTCTGCAGCTCATACTCTGCAGGTGTTGCAGATACAAATATTACTTTATTTAATGATTTTTCAAATTCTTCAAATTTCATAGGACGATTATCATATGCAGATGGTAATCTAAATCCATGTGTGATTAAACTATCTTTTCGGGCCCTATCTCCATTATACATCGCTCGTACCTGAGGGATTGATACATGAGATTCATCTATAAATAATAAATAATCATCTGGAAAAAAATCAATCAATGTATTAGGCCTCTCGCCTTGAGAACGACCATCTAAGTGCATTGAGTAATTTTCTACCCCTGAGCAATATCCAAGCTCAGCCATCATTTCTAAATCATATAAAGTTCTCTGTTCTAACCTTTGAGCTTCAAGCAACTTATCCTGACTTCTTAATAATTTCAATTGTTCTGATAGCTCAGACCTAATATCATCCATAGATCGATTTAAATTTTCCCTTGTAGTCACAAAATGCTTCGCAGGAAAAATTGAAAATTCATTAAAATTTTCTAGTTTGCTATTTGTCATCACATCAAATGAATAGATTTTTTCAATTTCATCTCCAAAAAGCTCTATTCGAATTGAATAATCCTCATAAAAAGGAAAGATTTCAATCATATCTCCTCTTACCCTAAATGCACCAGGCTCTAGAACCATGTCATTTCGAGTATAATGAATATTAACTAATTGCCGAAGCATATCTTTAACATTAATCACATCTCCAATAGAAACATGGACCAACATGTCTTTATAAGAATCAGGAGAACCTATNCCGTATATNCAACTAACAGATGCNATAATAATAACATCTTTACGAGACATTAAATATGATGTCGCTTTCAACCTTAATCTATCAATTTCTTCATTCATAGACATATCTTTTTCAATATAAGTATCCGTAACTGGCATATATGCNTCTGGTTGATAGTAGTCATAATATGATATAAAAAAACCTACTGCATTA
Organism: Fidelibacterota bacterium; assembly: GCA_002701525.1. Taxonomy (GTDB): domain Bacteria; phylum Fidelibacterota; class Marinisomatia; order SCGC-AAA003-L08; family D37C17; genus SCGC-AAA003-L08. Next base: position 18,761 of record NZVQ01000007.1, on the reverse strand, counting down.
TTTGGNAACAATGCTTTAAACTCACCATAAAGCTGAGCAGCTAAAGTCTTGTTGTGTGATAAAATCAATGTTGGCTTTTGGATTTTCTCAATAACATTTGCCATAGTAAATGTNTTCCCAGAACCTGTAATTCCAAGTAAAGTCTGAAAATCCATACCTTTATTATAACCACTGACAAGCTCTAAAATGGCCTTCGGTTGATCACCTGCAGGNGAAAAGTTAGATTGTATTGAAAAGTCTGCCATATTGGCTTATAATATAANAATCTATGTCAGAAAAAAACAATGACATTTTTNCATCAAATCAATATTTTAAGATAAGTTTTTTTAATTATGTTAAAAATATTTAAAATTTACATATGGATTTTGCAATTTTAGGAGCAGGATGTTTTTGGTGNATTGAGGCTATTTTCCTTAATGTACCCGGTGTGGTAGCCGTCGAGGCTGGATATACGGGTGGAGATACTAAAAACCCTACATATGAATCGGTATGCAGTGGAAAGACAGGGCATGCAGAGGTATGTCGTATAGATTACGANCCTAAAATCATTACATTTGAACAGGTGCTNGATGTATTTTGGGAAGTGCATGACCCTACTACATTGAATCGTCAAGGAGCTGATATTGGCACNCAATATCGTTCTGCAATTTATTATAACAGCTTGGATCAGAAAAATATTGCTGAAGAATCTAAAAAAAAATATGCTGATAGTTTTGAAAANNCTATAGTTACCGAAATAACAAAACTTGGAGATTACTATAAAGCTGAAAACTATCATCAAGATTATTATAACAATAATCCTGGCAATCCTTATTGNCAATTTGTAATTAAACCAAAATTAGAAAAATTTAAAAAAAAATAATTTTTTTTCCATTATAAATTTTTTGTTAAATAAAAGAAATAGATAGGATATTAATATGGCAACATTAATTTTAAGAGATACATATATTTTATTAGAAGAAGAAATGAAATCAATCAACAAACTAAGGGCGGATACTGCATCTCAAATTCAAGAAGCAGCTAGCCATGGNGATCTTAAAGAAAACTATGANTATAAAGCTGCTAAAGAAAAAATGGAATTTGTAATATATAAAAAACAGCTTTTGCAGTCCTATGGACCATTTACATTTATTGAATTTGACGAAATTCGAACTGANGAGGTNGAATTTGGAAATAAAGTCACAATTCGTGAAGAGGGNAAAAGCGAGAGTGAAATTTATTATTTACTAGGGCCTATTGAGTCTGAATTAGAATTGTACCCTATGATAGTAACCTCTCGTGCACCTTTTGGTGAAGCTATGATTGGCAAAAAGGTTAATGAGNANTTTATATTAAGNATTAANGGCAAGGATATAAAATTTACAATTATTGCAATTGAAAAGATATCTGCAGATGACAAAATATCAAAAGAAGAATANCTAGCCAGAAACAACAAAAACTACACCAATAAATGCTATNCACATCGAAACAATACGAACAGTCGTAATTGTTTCCTTTAAAAATATTCGTGCAAGAATAATTATAAAAATTGCTGACATCTGCCCTAAAATACTTGTCAATGCTGTTTCTTTCATATATGCATAACCTATAATCCAAAAATTGAGAGCGAAAAAAGTTCCAAGNCCTGATGCNACCAATAATCTCAGGCCNACATCCCTATTAATTGCAGGAGCCAATANNTCCCTCCAGTTTTCCTGCAACAATAATATGATAATTGTAATTAATACACCTGGAAGCAAACGTAACATGGAGCCCCATAATAATAATTGATATGGATTATAAATAGANNTATTAACTTGTCCAAGTTTAAATAAAACAGGCTTCATCAATACAATCCCAAAAGAACTNATCGAAATAGCTAAAACCATTAATAAAATACCCTGGTAATAAGATTTNCTATCAATATCCTTTTTAGGTGANTTCTCAAGAGCTATAGACAATACTGCCAATGAAATAATCAGAAAACCTACTGACTGAATCATATTAGGAACAGCCTCTTTCAGAACAATAAATGACATCAGTAAAACAGCAAAAGGTTCCAAAGTATTAACAATAGCAATACGGTTAGCACCAATTTTATTTAANGAATATAAAAATAATAGATCGGCAATTCCCATTCCAAGACANCCGCTAACAATTAACCTGAAATAGTCTGATGATAAAAGCCCNTCATACCAAATAGGAACTTGAGTAAAAACACANACTATACCAAATAAAATAATTGCAATAAAATTTTTAGCAGGTGTGATTACGAACGATGAAACTTTATCACCTACTGACTTAAATATAATAACAGCTATACTCCAAAATACGGCTGCTAATAATGCTGATACTTCACCTAGGCTAATCAATTTGTTTTGCCTTTCTAATAATTTGCTTTGCTATTGATTNTGGAATATTAGTTTTATCAGTGATTTCACTTGCTGTTATTTTTTTTATATTATCAATACTTTTAAATTTTTTCCATAATTCTTGCAGTCTCTTATCTCCCAATCCTCTAATATCTTCGAATATTGACAAAGTCATACTCTTATTTCTTTTTTGTCGATGAAAACTGACTGCATAGCGATGNACCTCATCTCTAATTGAACGCAATAAATATAAACTTGGAGAAGTTTTAGAGATGTTTTGNGGGGCTGATATACCCGGTTTATAAATTTCCTCTAATCGTTTTGCAAGACCTATTACATATATGTGATTAAGACCTATAGAATCTAAAGCTGATTTAGCAGCTGACAATTGTCCTTTTCCTCCATCTATTACGACTAAATCTGGCAATTGTTTTTTTTCTTCTAACAATCTGAGGTACCTTCTCTTAACCACTTCATGCATTGATGCAAAATCATCAATTCCATCTACTGTTTTAATATTAAACTTTCTATATTCAGTTTTTTTTGGTTTGCCATTAATATAACATACCATCCCTGCAACTGCTTGTTTCCCTTGGATATTAGAATTATCAAAAGCTTCTATTCTAATAGGAGGAACCTTCATATCTAAATCTTCCTGCAATTGAGATATAGTCAATCTAATATCATCTTTTCGTTTTATTTTCTTCAATTTAACTTCTTTCATATATAAAGATGCATTCTTATAACAAAGATTAACTAAATTCCTTTTCTCTCCTATTACAGGGANTTCAAGCTTAACTGCTTTACCTTTTTTATCAGATATCCATTTTGAATATTCATCTTTTCTACCTATGCTGCACTCTAATAGGATTGTATCAGGAAAATCATATACTGAAGAATAATATTGCAAAAAAAACTGTTCTATAATAGTCTCCTTTTCATCACCTCTTAATAATAAATCAAATTTTTCAATCGATATAAGGTGACCATTCCTAATNCTGAAAACTACTCCAACACCATAATTATTTTCATAGTCTATAGATAANACATCCTGATTTTCAAAATTATGCAATACTTTTTTCTGTCTAGACATAAAATTATCTATTGCATCAAGTTGGTCCCTGTATCTTGCCGCNTCCTCATAATTAAGCTTATCACTAGCATTCTCCATTTTAGCTTTTACNATACCACGAACNTCACCGCTTCTTCCTTTAAAAAACATTTTAATTTTTTCAATAATNACATTGTAGTTTTCTATAGGAATTTCTTTTTCTATTTTGAAGTGCTTCAAAGTTTGGTTCGTTTGAGGAAAAATTTTATGTATTGATTTAACGACTTCTCTGAGATAATAAGCATCAGTATAAGGACCAAAGTATATATGCTTATCTTTTTTTAAATTTTTCATTCGAACAATTTCAATCTTAGGATAATCTTCATTAGTAATTCTAATATATGGAAATGTTTTATCATCTTTTAATAGCACATTGTATTTAGGACGGTGCTCTTTAATCATATTTGCTTCAGTAAGCAATGCCTCTTTTTCATCTCGAACAACAATCCAATCAATAGCAGCAATGTGATTAGCCATTATATTAACTTTTGGAGAAGANTGTTGTCTTTTTTGCGGGAAATAGGATCTAATACGATTTTTAAGCACCTTTGCCTTGCCAATATAAATGATTTGGTCATCTTTATTCTTAAAAAAATATACTCCAGGATTTTTAGGAGCTTTTAGTAATCTGTCATTAATAGTCAAGTTATTTTTGACAGATTTCTATTAATAGCCCTGGTGTTGATTTCGGGTGGATAAAAGCAATATGATAACCTTCAACACCTATCTTAGGTTCTTTATCAATCATTTTTATATTGTTTTCCATTAAATATTGAATTGCAANATTAATATCCTCTACGATAAGAGCAATATGATGNATTCCTTGACCATNTTTAGATATGTATTTGCTAATTGGAGAATCATTAGATATTGATTCTAATAATTCAATTTTCGTGTTAGAAACATTAAATATATCTGTATTGACACCTTGGTCTTCAACNACTTCNGAACCAATATACTCTAAATTGAAAATATTTTTAAATAAATCGGACAACTGTTCNTTCTTATTTAATGCCACNCCTATATGCTCTANACCTAATACTTTAATCATTTTCTTAAATCCTCTTAGCTAACAAGTCATATTCAAAAGCATCTACATATTCAACATTGATAAATTCACCCTCTGAGACATATTCATCAATCCTAACATAGTTATCAATTTCAGGTGCATCTCTATAGCTTCGGGCTATTGACCAATTTTCCTCTTTAGAAGATTTGTCGATTACGACTAAATCTTGCTTACCAATCAAACTTTTATTTTTTTCTAAACTAATTGACTGCTGTATCATCATTATAGTATCGTATCTTTTCTGCTTTACTTTATCAGGCACATTATCTTCTAAATTTTCNGCTGCATATGTACCTTCTTCATCAGAATATGTAAAAACTCCAAGCCTATCAAATTTNACTTCTTTTANAAAATCAATCAGCTCATTAAAGTCTTCTTCACTCTCACCTGGAAAGCCAACTATAATAGATGTTCTGATAGCTATCTCTGGGCATGCTTCTCTAAGTGCACGAATCCTACTTTTAATACCTTCAGATTTCAAGCCTCTNCGCATTAANTTTAACATNCTATCTGANCCATGCTGAACTGGCATATCTATATAAGGNACTATATTTTTAAAATTCTTAAAAGCANTAATCATATCTCTGTGCAAATGTGCTGGATGTGCATAGTGTAATCTTATCCACTTCAATCCTTTTATCTTATCTAGNTCTAACATTAAATGGTGCAGTGATGACTTTGGNTTTAGATCCCAACCATAAGAAGTNCTATCNTGAGCAATTACAAGGAGTTCTTTTATNCCTTGNTTCACNAGTCTATTTGCCTCTTGGATATTCCATTCAACAGGCTGACTCTTCTGAAGCCCACGCATTAATGGTATTGAACAAAAAGCACACCCATTATCACAGCCTTCTGCAATTTTAAGATATGCATAATGATTTGGAGTTAAAAGTGTTCTGAAATAATCAGGATCCTCTCTTGAATAATCTTTTCCAGTTAGGAATTTTATTATTTCCTTATGGTCATTAGTTCCAAAAAATTCATCAACCTCAGGCAACTCTTTTTTCAATTCTGTNGGGAACCTTTCAGAAAAGCAACCCATGACAACTATTTTTTCAATGATATTACTATCTTTTAGTTCTCCAAGTTCTAATATAGTATCTATACCTTCTTCTCTAGATTTATCTAAAAAACCACATGTGTTAACAATNACAATATCNGANTCTTCTGGTATATCTGTAATCGTAAATTGCTCATTTTTTAAGCCACCAATTAAAAACTCAGAATCAACTAAATTTTTTGAGCAACCTAAACTAATAAGGGANACCCTTTTTTTTGAATCGTTCAAGACTTTATTCTGCATTNCTAATCAAACCTTCTAAATAATAATTAATATCAAATGGAATCAAATCATCTAATTGTTCNCCAACACCCATATAGCAAATTGGAATATTCAACTCACTAAGGACAGGAATAGCNACCCCTCCCTTAGTCGTACCATCCATTTTNGTCAATATAACTCCATCTATTGGGATAGCTGAATTAAAATCNTTAACTTGATTAATCGCATTTTGACCTGTATTTGCATCAAGAACCATCAATACTGTTACATCATCAGTTTTTTTACTAACTACCTTGTGTATTTTAGATAATTCATTCATTAAATTAACTGAAGTGTTCATTCTGCCTGCAGTATCTATAATAATCTTATCATAGTTCTTTGCTAAACCTGAACTTACACCATCATATGCTACAGAAGCTGGATCAGATGATGACTCATTCGCAAGCAGATTAACATTTAATCTACTTGCCCAAATTTTAAGTTGATCAACTGCTGCTGCTCTATATGTATCTGCTGCTACAAGCATTACTTTCTCAGACAAATTACTACAATATGCTGACATTTTAGCTGCTGAAGTCGTTTTACCTGCTCCATTTATTCCAACTACTAGGACTACCCTGCCAATTTGATAATTCAATATATCTAAATCAATAGAGCTTTTAATAATTTTTATTACTCTCTGATTAATATTTAAATTCCTATCTTCTTTTTTAGATAGCTGATCAACGATATTATCTACAAGCTCCCAACCCAAATCTGCTTGAAGCAATATTTCCTCTAATATATCTATATCAGATTCATCTAAAAAAGTTTTACCTGATAGAGAAGAAAATGTGTTATTTATTTTATTTCTAGTTTTTTTTAAACCTAAAATTGTTTTATCTAAAATAGAAAACATAATTATACTTCTTTATCTTCTGAACTAATCCGATTGAAATATTTTATATACCTATAGTGATACTCGTATCCACTTATAACCATAAATATTAATGATATAACATATAAAAGCCAACAGACATTTATCGATAAGTTAAAAGTATCCCTAAAAACAAATGAAGCCATCATTAAAGTAGTAACTGCCATAAAGTATTTTCCTGATTTATTAGCTTGGAATACAATGTTTTGAACATGTATTAGGTAAAGACCTATAATGATTATATACACATCTCTTATAGATAATAATAAAAAGAATAGCAGGAAAGGTAATCCTTGATCAAATATTAAAAACACCATTACTATAACTAAACAAATCTTATCTGCAATAGGATCTAATAGCTTACCAAGGTTACTAATTTGGTTCATTTTACGAGCAACATACCCATCTAAAACATCTGACAATACTATTAGAAACAACAAAAAAAACACTTTCCATGCCGTATCTGAATTATTAACCAAAGAGTGTTCTTCCAAAATAAAAACAAATGGAATGGCAAGGAAAACTCTTATTATACTTAATAAGTTTGCAAGATTAAAAATATTAGTTTTTGCAGGACTTTGCACTATTTCGTTCTCTCTAAATTATATTTAACCAATAAAATTAATGATTTTTTTGCATCTGATTCGCTAAAAATATCAAGTTCTTTAATTGCTTCATTAGAAATTTTAATCATTAAATTTTCAGCATATTGCATGCTTCCAAATCGATTAATCATACTTTCTATTTTTCGAAGCTCTCCTTTTTTTGCATAAAATTTTAATTTTGATATAATTTTCAATCTCTCTAATCCCTTCAAAGTAGACATTAAATGAATAAAAGGCAAGGTGATCATATTCTTCTTAACATCAAAACCAGTTGGCTTTCCTAAGCCATCTTGATTACCTACAAGATCAAAAAGGTCATCTTTTATTTGAAAAGCAATACCTAACTTCTCACCGAATATTTTTAGAGCATTTCTCTCTGAACGACTAGCTTCAACTGTAATAGCTCCAATCTCTGATGATGCTGAAAATAAAGATGCTGTTTTATCGCTAATCATTTTTAAGTATGTAACTTCATCAATATCTTTAGTTTTTGAGCGCTCCATTTGTAACAGCTCACCTTGGCTTAGCCTATTTGCAGTATTTGATAAAATTTCTAAAGCATCAAAATTCTTTAACTTGATCATGTTAGATAAGGCCTGAGAAAAAATATAATCTCCTAACAATAACGATATTTTATTTTTCCATACAGATTTAACTGATGGCCATCCCCTTCTTAAAGGAGAATCGTCAACTATGTCATCATGAATAAGTGTAGCTACATGCAACATTTCAATCAATGAAGCCGCTGTAATTGATAATTTATTTGGATTAGAAATTAATTTAGCACTTAATAAGCATAGCATTGGCCTTAACTGCTTCCCTTTATTCTTCATTGCATAATCAATGACTACATTAACCAAATTAACTTGAGAACGAGTTGCATTCTTTAAGTTGTCATTAAATTCAACAAAATCATTTTCAACTGGAGCAATAATATCTTTTAATTTTATCATTTTTTATTACTTTGTAAATATTTTAGACACAATTATACTTAATTCATACAATAATACAAATGGTATACAAATCAAAATTTGGCTGAGTGGATCAGGAGGAGTTATCAGAGCACTTATAATCAAAAAGACAATGAAACAATGTCGCCTATAATGTTTTAGAAACATTGGAGTCAACAGACCTATCCTAGCACCTATCAGAGATATAACTGGCATTTGGAATATTAATCCATTAATAAATGTTGTCCATATGACATAGCTCAAATATGAACCTAATGTAAAATTATATTTGATATCTACACTTTCAAATGTTATAGAAGTTAAAAAAGTTAGTAAAAATGGAATAATTATAAAATAAGCAAAAAATATTCCTGAAAAGAAAAAAAAAGAAGATAAAATAACTAATAAAAATATCCCTCTCAGCTTAACTTGAAGTGCCGGCAGTATAAATTGAATGAGATTGTAAATTAATACTGGGAAGGCTATTAGCAAACCTATAAAGAAGCAAACAAACAACTTAATCATAAACATTGAAGTTACAGTTATAACTTGAAAGGATATATCTAATGATTGACTAGGCAATATCAAAAATTGGATAAAACTTTCTGATAACGAATATCCAATTAATGAACCAATAAAAATAGTTGCTAATATTATTAAAAGACGACTCCTAAATTCATCTAAATGATCCCAAAAAGACATGTGAAGTTCTTTATCCATCCAGTAAATCTTTTGCTAAAATCAATGGGTTCTTTCTTTTGTTAACCGTTTTTTTTAACTCTGATTTTAAAATTTTCTTTTTTTCATCGTTCCAAAAAAAATCAGTCAATTTTTTTGAAATAACATTTTTAACTTGATGTATATAACGATTTTGACTCTTCTGAGTTTTTTCACCGCTACTTTCCAAATAAGATTGTCTTTCAGAAATTAAAACTAACAATTCATCGAATCCATATTTATCGTAAACAGATGTCTTCACTATCTTTGGAGACCATTTGCCTTCATCTTTAGGTATTATTGATAAAAAATTATTTAAAGAAAGATTGATTTTTTCTGATCCAGCCCTATCTGACTTATTAATTACAAATATATCTGCAATTTCCATCATTCCTGCTTTTAAAATTTGAATATCATCACCTGATTCAGGTACTAGCACTACAACAGTAGTGTCTGATGCTTCCATAACATCTAATTCAATTTGCCCAACTCCTACAGTTTCAAAAATAATAATATCAAAGCCTGCAGCATCTAATACATCTCCTATTAAACTTATATTATCAGCCAACCCACCTTTACTACCTCTTGAGCCTAGACTCCTTATAAAAACATTAGGATTATCATAATGCTCAATCATCCTAATCCTATCTCCTAAAATTGCACCACCTGTAAATGGACTCGTCGGGTCAACACTTAATACAGCAATTTTCTTATCTGATGATAATAGTTTTATAATTTCATTTGTGATTGAACTCTTACCTGCACCTGGTGGACCTGTTATTCCTATCCTATATGCATTGCCTGTTTTATTATATATACCTGAAAGGATACTATCTATATTTATAGAATCATTATTTTCAATAATAGATATAGCTCTTGCTATCGATTGATATTTTTGAGATAAAATTTCTTTTATAAAAGTCTGATTTGTCAATTTTAAAAACTATAAATAAAAAATTATAAATTTTTACCGAATAGTCTTTTGAAGAATAAATAATCAGGAATCACCAATCTATGACCTGTTTTAATAATTAGGTTTTTTTCTTCAAACATTTTTAGAACACGTGAAACAGTCTCTCTAGATGTACCGGCCATATTAGCTATGTCTTGCTGAAAAGGCAATTTTTCAATTGTGACTTTTCCTTTCCTAATAATACCCATGTCTTCTGCAAGGTTTAGCATTGAGACTCCAATTCTATTTTCCGCATCTGAAAGAGACAGCGCTTCAATTTGCTGATCTGATTTTCTTAACCTTCTTGCGAGCTCACTCATAAGAGCAAAAGAAACTTTGAAATATGTTTTTAAAATATTGATGAATTCATTTTGTGGAAATGCAAGCAAAACACAATTCTCTTGAGCCAATGCATTTGCAGATCTGGATTCCCCATCAATAATTGCCATTTCTCCAAATATTTCTCCTGGCCCTAATAAAGCTAAGATAACTTCTTTTCCCTCATCGTTAACCCTGGTAATCTTTACAGTACCCTCGCATATACCAAAGACTGTATCTCCAAACTCTTCCTCAAGTATAATCATGCTATTTTTAGGATATGTTCTAGGCATACAAAATTGTGCGACTTTTTTCAGGTCATCATCGTTTAATTCTGAAAAAATTGAAATATCACTAATATTTTCTATAATCTCATTAATTTCCATTTTACCAAACCTAACAATTATATGTTATAAAATTATCTTATTATAAGTTAATGAACTTATTTATTTTATTTATATGTAAATATTATAATAATTAATTAAATTTATGTCCTAATTTTTAGGTTTAGAACAAAAGGAAAATATGAGCGCTAAAGGCACAGTATTAAAAAGGGTAAGACAATCTAGAAAAGCTAATAGTAGAAATAGGCACTACAAATCTATGATGAAAACTGCTATTAAAAATATTTTAGAAACTACCGATAAAAAAGATTCAGATGAAAAATTACGCAATGCTATATCTATTATTGATAAAGTAAAAAGCAAAGGTGTAATTCATAAAAACACTGCATCAAGACAAAAATCACGAATTACACAATACATAAACTCTCTTAAATAAATCTACAAATTTACTATAGAGGCTTTCGGTAGTTCGGAGATTCCTTCGTTATATTAACATCATGCGGGTGGCTTTCTTTTACACCTGCTGAAGTTATTTGAATAAATTCTGATTTTTTATGAAAATTCTTAATATCTTCCACACCACAATAACCCATAGAAGATCTTATACCTCCCAATAGCTGAGATATAGTTTCTTTGATAGGTCCTTTATATGCAACCATACCCTCTATTCCTTCAGGAACTAATTTGTCACTATCTGTTTGAAAGTAGCGATCGCTACTTCCTTTTTTCATTGCCGCTAAAGAACCCATACCTCTATAAGATTTAAAGCTTCTACCTTCCCAAAGTATCACTTCTCCTGGACTTTCGTCAGTCCCTGCAAATAAACTACCAAGCATCACACAGCTTGCTCCTGCAGCTAACGATTTTGCAATATCTCCAGAATAGCGCATGCCTCCATCAGAAATAACTGGAATATTATTTTTTTGGGCTATAGAATATACATCTTGAACTGCTGTAAGTTGTGGAACACCAACACCGGCTATGATTCTAGTTGTACATATAGAACCTGGTCCAATACCTACTTTTATAGCATCTGCCCCTGCATCGATTAATGCTTTAGCCGCATCTGNAGTTGCTATATTTCCNGCAATTAAATCTATATTAAATTTCTTTTTAATTTCTGCAACTGCACTGATTACACTTTTTGTGTGTCCGTGAGCAGTATCTACAGCTATTATATCTACTTTTGCTTTTTTAAGTTCTGCGACTCTCTCTAAATAATCTCCAGTAACACCCACTGCAGCTCCAACCATTAAACGTCCATGCCTATCTACTGCAGCATGAGGAAAGTCCTCTTTTTTCAAAATATCCTTAACAGTTATTAAACCAGTTAATTTCCCATCTTTATCGACAACAAGCAATTTTTCAATTCTATGTTTTTGGAGTACAGATTTTGCCTTGTCTAGTGTTGTTCCTTTTTCTACAGTTACAAGATTTTCACTTGTCATTCGATCTGAAACTAATAAATCTAAATTATCTTCAAAGCGAATATCTCTATTTGTTAAGATACCTTTAAGCTTACCCTTATCCACAACAGGAACNCCTGATATTCTAAATTTAGCCATTATCTCTAGAGCTTCATGAATAGTTTTATTAGATTCTATAGTAATGGGATCTAGAATCATTCCGCTTTCTGATCTTTTAACTTTATCTACCTCAGATGCCTGTTCTTGTACTGTCATATTTTTATGTACAATCCCTATACCTCCATGGCGTGCTAAGGAAATAGCTAGCCTGCTCTCAGTAACCGTATCCATAGCTGCACTTAAAAGCGGTATGTTTAAGCTTATATTTGCAGTTAATTTAGTTTTCAAGTCTACCATGCTTGGCAAAACTTCTGAATACTTTGGAACTAATATAACATCATCAAATGTTAATCCTTTTTTCATATTAGCCATTCTATTTTCCTTATATTATTTTTTTGCATAAAACTCACCAATTTCATCTTCTACATTTTGAACTATATCTTTAGACTGAACTAATGCTTTCATTGCATTATGGTCTTTATATAGAGGCCTATCTTCATCTAAAAATTCAACATGCTTCCTGATTGTTTTTTTAGCTTCTTCAACACCATTGCCAAATCTATGTTCTCTAAAGTCTAATGCTTGAGCGGCTGCCATCAATTCAATGCCTATAACACCATATCCATTTTCTAATATTTGAAAATTCTTTAATGCAGTATTCATACCCATCGACACAAAATCTTCTTGATCAGCAGCTGCTGGAATAGATTGTATTGAAGCAGGTGNNCTGANAANATNNNNTGTTCAACTATNTGCATNTCNGCNGTATANTGACTTAACATTAAACCAGAAAACATTCCAGCACCTTTTGTTAAAAATGGAGGTAAGCCTACACTTAATGCTGGGTTATTTAATCTATTTAATCTTCGCTCTGACATTACACAAACCATTGTCAGTGCAGCACCTAGCATATCCATCGGCAATGAAACTGGAGTTCCTTGAAAATTNGCACCNGANANNTGAACANCATCTTCAGGAATAAANATTGGATTNTCNCCTACNCCATTNANTTCAATNTCNACCTGTTTTTCACAATAGNCCATTGCATCATGGACAGCACCTATAACCTGTGGAGTAGAGCGNAAAGAGTACGAATCTTGAACTTTAGTTTTNANTNTNCCTGTTAANAAATCACCATTAGCAAGCATATTNCTNATNGCAGATGCTGANTTNACNGANCCNCTAAANCCTCGNAGNTCATGTATTCTAGTATCNTAAGGCTTTAAATTAGCCAATANAGCCTCTAAACACATGGATGCNGCNATNTCTGCATGNTTNAANAAAGGCTTTAATTCATATATAAATATNCCNCTCATGGCAGTTAAAAAATTTGAGCCATTGATAACAGCTAATCCATCTCTTGCCTTAAGACCCGGAATAGCAATGCCTGCTTTATCCATCGCATCTTTNCCTGATAACAATTCTCCTTTAAAATAAGCCTGACCTTCTCCAAGCAAAACCAATGCTATCTGTGACATAGGAGCTAAATCACCACACGCTCCTACAGAACCTTTCTCACACACATATGGAGTTACTCCTTTATTAAGCATNTCNACTANTGTTTGAGTAATAATAAGTCGGCATCCTGAATGTCCTTTTGCATGNACATTAATACGACCAGTCATTGCAGCACGAACATACTCTATTGGAAATGGATCGCCCATTCCTGCAGCATGATTATAAATTAAATATCTTTGAAAATCTTCAAGCTTATCAGAGTCCAGTATAGTTTCAGAGAATTCTCCAATCCCNGTATTGATACCATACATAATCTCNCCTTGATCAATTTTATCTTCAACCATTTTTCTGCATTTGTTAATTTTGCTGATTGAATTTTCATCNAGNGAAACNTCNGCATTGTTGTAGCTAACTTGATAAAGCTTATCTATAGATAAATCTTTTCCTGTAATTTTTATTGACATAAAAAGCACCTTTTAAGTAAAAAAATATTTGCACAAGGGAAGTTGAATAATATAGAGTTGAAATAAAATTCGGTNTGAAAACAAGTTTTTCTTGTTNAAAAAAGTAATAAAATAAGTACTTCTCCTTTTGATAAATTATATTTCTTTTTAGTTAATTACCAAATATTCTTTTTTTAAAAAAAAAGCCCTCACATTATGCAAGGGCTTTAAAAGAAACATTGATATTGTCTTTATTCACTAATGATTTTATCAATATACATTACCATATCAATTATATTCAGNACTCCATCTCCATTAATATCTCCGCTTTGAGCTCCATCAATAAAACCTTGTTCATAAGAGTTNTAAACCGTTACCATTCTNGTGTCTGTAGCAGTAAAACCCTGAGAATTAGTACATGAATACTNTATGCTATAAGTTACATTAGNTACACCTTCAGCAATACACATATTAACGACATCTCCGGAAACATCCACCGCATAAGATATATCCCCATCGGTCATATCAATACATGTTGCACCACTATCAACATAATNCAGATCACAATCTTTCTCCATCATCATAAATTCTGAGTCTACAATAGATAGCATAGGGCGATTNTCATTCATACCATCATTATTTGTATCAAATGCTAACATNCCTCCATCATATGAACTATCATCATAACCATCATTATCTAAATCTTCATAGCTGCAATGTCCATCTCCAGATGCACATCCTTCAAGTATTGGTGTCCCCTCATAGCCCCATAGTTCTGTAAACCAATAAGCTCCTTCTACACAAACCCCAGAAAGGTCTATCCCATGAAAGGTTGACCCAAAAAGGTTTGCAAAGGAAAGGTTTGCCCCTGAAAGGTTTGCCTCATTTAACATGACTGAATTAAGGTTTGCAAAGGAAAGGTTTGCCCCTGAAAGGTCTGCCTGATAAAGATTTGCATTAGAAAGGTTTGCCCCCGTAAGGTCTGCCCCAGAAAGGTCTGCACCAAAAAGACTTGAACCAGAAAGGTTTGCATAGAAAAGGTTTGCCCCTGAAAGGTCTGCCCCAGAAAGGTCTACCTCAGAAAGGTCGCAATATTCCATATTATGATCCTCTGAATTATAATACTCTTGCCAGTTCCACATATCACAATAACTATAAGCAAAACCAAGTAGCAGTGTAACTGAAATTAAGTTTTTCATAAATTTTCCTTTCAATAATTACTTAATATAATTAAAACCCAGCAAATATCCTAAGTACATCTATGATAAGAGAAGGTTTCTTGTATACAGCTGTTTTAAAAACCGATCCCAAAGAGCGTTTTGAAGGATCTATAGCACTAACTTTATCTGCAATCCCATTTAGTTCATCATCATTTAATTTGTGAATGGTTTCTTTTATTCTATATAATCTCTCATGATTATTAGCAAATTCTTTATAAACTCGCTTAGTATATCGATTTAAAAACTTTTCCGAACAATCATTGTTCTTAATTGCATCTGCTGCAATTTGACCAGAAATTAAGCCGCTTCTCATAGCCGCTGCAATTCCACCACCTGTTACCGGGTTAATTAATCGCGCAGCATCACCAACTAACATCAACCCATTTTTAATAGGGCTCTTCATTGGGCTAGGACAAGGAATACCTCCACACATCGTAGTCAATATTGCGGCATCTGGAAAGTTGTTCTCCATAAATTCATCTAAATATGATTTAGCCGATCGTATCTTGCTAGATTTTCCATCTATTCCAATACCTATATTTGCAAAGCGGTCACCCTTTGGAAAAATCCATAAATAACCTCCTGGAGCATAATTCGACCCTACATACATAATCATTTTGTTATCAGCAACATCTACATTGGAAACTGAATACTGCATGCCAGATTCCATATCTTTCATTTTAACTAATGTTCTTAGTCCTGCAGCATTACCAACCTGAGAGGCTATACCATCTGCTCCAATAACTATCTTTGCCATGATTTCTTTTGATTCACCTAGGTAATCAAGCTTCACACCTTTTATAAAATCATCTTCTATGATTACATCCTTTACAAAAGATTTAGTATACATCTCTGCACCCGCATTTGCTGCATATCTAGATAAATCATAATCAAAAATTCGTCTATTTAAAATATATCCAGTTTCATTAGCAAATTCAATATGAACATCTGTTCCATTTGGTGCTACGAGTGTACTTCCTGTTATTCTTGATGCAATCCATGCTTCTTCAGGTTCTACAAATTGACGAAGTGCAGAATCTCCTATTGCTTCTCCACATCTAACCGGGTATCCAACATCTCTATCTTTATCTAGTAAACATACAGATAGTCCTGCTTTAGCTGCTTCCCATGCGGCCATTGAGCCCCCTGGTCCACCTCCTACTACTACTACATCATAATTATTTTTCATTCGCCTGCTCCAAAACATCAATTGGACATATGTAAACACATAAATCACAGTTTATACATTCTTCATCATTAATTTCGATTGAAGACTCTCTTACCTCTATGCAAAGCGGCGGACATACAGTCACACAAGCTGCACAGTAATCACATCTATTATCTTTAATTGTAATCATCGTTTATCGCCAATGCTGGAAAGTGAATATTGAATCGATGCCAATAATAATATTTACTTAAATAAAATATTATTGTCAGTGGAATCATTAATAATGGATAAACTGTAAATAAGAAGAAATTTAACAAGAAAATTGGATATCTAACCGCTCTAATTAAATCTCGCTCTGCACCTCTAAATAATAAAAAGAAATAAAAAGGCAAGCTCACAGATAATGTGGTCGCACCTACAGGATCATTATTGTAATAAGCAATTACAAACCCTATCATAATAAGAAATGTTGCAATAAATGAATTAGTTTTATTAATGCTAAACTGAATTAATATGATTGTAGATGAAAATAAAAATACATATGGAATTGATAACAAAATAAATAATATAAGTTTCAAATAATTGCTAAATAAGTTATCTGCATACAACCAACCTGATAATAATAAACAAAAAGCTACAAGGCTGAATAATACTATGCTTTTATAAAAATCATCATGACAGCTAGATACATATAACCATGAAAAATAAATTGCTGCAACAATAAATATATTTATCCATGAAGTACCTACAATAAAACCAAAGCCTAAACCTAATAATACATTATGTATTATCTCTGCTGTCTTTATACTGATTTTATCACCAATAATACTTTTCTCAATAAAAGCAAATCTAGATTCAACATTTTCACTAAGACTTAAAATTTCATTTTTAATAAAAATACAGCAAAAGACTAGGGACAAACCTAAAGCAAATAGAAGTGTCTTTATATTGATAGCAGACACGCCTAGCACTAGCTCTCCATTAGCAAAGTTGGCCAAATACATTCCAACTAACACCATTGCTATTGGACCAAAAAGATAAGCTGGCTTGCAAAAAAATATATAATCAAAGAAACTAAATGCAACTATGTCTTTATGAACTTTATGGTCTCTAATGAATTTCTTTATCATTTTAAGTTATTTCTATCTAGTCTTGTGTAAATTCTGTAAAAACTCATCATCAACTCCACCGGTAATATATTCACCATTGAAGCAAGAACAATCAAAGTCATTGATCTCAGGATTGTTCTCTTGAACGGCTGCAATTAAATCATCTAAATCTTGATAAATTAGTTTGTCTGCACCAATCGTTTCAGCTATTTCCTCTACTGTTTTACCATGTGCAACCAATTCTTTTACATATGGCATATCTATACCATAAACATTTGGATACCTAATAGGAGGAGATGCACTTGCAAAAAACACTTTTTTTGCACCAGCATCACGTGCCATTTTAATGATTTGCTCACTAGTATTCCCTCTAACAATAGAGTCATCTACTAATAAAACATTTTTATTATTAAATTCTATATTAATAGTATTGAGCTTTTGCCTAACGGACTTCTTCCTGATCTTTTGACCTGGCATAATAAATGTTCGTCCAATGTATCTATTTTTAATAAAACCTTCTTTTAATTCTTTACCTAATTCAATACTCATAGGAAGAGCACTAGTCCTGCTGGTTGCAGGGATAGGAATAACAACATCAATAGAGTCTAATTCTTCTTTAGTCAAAACTTCTTTAACCTTTTTAGCTAAAAACCGGCCCATTGAAAGTCTACTTTCATAGACATTTACACCTTCTATGGTACTATCAGGACGAGCTAAATAAACATATTCAAAAATACATGGATTAATTTTTTTTGTACTTTCATAAGTGTAATTTGATATTGAGCCATCAGGCTTGAAGATCATTGTTTCTCCAGGACTAATATCTCTACTTGTTTTATACCCTAAACAATCAAGAGCAACAGATTCTGATGCAACCATATGATTACTATCGTCCTTAGAACCAAAAACTAATGGCCTGATCCCATGAGGATCTCTAAAAGCAACTAGTCCATAACCGAGTATAATCATAATTACTGAATAGGCACCCTCTACGCGCTCATGGACCTCTTTTACAGCATTCACAATTGCATCATCATTTAATTTTCCTGATGAGTTTTTTTCAAGCGAACTAGCAAAAATATTAATCAAAACCTCTGAATCAGAAGTGGTATTGATATGCCTAAAATCATCATTTAAGAGTTCTGATCTTAATTTTACTGTATTTACTAAATTTCCATTGTGAACTAAAATAATTCCATGAGGAGAGTTTACATAAAAAGGC
>NZVQ01000006.1 GCA_002701525.1 Fidelibacterota bacterium | reverse complement strand
TTTTCATATTAATACATTTTTTATCATTTCTTTTATCAAATCGCTCATTCCAATTTCAAGCAGATGGTGAATTTGTAGAATATAAAGAAAATGATATTACCATTAATAAATTGACAGATAATGTACGAGTATTTAATGATAGTTTATTCTTAAAAACTGACCAAGCATATAATTATAAAGAAGTTTCTAAATTACATTTATATGGTAATACAATAATGATTTCTAACCTTGATACTTTGACTTGTGATTCAATGATATATTGGACTGACAAAGATTCATTACTTGCATTTGGGAATGTTCAATTGTTGCAAGGCGATAGACAGCTGAATTCAAATGATTTATCTTTTTGGGAAACAAGTGGATACAGAGGTTCATCATTTATTGCACATGGGGATGTTGAAATTCTGAATGCAAACAATCAAATTCAAGCAGAATATATTAGTTATAATGATATTAACCAACATATGATTTTAGAAGACGATGCAACAGTTTTGTCAAAAGGAAGAGAACTATTTGGTGATTATATTAATATTCATTTTATAGATTCATTATTTGCATTTATCAATGTAGAGGGCAATGCAATTGCATATAATACACATTATGCTCAAATGAGCAAAGACGAAAATATTAAGCAGGCTGTAACTGATATCATGACAGGATCAAAGATTAATGTTGAATTTGATGGTAACCAAATTAAAAATATTATTTTAGACCGTATGGCTTCTACTATTTATCATGCAATTGACAGTATGGTATTGATTGGTGTTAACTCAGTTGATGGAGATTCAATTAACTTAAATTTTGATAATGATCAATTAGCAGCTATTAATGTTCAAGGAGATGCAAGAGGAAAATTTACACCGGAACCTAATAATTCTAAGATTGATTCTATCATTACATATAAATCGGAGCATATTGATTATTTGCTCAATTCTCAAGAGAGCTATCTAAGTGAAAATGGCCAAATTCAATATCAAAATATGATTTTAGATGCTGATGATATCCATATTAATTGGAATGATAATACTTTAAGTGCATTTAAAAAATCAAACAAACTTCCAGTTGTTACAACAAAAGGGAGCGATCCTATGAAGGGTGATTCCTTAAAGTTTAATTTACTAGATAAGCATGGTACGATTTATAAAGGAAAAACAAAAGTTGATAATGCATATTATCATGGAGAGCAAATTTATAGAGATGAGCCTAATTTGTATCATGTTATGTCAAGTCATTATACTTCATGTGATTTAGACCACCCTCATTATTCTTTTTATAGTGATAATATGAAAATGATTCCGGGTGACAGGATTATTGCACGACCTCTAATTCTTAAAATTTTAGACTTTCCTATTATAGGTATTCCATTTGCAGTGCTACCAAATAAGGGAGGTGCCCGACATAGCGGTTGGATTATGCCTAGTTTTGGGTTTGATAATACGAATGGTACAACGATGAATGGCTTAGGTTATTATTGGGCTCCTAATGACTATATGGATTCAAAATTATTAGTTAATTTTTCAGACAGAATTGGACTTTGGATTGCGAATAGGATTAACTACAAGAAGAGATATAGCATTAAAGGGCATCTAGATTTTAAATTTGTTAGAAAATTAAGTGACACAGAGAGAATAGAGCAGATACTAAGTGACCAAACTACACAGCAATATCAAATCAACTTTGTACATGATCATAAGATATCTACATCACAAAATTTCAATATCAAATTTAATTATGTTTCTAGTTATGATTTTCATGAGAATACTAGTTCAGATCCTCTAGCTAATTTAGGGTCCCAATCTTCGCGGTCATCATTAATATATTCTAAATCGTGGCAAGAATCAGGTAATGCGATGAGTATTGGTTTGTCAGATTTGACAGATTTAAAAAAACAAAAAATCATTTCGTTTGCACCTGTAGATACGACATCTATTATTTTTCCAACAGTCCGATCCAATTATCCAGGAATCACATTTTCACGTGGTTTAAGTAATTTATTTGGCAATGGTGAAAGTTGGTATAATAAAATAAAGTGGTCAATGTCTAGTCGCTATTCTGGATATTATAAAAAAGGTGTGTATGCTCAAAGTAATTTTACTTGGAAGGATACTAGCAATTATAAAAATGGTATTAGTCATAAATTACAATTTGCTTTGCCTTATAAGCTGTTTAATTGGCTTAATCTAACATCAAGGGCAAACTTATCAGAAGATTGGATATTTAAATATGCTAGTTATCAAACAGAAGCTTTTGATAGCTATATTATGCAGGATGGTTTTAAACGAAGATTAACTGGAAATTTTTCAATGAGTTTAGCTACTAAAATCTATGGTGTATTTCCAATTAATTTTAAGCAGATTAACTCGTTACGACATACCGTCACCCCATTGATGTCAGTTTCATATATACCTAATATTACTAAACCAATTATGGGATATGATTTAAATACTATTTTTACGAACACAGGTTCATTTACATTTGATGCCGATGGGAAATTATTAGATCCTTTTTTCAGCTCTATTGTTGGTCCTACATCAGAACGAGACAAATTAATTTATAGTTTTAGTATACAAAATTTATTTCAAACGAAGTCAGTATCAAATAATAATAGTTTAGATAATCAACAGACTGTAGCTTTTGAAAAAGCTACAATTCTAGATTGGAATATCAAAACTACATATGATGCATTTGCAGATAGTATCCCTTGGGCTCCTCTTACATCTAGAATCAATTCTTATATTCCAGGTATTGGATCAAAGGTTGATATTGCTTTAATTCATGATATTTATGCAATGAATTCATCTGGGAATAGAATTAATCAATATTTAAATGATATGGGAGGTGTTCCAATACCATATTTAACAAAATTAAATATTAGAACATCATTTTCGCTTTCGGGTTCAAGATTATTATCGAAATCAATTAGTGATTCCACAAGTAGCGATTTAGAAATTGATGATAGAAAATTATGGTCAATGAATTTAGGTTTCTCATATAATAAACAAAAAAAACGAAACTATGCTACAGATACAATTGAATGGGATGAGCAATTTCAGTTAAATACATCTACTACATTAAATTTAAGTAAGAAGTGGAAACTTAGTTATCGTGTTGGTTTTGATTTGATTGAACAGACAATGGGTTTACAATCATTTGTATTTACACGAGATTTACATTGTTGGCAGTTTAAGTTTAATTGGATACCAGGTAGAAGTTATTTTTTACATATACATATTAAGAAGCCTGAATTAAGGGATATTAAATTAGAATCTCGATCTAAAAATGATCGAAATAATTTCTTTTAATCTATGAATAATTTTTCTTTGATTATATTGTTGGATAGAACCAAATTGTAATATTATGAATTTATCTGATTTATTAAATGAGCGAACTATTTGCTGTCCTTTAGTTTCCAATAATCGCAATGATGCAATACAAGAATTACTTAATTGTTTACAAAATTTGGGGTATCTATCTTCGACTATTAAACTATATAGTTATATTGAGGAATTAGAAGATGATCATTCCACTGCCGCAGGTAAAGGGGTTGCATATCCTCACAGCACCTCGATTGAAGTTGATGATTTACTTTGTGTATTAGGCATTTCCAAGTCAGGAATTGATTTTAATTCTCCAGATAATCAATTATGTCATATTATTTTATTATCAATTAGTGCCGATAGCGAACCAGACAAGCATCGCAAATTTATCACTTTATTTAATTCTATGATTTCAGATTCTAATATTAGAACGCAGTTTTTAGACAGTGTAAATTCAAAAGAGGGTGCTAATATTATTGCTTGTTGGGAGCAAGAGCAACTATTAGCGGATGATTTAGAATAATGAATATTATTCGTAATATAAAAGGCTCAAAGGACTTGTTGCCTAGCGATGTATGTAATTGGCAAGCCTTAGAAAGTGCAATTCATAATTTTACTAAGAAATTTGGCTACAAAGAAATCAGGACTCCAATATTTGAAGAATCAAGTTTATTTGAAAGAGGAGTTGGCGCTGATACTGATATTGTAAATAAAGAGATGTATTCTTGGATGGATCAAGGGAACAAATCTTTAACATTAAGGCCAGAACTCACTGCTCCAGTAGTAAGGGCTTATATACAGCATGAATTAGGCAAGCTAAATCCAATTAATAAATTATATTATTTAGGTCCATTATTCAGAAGAGAGCGGCCTCAAAAAGGTCGACAACGGCAATTTCATCAATTTGGTGTTGAGGTGTTTGGATCTCCATTCCCAGAACAAGATGCAGAAGTAATTTTAATGGCCTATTCATTACTAAAATCTTTAGGATTAAATCAAATCAATTTAGAGATAAATACGATTGGGAGTCAGGATAACCGTGCTGAATATATTTCCATTTTACAAAATATATTAAATGATTATCGCACTCATCTGTCCAGTTTAGATCAGCAAAGATTAGATAAAAACCCTTTAAGATTATTTGACTCTAAGGATCCAAAATGCATCGAGCTTTTAGAAGATAAAGCTCCAACTATGTATAAATATATTTCTAAAGATGATAGGGAGCATTTTTCATCAGTTTGTACAATGTTAGATGCTTTATCAATTCCATATGTACATAATGAAAGATTAGTGCGTGGATTAGACTATTATACTCATACAACATTTGAAATCACTTCTAAATCTTTGGGTTCTCAGGATGCAATTTGTGGAGGGGGTCGATACGATGGATTAGTTGAACAGTTAGGTGGGCCTGTAACACCTGCCATTGGTTTTGCGGCAGGTATTGAAAGAATCATGTTAGCATTAGACACGGATTTTGCTGGTGAATCAATTGATATTTTTATTGTTGCTATGGGTAGCGAAGCTATACAATTTGGCATGCAGATTGCACAAGAATTGCGCCTGAAATATAATTTAGTGGTTGTAGTTGAAACATTGCAAAGGAGTTTGCGATCTCAAATGCGGGAAGCTAATCGATTATCTGCCAAATACTGTATTATTATTGGACAAGATGAAATAAACAAGGCAACCATGATGGTTAAAAATATGCAAGATGGATCCCAAGATGATATAAACAAGAGCGATATCATCAATTATTTTATCAACAAATGAATAATCAATGTATTTTAATTCATTACCATGAGATTAGTTTAAAAGGTGATAATCGTTCATGGTTTGAAAAGCATTTTGTTGAAAATATTAAAGCACAATTACATTCTCTCCCATATAAAAAAATAAAAGTTCTAGCAGCACGCATCTTTATTATAGGTATTGATAGAGATTGCTATGAAGAGTATGAAAAATGTTTAAAAAATGTTATGGGCCTTAAAAATGCATATGTAATGTCTAGGTCAGATTTAAATGTTGATGCAATCAATTCTGAAGTTCAATCTCAGATAAAAGATTTATCTTTTTCTACATTTAGAGTTTCTACAAAAAGGCAGGATAAGAATTTTCAATATACCTCACAAGATGTGAATCAGATTGTTGGAGCATCAATTGTTGCAGCATATTCCAAAAAAGTTAGTTTAGACAACCCTGATCTAAATATTATTATTGAGATTGTAAATGGTAAAGCATATATTGGATATAGAAAAATTATTGGTTATGGCGGCTTGCCAATTGGCACTGGGGAAAAAGCATTAAGTTTAATTTCGTCAGGAATAGATTCTCCGGTAGCATCTTTTTTATTAGCAAAACGTGGAGTTGATGTACATTATATACATTTTCACAGTGTTCCATCTACATCTATACAATCGATTAATAATGTGAAAGCAATATTGATGCAATTATCAAAATATCAAATTCAGTGTAGTTTATATAGTGTGCCTTTATTAAGTATACAAGAGAAAATTATGAAAAATATTTCAAGTAAATATTGGGTTATTTTTTTTAGAAAAGCAATGTATTCTATATCGGAATTATTGGCCAAACAGCTGAATATAAATGCATTGATTACAGGAGAGAATGTAGGACAAGTGGCATCTCAAACAATATCAAATATTAGAGCAGCTAGTGATGCTGTAAACATTCCTGTTTTACGGCCATTGGCGGGTATGAATAAAGAAGAGATTGTTAATATTGCAGAAGATATAGGAACATATGAAATTTCAATTAAGCCATATGAAGATTGTTGCTCATTCTTTGTTCCAAAACACCCTGCTACCAGTGCTAATTTAGCAGATGTGCAAAATATGGAAAAAGCCATTCGCCTAGAGCAATATTATGAAGATTTATTAGAACAGATAACTGAAGAAAGAATTTCTATTTATGAATAAAATTAAAATAGTTTCCTGGAATATTAATGGTATTAGAGCAGGTATTAAAAAAGGGTTTCTAGAATCTATGGATAAGGTTAATCCTGATATTATATGTATTCAAGAAACTAAAGCTCATCCTGATCAAGTAGAAAAAATATTAGATAGTTACCCCTATCAATATTGGAATTCCGCAGATAAGAAAGGCTATTCTGGCACTGCAATTTTTTCTAAAATAAAACCAGTAAATGTATTTTATGGAATGGATAAATATATAGATGATGATGAAGGTCGTTTGATAACCTTAGAATTAGATTCCTGTTATTTGATAACGGTTTATACACCAAACTCTAAACGAGATTTAAGTAGATTGATTTATAGATACAATGATTGGGACCCGGCATTTTTAAATTATATGCAGGCATTAGAAAAAGATAAGCCGGTGATTTTCTGTGGTGATTTAAATGTTGCACATACTGAAATTGATTTAGCGAACCCTAAATCAAATAAAACTGGAAAAACTTTTCCTGGTAATGCAGGATTTACTGATAAAGAACGCGAGCGGTTTGATGATATAATGAGAGCAGATTTCATTGATACTTTTAGGGAGTTTAATGATGATTCAGGTCACTATACATGGTGGAGTTATATGAGACAGGCTCGTGAGAGAAATATTGGTTGGAGGATTGATTATTTTTGTGTTTCAAAAACTTTGCAAGAACAGCTGCTGTCATCATCTATTTTGCCTGAAGTGATGGGTTCCGATCATGCACCAATTGTTTTAGAGATAGGTATATGATTTCTAAAAATAGATTTAAATATTTAAAATCATTAAAAATAAAGAAGTATCGAAATCAAGCTAAACAAATTTTAATTGAGGGCTCACGATTAATTGATGAGTCAATGCGGGCAGGGGCAAATATTGAATTGATTTGCTATACTAAGCAGTTTGTAAGGAATAGTAATCATGAAAAGCTTCTTCGTTTTATTGATAATAGAAATATCCTAATTGAGCAGATTAGCGATGTTGATATGGAAGCATTATCAGATTCAATGCATAATCAAGGCATTTTAGGGCTTGCTGATATGCCTATTGCTGATGATACGAATCAATTAATTTGTGCTAATCAATTAATTTTAGATTCTATTTCAGACCCCGGAAATTTAGGTAATATAATGCGTACTACTGATTGGTTTGGTATTAAGAGTTTGTATTTTTCTTCGGATTGCATAGATCCATATAATGCAAAAGTAATTAGGTCTGCAATGGGTGCACATTTTTATCTTGATATTTTCTATATTGATATTATTACCCATATTAAACATCTTAAGGAAAATGATTTTACAATTATTGCCGCTGATTTAGATGGAGAGAGTGTTTATAATTGGACTCCTCCTGAAAAATGGGCAATTATTTTGGGAAATGAAGCGCATGGAATATCAGATAAAATACGTAAATTAGTTGATTGTACAATTACAATTCCAAAGCAAGGAAGTATTGAAAGTTTAAATGTGTCGATGGCGACTGGAATTGTATTGTCTCATATTAAAAAAATATAAGGATAATATTAGATGATTATTGATAATATTTTACAAGCTGTTGGAGGTACTCCAATTGTCAAATTCAATAAAATTAGTTCACATTTAACATGTCAATTATATGGCAAATGTGAGTTTTTGAATGCAGGGGGATCTGTCAAAGATCGCATTGGTGTTAATATGATTGATGAGGCGGAAAAATCAGGTAGAATTAAGCCTGGAGATGTACTAATAGAGCCTACATCTGGGAACACAGGTATAGGTTTGGCACTGGCTGCTGCTGTCAAAGGTTATCAAATGATTATTACAATGCCTGAAAAAATGAGCAAGGAAAAAGAAGTTGTTCTAAAGGCATTGGGAGCAACAATATATAGGACACCTACTGAAGCTGCATGGGATGACCCAGATAGTCACATAAGTTTAGCTAAACGATTAAACCAGGAAATTCCTAATTCTCATATTTTAGATCAATATTCCAATTCTGCTAATCCAGATGCTCATTATCAATATACCGCACAGGAGATTATTGCTGATNTAGGGNCAAAATTAAAAATGATTGTTGCTGGAGCAGGAACTGGAGGAACNATTTCTGGGATTGCAAGGAGGATTAAGGAATACAATNCAGAGATTCAAATTATAGGTGTTGATCCAGANGGTTCTATACTTGGAGGAGGNACCNAGGTGTCTTCTTATCATGTCGAAGGNATAGGCTATGATTTNTTTCCTGANGTTCTTGATAATTCCCTTATTGATAAATATATTAAATCGAATGACTCGGATTCACTATTGATGGCACGTAGATTAATTAAAGAAGAAGGCCTTTTATGCGGAGGTTCTTCAGGNGCAGCTGTTTGGGCAGCTTTAGAGGTTGCAAAAGNCCTTTCAAGTGATGAGGCTTGTCTTGTTATNCTTCCAGATTCGATAAGAAATTATTTATCTAAATTTGTTGANGATGAATGGATGGACAAAAATATTTAAAATTAATTTTATTATACAACTAAATATTTATGTATGAATTTGTATTATATATAATTTTATTATGCTCTTTAATTTATTTTTATAATATTCTTCGATTTATAGTTGGAATTTATGTTAATGAAAAACATGGCTCATCCTCTATAGCNCTNCCCGTATCTATTATTATTGCCGTTAAGAATGGTGAAAAAAATCTACATCGAATGCTTATNGCANTATCAAAACAATTATATGATGGTGAAATGGAGTTTATTATTGTTGATGATAACTCGTCCGANAATACTAGNTGCATTATTCATGAGCATATTNATCTTGATCATAGATTTAAATATGTTGAATCAGATATAGGANATNCCAGTCTTTCTCATAAAAAACGTGCTCTTGATGCTGGTNTTAATANATCTCAATATGAGCATTTNTTNTTTACGGATATTGATTGTATAATACAANAAAGATGGGTTAGTTCTATGATGAATTTATTTGTAGATGATGTTGATTATGTTGTGGGGCATGCATATGTGAAGCATAGAAAGTCTATTTTNAATAAATTTCAACGAGTTGATTTATTAATGTTGCTATTTGCAGCCANATCTATGATTGCTTTAGNNTCACCNTGGGCATCTATTGGCCAAAATCAAGCTTATACCCGAACTCTTTATAATCGTTTAGGAGGTTTTGGATTACTNGCTAATTATTTGCAAGGTGATGATACATTGTTTTTACAGTTAGCAGTACAGAATGATGCAAATATTGTTTTTAATAATCAGATAGATTCTTATGTTATATCTAGAGCCGAATTAAGTTGGAAAACATTAATATTGCAACGAGGAAGATGGTCTGGAGATGCAAATGTGATGTGGAAGTTTAATCTNTCATTTTATATTATGGCATTGGCTCTATGGCTAATGTCCGGTGGCATATTATTTTTGAGTGCTATATATTGTATTAATCTGTTATTGATTATTTTATTATTAAAACTAATTTTAGAGGGNTTTTTANATTTAGCTGGATCAAAATCTTTTAATCATCAAATATATTATTTAGATTTTTTAATTTGGTTTATAATTCANCCNTTATATGTATTTATAATGGGAATATTTAGCTTTGTTAATTTTCAATGGAAAGGTTCTTCAATTAAATGATTTATTTAAGNATATTGATTTTAGCATTTTATATGATTATTCTTATTTGGCTATCTTCAGGCATTNTGAATTATAAAAAACAAATGGATGATACTTTTCATCCTAGAATATCAATTATTGTTTCAGCNCATAATGAAGAGAAAAAAATAGATGATTTATTAATTAGTTTAATTAATCAAAATTATGATTCTAAATATGAAATAATTATTGCGAATGATAGATCTTCTGATAAAACTCAATTTATTCTTGATAATTATGNAAAANATTATTCATATATAGAAGTTATACANATTACTGATACTCCTATTGGNTGGGGACATAAAAAGTGGGCNTTAAATCAATGTATTGAAAAAGCACAATATGACATCATACTTCAGACAGATGCAGATTGCATACCCAATCTAAATTGGATTAAGTCTATGGTGAATAATTTCAAAAACNCTGATGTAAGTTTCGTCTCTGGTCCGGCNCCTATGTATAATAAAAATAATAAATTAACAAAATACTATAAATTAGATAGTTTAGCGCAAGATGCACTNTCTGCATCTTCACTTTCTCGAAATCTTGTTTTTTCATGTACTGGTAGAAATATGGGTTTTTTAAAACANGCTTTTTTTNATATTAANGGTTATGAGGGGATTCAGCAATATCAATCAGGAGATGACGATTTATTAATACAAAAATTTGCTACACTATTANAAGGCCANGTTGTATTTAGCTTTGATGCCAATTCTATTGTNATATCAGATCCACCATCATCATTAAAATCNTTTTTTAATCAGCGCATTCGCTATGCNTCTAAAGGTTTTGAATATTATAAATTAAACACAACGACNGAATTTCGATTATTTTTACCATTTTTATATATAGTCAATTTAATTTGNGTGNTAGGATTGATATTGTTTGTACAAATTATGGATATTAGATATCTCATACCATATTTAATGAAGACTTTTTCCGATTATTGGCTTTGTAGTATTTTTTATCATAAAATTAATGAACAATTTTTNATTAAAGAATTTTTATTATTATCGGTTTTNCATCCAATATATATTGTTTCATTAGGAATATCATCTCCATTTATNAATTATAATTGGAAAAATAATGATTAGTTTTTTAATCTTAATAAATATTNTANGNGCATTTGAACTNCAGANTTTTCAAGTNGANTTTCTTGGTATTTCAGCTGCAAATGTNCAAATGCATACTATTGATACTGTATATCACAATCATAATTCAAAATTAATTCATTTTAAAACAGAATCAACNGGATTGATAAAATATTTTTTCAATATTGATAATTCTTACGAGACAATTATTTCAAATGATTTTAATACAATTTTATCTTTTAAGAAAAAGACAAAGCAACCTAATGTTAAAAATAATTTTGAAACCTCGCGTTTAAAACAAGAGACTATCTATAATAACTCGTCTATCATTATTCCTAAGAATTATGTTAATATTTTTTCATTATTATATTTTTTATCATATAATCCGATTACAGCTATTAAGCAGTTTGATATTGAAAGGGAAGGAAAGTTTTATATTGGCAAGATTATCCCTATTGAAATATTAGATAATAATAGAATTTTATATCATTTAGAGCTAGAAAAAAATAATGCATTGAAGAATAAATCAGTGGTAAAAAATACAGATATTTTTACCTGGGCTCTATTTAAAGATAATGCTAAAAGGGAAATATTAATTGATTATAACATGAATGATATAATCAGCTGTATTTTTCAAATGAATGGTATTACAATGACAGCCTATAATACAAAGTATAATAAATAAAAAAAGGGAATTTAATAAATTAAATTCCCTTTTAAACCGACGATATTTAGTATAATTATTTCTTATACCATGTAGCAACTAGAACTAGTGCTACTAGACCAGCTAAACCTGATTCGCCAACTTGACCCATCAGATTTCCTATGCCTGCAATTACTCCAAACACATCACCAAATAATATGCCTACTACTACACCTAAGACAATTAATTGTTGAAGGAGTCCAGTTAGGATACCGATCCATCCACTAATAGTTGTTATTCCGTTTTTCATGTATACTCCATTTTATACTATTGAATTAATAGAGCAGCAGATTAACAAACCTGCTGCTCAAGTCTTCCAATAGGTATTAGTCCATGAATGAGGCGAATACCATCAGAGCTAGCAACCCTGCCAGTCCACCGCCTAAGAATGAATTCACTAAATCTACTACACCACCAATTGGATCAAATCCAGTTGTATATAGTATATTAGCAAAAACAAAGGCAACGATAAGGCCTTTTATAACTCCAACTACTGCACCTGCAACGCCATTAATACTTGCTGCAACATTTTTCATAGTAGTTTTCTCCTTTTATTGTTGTTTACGATCGACTGTCCTTACAGCGATTGCATGCTCGTAAGAACAATTTTTATAAAACTAAAATTATTAACTCAAATTATAAAAAAACCTAAAACTTTCTTTCTATTTCGTCCTACAGCCTACAATCTATAACATAAATATTATGCAACGCAAGTTTTTTATTTAAAGTACTACTTTAAACCCTAATCACGATTTGAGTATAATTTTGCTAATAATTTTAATATTTCTAGATATAGCCAAATCAAGGTAACTAATAATCCAAATGCTCCATACCATTCCATATATTTTGGAGCACCAACCTCAGCACCATGCTCTATAAAATCAAAATCTAATACTAAATTGAGGGATGCAATTATTACTACAAAAATTGAGAATCCAATACTCATCAATCCTCCATTTGTAGGATTCAATATACTGATTTCAGATCCAAAGAAACTTAAAATTAAGGATATTAAATAAAAGAAAAATATCCCTCCTGTTGCAGCAAATACACCAAGTTTAAAGTTTTCTGTCGCTTTAATGATTTGAGTTTTATACGCAAATAATAATGCTAGAAAAATTCCAAAGGTTAGGAAAATTGCTTGTTGCACAATCCCGGTATACATATGTGCATAGATTGTAGATATTCCACCAAGAGCTAATCCCTCAAATGCCGCATAGAATGGCACTGTATACGGGGCCCAATCTTTTTTAAATATTGTTGCCAAAGCTAAAATTGTACCTGCAATAATCCCCATCCATATGAAATTGGTATTATTATTTGTAAAGGTATAAAAAGCACAACCCATTAAAATTAATAAACTAAGTGCAGTTTTATTAACAGTCCCATCTAATGTCATAACATTATCAGCATGGTCAACACTGGAGTTGTTGAATGTGTTTTTTGTTAAGGCAGGATTTCCACTTCTATATGAAATCATAATTTATTCTCCTTTATTATTAGTTATAGCCAATTGTCCGCAGCCAGCATCAATATCTAAACCATTGCTCCAGCGAACCATTATTTGAAAATTATTATTTTTATTATTTAATGAGAGTGTTTTAATAAATTTATTTATAATACCATCTGAAGGTCTTTTATACTTTCCATCTGTTTCATTGTAGGGAATAATATTTACTTTACATTTAGCTGATTGTAATATTTTTGATAATTCTATCGCATCCTCACTGCTACTATTAATTCCATCCATAAGTACATATTCAAATGTGATTCTCTTTCGTTTATTTTTTTTAACATAAGATTTATTTACTTCAATTAAATCTTGAATAGACCATTTTTTATTAATAGGCATAATAACATCTCTCACATTATCATTAGAGGCATTTAATGATATAGCTAAACCAAACCTTTCCTCATCTTGAATAAATTTTTTGATTTTAGAAACAATTCCAACTGTAGAAATGGTGATTTTATTTACACTAATATTAAAACCTTTTTGATTATTTAAGATTTTAGCAGATTTAATAACATTACTATAATTTAAGAAAGGTTCACCCATTCCCATATAGACCACATTATCAATGCGAGTATTAGATAATCTGCGAATCATAATAAGCTGGTCAATAATTTCACCAGCTGATAAATTTTTAAGCAATCCCATTTTTGCAGTTGCACAAAAATCACATCCTAAATTACATCCAGATTGAGATGAAACACATACAGTATGTCTATTTGATTCTGTAATCATACTGACAGCTTCAAGTAAATAGCTATCGGTAGTTTGAAATAAGTATTTAACTGTTTGTTTATTTTCAGATACTGTTTTTGAAATTAATTTCAGTGTTGATAATGACTGTGTATTATGAATTGCATCTCGACATTTTTTAGATAAATTACCCATTTTATCAGGGTTATTTACACCATGAAGATATAGCCATTCATAAATTTGGTCAGCTCGAAATCCGGATAAATTATTATCTATACACCAAGATTTTAATTCTTCAACATTGAGCCCTTTTAAAATCATTTTATTATCATGAACCATATAGATTTATTTAGTAAAAATAATGTTTATTTATACCTAAATTTACTTTCCTTTATTAAATATAAAAAATCAAATGGAATTGCACTAATATGAAAAATGTAAAAATAATAGAAAATTTAGTTAAAGATAAACAGCAATTAGATCAAGAAATATCTAAAATCATTGTAGGTCAAAATGAAGTTATTGACTATTTATTTACGGGATTATTATGTTCGGGACATATTTTGCTTGAGGGTGTCCCTGGACTTGCAAAAACATTACTAATTAAATCTCTAGCTGAAACACTAGATTTAAATTTTAATAGAATTCAATTCACGCCAGATTTAATGCCATCAGATATAACAGGAACAGAAATTATTGAGGAAGATTCTACCGGGAAAAGAAATTTTTCTTTTTACAAAGGTCCAATATTTTCTAATATAATACTAGCTGATGAAATTAACAGGACCCCTCCCAAAACTCAATCTGCTCTTTTGCAAGCGATGCAGGAGTATAAAATAACAAGCGGAGGTAAAACATACGATATAGAATCTCCATTTTTTGTTTTAGCAACTCAAAATCCTATTGAGCAAGAGGGAACATATCCATTGCCAGAAGCACAACTTGATAGATTTATGTTTAATTTGTTAATTGATTATCCGAGCAAAGAAGAAGAAATGAATATTGTCAAGAACAATACTAATGTTAATGATAATCCTATCAAGATATCTATTAATAAAGAAAATTTATTAAATTATCAGCATATTATTAAGGAAGTTCCTGTTGCAGATAATGTTATTGAATATGCAGTAAACTTTGTATCAGAAACCCGTCCAAATCATACATCTCAAAAATTAGTTAAGGATATGATAGATTGGGGTGCAGGACCACGTGCTAGTTCATATTTAATTTTGGGAGCTAAGGCTCATGCGGTGTTAAATGGGAATACTACACCTGAGATATCGGATGTACATGCGATGATCAAGCCTGTTTTAAGGCATCGTATTATTCCTAATTTTAATGCAGAGACTGAAGGCATATCAAAAGATTCTATTTTAGATCAATTAATTGATATAATTTAATGTCTCAACAGTATTTATCTTCTGAAATCATCTCTAATCTTTCTAGCCTTTCCCTCAAAGCACGTTTATTAGTAGAAGGTTTGATAGTCGGTATGCATAAAAGTCCATATCATGGTTTTTCTGTTGAGTTCTCAGAACATAGATTATATAATCCTGGAGATGAAATACGAAATATTGATTGGAAAATATGGGGTAAAACAGATAAATATTTTGTTAAAGAGTATGAAGAAGAAACTAATTTGTTATCTCATATTATTTTAGATCAAAGTGCTTCAATGTCATATTCATCATCAAATATATCAAAATTAGATTATGCAAAAACATTAGCCGCATCATTAGCATATTTAATGCTTAAGCAACAAGACGGTGTTGGGTTAACATTATTTGATTCTAAAATCAGATCATCTATACCTCCAAAATCAAAATCTAATCATATTAATTCATTATTTAAAATCATGGAAGATATTATTCCTGGTCCTGATACTAATATTGGTGATATTTTGCACATTAGTGCAGAATCAATTAAAAAAAGAGGTTTAGTAATAATCATATCAGATTTTTTCGATGATTTAGAGAGTATTATTTCTGGAATCAAACATTATCGATATAAAGGCAATGAAGTTATTCTATTTCACATATTAGATGACCAAGAATTGAAATTAGACTTTAATGAGCGCACTCAATTTATTGATTTAGAAACGAATGAGACTATTACTACCGATCCTTGGCATATTCGTGCAGCATATAAAGCAGGAATTCAACAGTTTTGCAATGATCTAAAAATCAATTGCAGGAAAAATAAAGTGGATTATACTTTAATAGATACAAGTCAGCCAATAGAAATTGCTTTATTTGACTATTTACTTAAAAGGAAGAATATTGTTAATTAAGGTTTATTCCTTCATTTTTTGCCATTTCCTCAATCGATGGTAAATATATTTCTTTTATTTGCTTAACTAGCTTACGCATTTCTGCCGCAGCTTCTCGACTCCCAGTATCTTCAGTTTCTAAATCATTTGCTTCAAGAAATTTTTCTTTTGATTTTTGTCCATAACTCATACACTCTTTGAATTGATTGTACATTGATGGAATATCAATCGTACTATCTCCATTATTAAATGCTAAGTATGCAGATGCAGCCTCATCATAAATCTTTGTTGCTAATCGTTGATAAAGAACTCCAACATTAAAATATAAATCAGGATCATCATAATATATATCTAACAATTCATTTGAAATATCAATTGCTTTTTGGTTATCATTCATATCAATATATACAAAAATAAGTTGTTTTTTTATCCCTAATATTTTTTCATCATCTTCAGCAACTAAACTCATTGCTTTTAAATACATTTCTTCTGCATCTTTTAACAATTTTTGATTTTGTAAAAGTTTAGCATTAATTTCATAAAGTTCAGCAGTAGGGTTCACTTCTAATCCAGTTTGCACATAGCTTCGAGCAGTCTCCAGGTCACCCCTTTCTGCATAATATCCTACTAATGCATTATATGTTTCAGGGCGTGAGCTATCCATTTTCAAACACAATTCAAGTTTTCCTAATGCGATTTCATTAGCACCGGAATTCATTAATTCTATAGCTTGGTTAAAAATCATTGTCCACGCTTCTTCTCTATATGCTTGTACACCTTGCCCAACAGTAAGTAGTAATGTTTCCTTTGTAATATTATCTGGATCAAGTATGATTGGCTTCTCTAATTTTTGTTCAGCATTTCGTTTTTCTGCTTCATTGAGCATATTGGCCATTTCATCCCATCTTTCTTGTGGCTTATAAATTTCTGTAGCTAAAAAATATGGTATTAGTGCATTCCCGGGTTCTATATCTAAGGCCTTTAATGCCCACTCTTCACCTCTTTGAAGATTTTTTTCTGCTCTAGCTGCACTTTTTGCTGAACGGAATTCCATACTAGTTGTTGAACAACCAATTAATAAAATTAATATAGTTATAAAATAAATTTTGTTGAATTTGAACATTAAATTGATTCCCTTATTATATATAAATTAAAAAAGGCGTCTATTCAGACGCCTTTTAATTTAATAATAATTTTAAAATTTAGTATAAAGGATTATCGATTGTCTCGACCTCTTCTTGGTTTTCTTTTAATTTTTCTTCTTTTCCAAGAACGTTTTTTATATAGTGTATCTTCGTCATAATTAACATCAAAATAATATTTATTTACTTTCATGCTTACATTAGATTTAATATTTGCACTAGTTCCTCTTGCAACAAGAAAGCTCATCACAACAAGAATAAAGGTTAATATTTGCAATACATTTTTCATTTTTCTATCAAAAACTATCAGTATTTATCTGACAGTCTGACTTAATATACACATAGAACACCATATAGGTAAAGAATAAAATGTTAAATTTTGTAACAAATATGATTATTTGTGATTTCAATCACTTTGCTTAGATGTTTTATCCTTCCATTCCAATGGAATAATATTTGAGCATACAATGTCAATCTTTTTTCGTTTTTGACCACTTTTTTCATCTTCCCACTGAGAAGTGCGGATTTTACCTTCAACATATACCGATTGTCCTTTAAAAAGATATTCCTTTGCAAACTCAGCTAATTTATTCCATACAACAATATTATGCCATTCAGTATTTTCTATTTTTTCATTCTCTGTGTTAAGCCATGTTTCATTGGTTGCAAGAGAAAATGATGTAACAGGGGAGCCTGCAGGGGTATATCTACATTCTGGATGGTTGCCAATATTGCCTATTAAAATCACTTTATTTACACTTTTTTTATCCATATCAATATTCCTATTTATATATATTTATTTGTAATGTAAATACAGATCCTTTTCCATATTCAGATTCAATAATTAATTTGCCTTTATGTGCTTCAATGACTTTTTTCACAATTGTAAGGCCAATTCCAAAACCTTTTACATTTTTTTCTTTTTCAACTCTATAGAAGGGATCTGTTAATTTAGGGATTTCATTTTTTTTGATACCTCTACCAAAATCTTTGATAGATATACTTAAGATATTACTATTAGTTTTAAAATATATTTCACACTGCTTTTCATTATTATATTCTGAATATTTGAGTGCATTATCTAATAAATTACGAATTGCCAACATCATTTTTAATTCATCTACTTCCAATGTAACATTTGGAATTTCAGTAATAATTTTAATTTTATTATCATTATCAGGAAACATTTCCTTCACTTTATCCATCAATCGTGGCATTGATATTTTTGATAATTGAAGATCTGTATAGGGAGTAGATAGCTTGTCTGATAATAATAAATTGGATATAATACCTTCTAGTAATACAATTTCCTCTTTTAATTTAATTGTATTTTTATGTTCAGGTATCATTGCAACTAACAATTGCATCCGCGCTAATGGGGTTCGTAATTCATGACTCACATCTAGTAGTAGCATCTGTTTTTGATTAAGCAGTATTTTAATATTTTCAGTCATTTTATTAACAGATTTAGCTAAACTTGCTAATTCATCTTGACCATTTATAGGTATTGTAGAATCTAAATCTCCATTTTCAAATTCATATACTCGTTGCTTCATTAATAAAACGGGAGATAAAAAATTTCGTAAAGAAATATATAGGATAATAATCAACATAATTATTGCAACAATTGATAACACCCAGTCTAATTCTTCACCAGGGGGTGGAGGGCTATTGCTGCCAAAATAATATACATAATTATTATAAGTCACTGAAGTTGCATTAGTTTGATCAATTAATCCTAGTTGTACAAAAGTTGTATCCCCAATGTTATTTGTGGGGAGAGTAATTCCCTCATCAGCAAAATCTTCATAATACGTCCACGGTGAGAAAATACTATCTGGAAAATTTATTGCAGATGTCCAATAAGGAGTTCCATATTGATTTGTATCATAATTCCAATCCTGATCAATAGTGAAAATGGCACAGTTAAGATTAATATTTGTGATATCAGCCTTGACTAATGCTAAATCAGGCGGGGTCCCCCAACTTTCAACCATTTGGGAATAGAGATAAGCTTCTTGTGCTTCTAATTCACCTTCTCCAGTAAATGGTTGATTAAGATATTGGAATAGTATAGTTATTAAAATGCTAGTAAAAACAACCATATAGGTTGTGATTTTAAATATCAAACTATTTCCAAATCGCTTAATAAAAGATTTATTTTTATTTTGGAGAGGCAATGAATTTATACCCTATACCATGTATTGTTTTTATAAATCGAATTTTATTTGTTGTATCACCTAGCTTATTGCGCAATCTACTCACTAACACATCTACCGACCGATCATATGATTGCCATGTGATTCCTCTTAAACTTTCAACCATTATTTCGCGATCCATAACTTTACCAGGATTTTCTGCAAATAATAGTAGTGCTTCATATTCAGATGTTGATAAATGTAAAATATCATCATCTAAAACGACCTCTTGTTTAAGCTTATTAATGGTCAGATGTTTGAATTCTAAGATATCAACCATAGTTCCAGGAGATGTACTTCTACGAAGAATAGATTGAATGCGTGCCAGTAGTTCTCTTGGTTCAAATGGCTTTGCCAAATAATCATCAGCTCCAAGTTCAAGACCTACAATCCTATCTGTCACTTCACCACGTGCAGTTAGCATAATAACAGGGATTTGTGAATCTTCCCTGATTTTTCTTAATGCTTGGAAACCATCGATGCCAGGCAGCATAATATCTAATATAACTAAGTCCATTGTATTTTTTTGCAAAAATTCTAATGCAGGTTTTGGTTCATGCATGATTGTAATTTCATAATTAAATGTTTGCAAAAATTCTTCTATTAGCTTTGACAATTGAACATCGTCATCGATAATTAATATTTTTTCCATTGTAGTCCTTTATTTTTAATGTTATTGATTATTGGGATAGATTTTCCTTAAAACTATCAATTTTCTTTTTCAATTCGTTATCATCATTCATTTTATTTTCTATATTTCTACAAGCATGAATTACAGTTGAGTGATCACGCTTACCAAAATATAAGCCTATATTGGTTAAAGAGGAACTAGTATATTCACGGCATAGATACATTGCTATTTGTCTTGCCATTGCGACTTCCATAGTTCTCCCTTTGCCAATTAATTGTTTTTCTGAAATTTTTAATTCTCGTGAAATATATTTGATCACATGATTTATGGTAACATTATTAAATGTTGATTTTCCTAGTATATCCTCTAGGACCTGTTTTGCTAATTCCATATTGATGTCAATACGTTTTAATGAGGATATTGCTAGTAATCGTATCAATGCTCCTTTCATTGCTCTGATATCATTTTTAATACTAGTTGCAATAAATTCTACAATATTATATGGGATTTCTAATCCACCCTCTTGTGCTTCTTTTAATAATATTGCAATCCGTGTTTCTAAATCTGCAGATTGAATATCAACGATGAGTCCAGATTGAAATCGTGATATTAATCGTTCTTTTAATCCTACTAACTCAGTAGGATGCTTATCAGTTGTTAGTACAATTTGCTTGCCTTTCTGGTATAGGTCATTAAATAAATGGAAAAACTGCTCTTGTGTTTGCTGTTTAGATTGAAAAAATTGGACATCATCTAATAATAGCATGTCAACATTTCGATACGAGTTTGCAAATTCAGAGGATTTATTTTGCTGAATAGAACGAATAAAATAATGCATGAATTGTTCACTGGTAATATATACAACTCTTAATGATGGTTTGGTCTGCATTACTTTATTGCCGATAGCTTGAATCAAATGAGTCTTGCCTAATCCAGGATTACTATAAATTAATAGTGGATTAAATGGTGTTTGTCCTGGATTTTCTGCTACAGATATTGCTGCTGCTTTCGCAAATTGATTACCATTACCTTCAATAAAATTGTCAAATATATATCGATTGTGTAATTTAGTATGTTTGTTAAATGGCTGTGCCACCGCTTTAGGTTGCTCAACTAATGAGGGTATTTCATCTGCTGATTTGTTACTAATTACAATGCTGTAATTGACAACTAAAGGATGGCTTCCAACCTTCTTGATTGACTCGTCAATTAAATGCCGATACTTACTTTCAATCCATTCAAAATGGAATTTATTAGGCACCTGAATAGTAAGTTCTTCATTAGTTAAAGAAATTAATTCTAATCCCTCAAACCATGTAGAGTATGCCTGATCAGAGATGCTTGATCTAATATGCCCTAGGCACTGTTTCCAAAAGTCGTCTTTATTCATATCTATATTATTAACAAGTTATACACATTAATTTATAATTAATTTTATATAATAATATAATCATAGTTTCTGTAATTTTGTATATGGGCACTATCCTTTTATTTATTCTTATTATTTTATTTATATTAATGGGATATAAATTATTTTTTACATCATGGATTCCATCCTTACCAAAAGGATTGCAACATTCTGATTTCATCTATTATGGTCATCGAGGGGCACCTTCAATTGCACCAGAAAATACATTATTATCATTTCAAAAAGCAATTGACTATAATATGCATGGATTAGAATTAGATGTTCAACTTAGTAAAGATAATGAATTGATTATATATCATGACCAATATATCAATTTAAATGAACAAGCAATAGCTATTAATCAATTAAGCATTGAGGATATTCAAAAAATCAATGTAAATCATAAATTTGATGAATTTGATTCACAGTACATTCCAACATTAGAAGATGTTATTGATATACTTCCTCAAAATATTATTTTAAATATTGAAATAAAATCTTATGCATGGCAGAATGCTAATGTAATAACAAAAAAAGTTGTTGATTTAACGATGGCTAAATCAATAAATAATCAAATTATTATATCGAGTTTTGATCCATTTATTATTAAGAAAATTAAAGTATGCAATCCAGAAATTGCTACGGCTTTTATATGGAGTAATAAATCATATTATCATTATAAACTATTTTCTTATTATGCGAAACCAGATGCCTTTCATGTGAATATTAATGATGTAAATAGTAAGATGGCTAAATGGTTTAAAAATAAGAATATTAGTATGTATGCATATACTGTCAATAGTCAATCTAATTTAGACAAAGCAAAGAAGTATAATATGAGAGGGATATTTACGGATAATCCTGTTATTAAAAATGTATAAAATAAATTTTCACCATATTAAAAATATTATCATTCTTGCAATTCCAATTATTATTAGCAATCTCAGTAGAGTATTTATGGAACTTGCCGACATGTCAATGATTGCAGCTGCTAAGGATGGATCTAATGCTCTTGCAGCCATAGGATTTAGTGGCATGTTATTATGGATTTTGTTTGGAATGGGTATTAGTTTACGTACATCCACTCAAACAGTTACATCGAGAAGATATGGAGAAGAAAATTTTAATCGATGTGGTCAGGCTTTGCAGCATGGACATATGATTGCATTCTTTGCTGGTATTCCTGCTACACTATTCATGTATATCTATACTCCATCAATTTTAGAGTCCTTGGTATCTCAAAGTGAAATTTCTCAACTTGCTATTGATTATGCAATGTTTGTTGTCCCTAGTATTTATTTCATATATGGATCATTTGCATTTCAAGGATTCTATAATGGAATAAAAATGACTAAAATTCATATGACTGTCATGGTAACCGCAAATCTCTTAAATGTATATTTAAATGCTGGTTTGATTTATGGTTCTAATAATGTGATTAATTTTTTAGATAAATTCAATTTAGGATTTTTATCATTCCTATGGCAAATCCTTGATTTTCCAGAAATGTATGTAGAAGGTGCAGGCTTAGCAACTATGATAGCAAGCATTGCAATGTTCTTTATGTATGCAGCATTTTTATTTATGCCTCAAATTAAAAATCAATTTCAATGTTTTACATTGCAGATAAATCAAACAATATTAAAACGGCATATCATTTTAACATATCCATTATCTATTCAAGAATTATTTTCATCTATAGGTTTCTTTATATTTTTTAAAATTGTGGAAATGGGAGGCACTATAAATTTAGCAGCTACCAATGTGGTATTCCGTATTGCACATGCATCATTTATGCCTGGGGTGGGGATTGGTCAAGCGGCATCAACATTAATTGGAAATTATTTGGGTGAGAAAAAAATTGATAAGGCAAAAGAAATTATTATTCAAAGTTCATATATTGTATTATTTTCAATGGGAACGATGGGTGCATTGTTTATTGCATTCCCACATTCAATTATGTCTGTATTTCAAGTGCCATCGGAGCTATATCCGCTTGGAGTTCCAGCATTACAGTTTGTAGGATTACTTCAATTTTTTGATGCTTTTGGAATCATGATGTTTTTTGCACTTACTGCATCTGGAGATGTGAAATTCCCTGGCATCGCAGATGTAGTTAGTATTTGGTTAGTCTTTTTACCACTCGCATATTTAACTGGTATTAAGTGGAATATGCCATTTTGGGGACCATGGTTTTCATTTGGATTACATATTATAGTATTTGCCGTAGTTGCAACTTGGAGAATTAGTACTAATAAGTGGACAAAAATTACGGTTTAAGAAATAGAATCGAGTAGTTCTGTAAATGAACTAAATACATCATCTTGTTTAGATGTTAAGCGTGAGGTGCTATTGTGTCCACGATCCATTAAAAAACATTTAACGCCCATGGCTTCAGCAACTTCATGGTCATGCTCCGTATCTCCAATCATTGCAACTTGATTTGTTTCTACATCTAAGTTATTAATCAAGTTTTTTCCTTGTTCAATTTTGCCAATCGCATAATGATCTTCAAGTCCACTGATATATTGGAACATTTGATCGAGATTGTAATGTGATACAGATTTTTTAAGTGTAATAATATTTTGTGCTGATAACACAGAATGATTACAGCCTAATTTTTTCAGTGTATTTAAAGTTGTCAGGGTATCATCAAATAATGGTGCCTCAAATTTACGCTCATCATAGATTTTAATAAAATCCATGCCTGCACTCTCAAAGGGCTCATCTTCAAAATTGAATCCTAGTTTACGATAATAATCTTGAACCGGGAAGTCAAACACATTACGATAATCATCTATAGTAATATTGTTCAGCTTACGATCCTTTAAGACCCCATTCATAATATCTACAAACAGCCAAGTATCATCAACCAAGGTACCGTTCCAATCCCAGATGATGTGTTTATATTTCATTCAGAAAGATCCATGTCGCGTAATTTTTCAAATGTATAAATACCATCACTATGCATATCACCCCAAGTAATTCTGATAGCATAGTTACCTACTTGTATTACATTAATTAATTTGTAAGCATTTTCAGTTAATTTGATTTCAGGACCTTTATACAAATTTCCAAACACATCTGATTCTCCAGAACAATTAGCACATGGGCATTGATTACGAAGCATTTTATAATCGATGAATGAATCCTTTTCATCATTCCAGTTAATAGCTAGACCATTTGGGAATGATTCGATATTAGTAACATTTAAATCCATTAGTTCTCCTTTATAAACTTTCTAGGCCTTTAAATATTTTATTATAGATGGTATCATCTTCAAATTTGATACTTAAAGTAACAATATAGATTTGATACTGCTCTAAAAAATCTGTTGGTAATTTTACTAAATCTTTTTCAGTTGTGATAATAGAATTTGCACCAGTTTGATTGATTGTATCTTTTAGTTTAGTCATTGATTTNTCAGAATAATCATGGTGATCATTATAAATAGTTTTCCATTTAATTTCTATTTTCTCATNATCTAAG
Source organism: Fidelibacterota bacterium (assembly GCA_002701525.1). Classification (GTDB taxonomy): domain Bacteria; phylum Fidelibacterota; class Marinisomatia; order SCGC-AAA003-L08; family D37C17; genus SCGC-AAA003-L08. The sequence goes on along the minus strand of NZVQ01000006.1, from coordinate 33,979 downwards.
TACTGTAAAAATGATTTAGNGTTTGCAATCCCGCAGAATGCATAGACTCCTTTAGTCGGTTTATTAGGAGTCAGTTTATCATTTTNAAANTCACATACNGAATACTGTTTATCTAATGCCAATGTCATATCAGCTCTNTTTAATGAGCTTTTAGGTTCNCGCAGAATGNCATTACATTCTTTTCCACTTAATAAAACTATATCTATATCACGATGAAGTTTNCGATATTGAAATCCATCATCAAGCAGTATAATGTTTACATCGCTAAATGTTTTCATTATATATTCTGCTGCTNGCTCTCGTTTTTTACAAACCACAACAGGNACATNAANTAGTTTTTTTGCAATTAAGAAGGGTTCATCACCTGATTCATCTACACTGCAGTGGNCATTCTGCCCATTATGAACCACAACTAGCCCACTTGATTTTCGCTTATAACCGCGACTGATTACTGCAGGTTTATATCCTTTAGCTTTTAATTGGTTNCACAAGTCAATCACCAGNGGAGTCTTCCCAGTTCCACCAAAAGCAATATTNCCAATCGATATAACTGGAATNTTAATTTTATGAGGTTTTAAAATTCCAAAATGGTAAAGCCAATTTTTGATTCTAACAAGAATATGGAAAATGAANATCAATGGAGTAAGTAANATTTTAAGCATTAGAATATTGNCCATCAATTGTTTGTTCAAACTCATTCATAAACTCTGTAAGATATTGTCCATCATCCATTTTTTCTAATTTTGATTGATCAATTTCNAGAGGCTTACTTAAATGAATATTAATTGTACTAAATGGTTTAGGCAGTCGAAACTTNTCCCATGTATTAAANTCAAAATATTTAGATGCTANGGCAGTCATGGTAATAATTTTTGCATTATTTTTAANAGCCATTTTAACTGTNCCTGCTTTNGCAATTTTAGGNGGCCCCTTAGGACCATCATTTGTGACAGCCAATACAGTTGAAGNATCTCTTAATCGTTTTTGCATTTCAACAATAGCATGTTTCCACCCTCGTGTNCTAGATCCTCGAATTAAATTAATTTTCCAACGATNCATTATTTTTGCTAGTATTTCTGCATCTCGATGCCCACTGATTAATGCATATAGATTATATTTTGGATTTTTAAAAAAGTACACAGCATAGATTAACCTATAATGCCAAACACAAAATAATACAGGAGATTTTGATTTATTTGCTTCTTCTAAATACTCATTTCCATGAACTACAACTCGACTAGTTATAAAGCTGAAGTTCACAATGCATTGCATAATATATGATAAAATAAATTCGCGCATATTAGTTTTCTAAAATTTTCTGAGCAGCTCGGTCACTTGCCCCAGGTTNTCCTAATATGTTTTTAATCTTTGNGAGTTCCATGCTAGTTGATTTTCNGAAGGCTTTATCATNAATNAGCCTTTGTNNATAATCAACCATTGCANTTGGGTTTGCATTTGATTGAATAAATTCAGGTACGATAGGTTTGTTAAATATGATATTTGGTAATGCAATATATTTAATTTTGATAAACCATTTTGATAGTATCCAAGTAATGAAGTTTAATTTATACACTACACCCATAGGCAATCCTAAAATAGANGCTTCTAATGTTGCAGTACCTGAAGCTGTAAATAATATATCTGATGCAGCGAGTAATTGATGAGTATTATTGGTTTCTACAATGGCAATGTCATTATATTTTTTATTTAATTCAACTCCTGGGGCTAGTCCAATACCAATTTTAAGTTGAGGATTATTTTTCATTAATATTTTGCATGCTTTCATAAATAGTGGCATATGCCTATCTACTTCTAATTGTCGGCTGCCAGGAAAAAGTGTTAAGAGCAAATTGTCATTTATCCCATAATNTTTTTTAAGTTCATCTTTATTCATATTGGTATTCTGATGATCNAAGTATGGGTGTCCTATCCAATCAACATTTACTCCTCGTTTTGCATACCAATCTTTTTCAAATGGAAGTATTACCAACATTTGATCAATATATTTTTTAATTATTTCAATCCTATTTTCCTTCCATGCCCATAGTTGTGGACTAATGTAATATGTAATTGGTATTTGAAATTGATCTTGAATTTTTTTNGCAATGNGCAAGTTAAATCCCGGAAAGTCAATTAAAATAATTCTATCTGGTTTTTTNTTCTGAATGGTTCGAAGAACAGNCCTTTCAACTTTTTTAAAAAATTTTAGATGTTTAATGACTTCTACAAAGCCTACGATTGCCATTTTATTGATTGGGAACATTGATTCCAATCCTGCATCTTCCATGCTAGTACCGCCAATGCCACTAAACTCGATATTTGAATTTAGATTTTTAAGGGAGTTCATTAACATNCCACCATGTATATCACCAGATCNTTCTCCAGCAATAATGAAAAAATGATTATNTTCACTCATTAATTTTATCCTGAATAATTAAAGCTACATGCAATGCATCTCGTCCAATATTCCCATTAATTTCAGGAGTTGTATTATTTTGTATTGAATCAATAAAATGNTTGAGNTCTTCTAAAAGTGCATTGTGNTCTGAACCTNCATTTTTGGAATATTTGATAAATTGTTTTCCGCTATCATCATATGGAAAAATTTGTGTACTAGAATCTATATCTTGATTTTGGGTCACTTCATACTCTTCCATTGTTTTATTTAGGAAATCAATATTGACATATGATTGCTCTTGAAAAATACGCATTTTGCGCATTTCTTTTAATGAGATGCGACTTGCTGTTAAGTTTACAATACAGCCATTTTCAAAAGTGATACGTGCATTTGCGATATCCGTTTCAGATGTGATAACATTTACCCCCGTAGCTTGAATATCAGTAATGTGAGAATCAATTATTGCTAATATAATATCAATATCGTGAATCATGAGGTCTAACACAACACTCGTATCTTGTCCTCGCGATTTAAATGAAGCTAAACGATGGACCTCAATGAATTGTGCTGACATTTTTTTCTCTTTCAGAAGTAAAAAAGCAGGATTGAATCGTTCAATATGCCCTACCTGTATCATCAAATCTTTTTCATTTGCACTATCAATTAATTGATCTGCTTGTTCAATAGTAGATGTAATTGGTTTTTCAATAAATACATGTTTACCAGAGTTTAAGGCATCCAATGCTATGCTATAATGTGAACTAGTAGGAGTAACAATAATGATACCATCGCACAAGTCGATTAGATCTTGTTTTTCTTGATAAAATGCTACATTATATTTTTCTGATATAATTTTCCCTCTTTTTGGGTTTAAATCAGTAATACCTAAAACAGATACATGTGGAAGAGTCAGTAGTTGTTGGACATGGAATTCTCCTAGGTACCCAACTCCAATAACTCCAATTTTAATTGTTTGCAGATTAGACATATGTAAATTTACAAATTATAGGATGAAAATAGATATTATATATGTTCTTGATATTTATAAAATAAATTCAGAAATTAAGTCCTCGTTTGATAAAGGTATAAATAAAGGTAGTCAATGCAAGATAATTTTAAACAAATTCCATGGCTTGTATTAGCAGTAGGTGTGGTAGTATATGCATTTTGTGTAGTAAACAATACTGATGTGGAAACATATACAGGTCTCACATTGATGATTACTCTTGGTGCATGGGCATGTTTAAATATTGCAATGGACTCATTTAATTTAGGTCAATTTATTAAAGTATTTGCTGCCGCTGGATATTTATTTGCGATTACAGTGTTCATCTTTTCTGGTGTTGAGGAAGTGTCCTTCCCAGAAGGAGCATTTGTTTTTCATCTATCTCACATTGTTAAATCTATAGGTATTATCTTTATCGCTTCACTACCACTCTTGTACTTTTATGATAGTAGTGANTCAAAAACTGTTACATCAAGCAGTGACAGCGATGATGTTTCTGATGATAATTGGGAAGCTGCAAGCCAAGAAGATTTAGATTCAGGTCAGTGGGAATTAGAAGGTTAGTTACTTTTTATACCCTTTTACAATAGACAGTCCCATTATCAATTTCATTAATGTAATATTTTGACTACCAATCAGCCTATTCAGTAATCTTAATTTCCATATCAATGTAGATGTAGGAAGTATTTTATAAATTTTTAAAAAAAATGGTGGTATAATTTTTGATTTGATTTGATTTGGCAGTAGTTTAAAATTAGTTTCACCAAATTCAATTAGTCGATTGCAGTGTTCATCAAAATTTGGATGATTCATTCGNAGAACACCAGCATCAGTCTTAATGATTATTAATTCTTTGATTTGTTCGATTCGACTTAACAGCTCTATTTCTTCACCACCATAACCAATCAATTTTTCATTAAAGCCACTTACTTGTTTTAATAAACTAGTTTTAATTGTGCAATTTCCAAATAGAACATAGTTAACAGATAATAAATCTTGATTGCAAAATTTTTTCAATCCTCTTTGTGGATGGTTTAAATAATTTTCAAAGGGCTTATCATTAGAAGTATAGTTTACTACCCCTGCAGCTCCATCAATATTAAATTGATATATATCATTAATATATTGATTGATAAAATTAGCTGTTGGGATAGTATTGCTATTTGTAAATAGACAAAATTCTCCCTTTGCTAATTTAATACCATGATTACGTGCTTTACATCGACCAGATGGCTTATTTAGAGTAATGATATGTTTATTTTCATAGTCAATATTTTTAAGAGATTTTAAAGATTCGTCACCTGAGCAATCATCAATAATAATCAATTCTACTAGTTTTGTATCCATTTCTTGTTTATTAATTGCCTCTACCAAGAATTTACTATCATCCCATTGATTACCAATAATGATCCATGATATTATAATATCATATTCACCATTAGTAATGCTTGGAGTAAAAGTTTTAGTTTCTTCTATTGCAGATTCTTTAATCATTATATTGCTTTAATTTGTTTATAATAATCATATAAAGAATTACCTACTGATTGGATATCATGTGTATGTTCAACCCATTCTCGAGAAAGCTGCTTTTGTTTTTCAATTTTTTCATTTGGCTTATTAACAAAATCAGTCAACACTTCATAAATATTATTTTTATTTATATTGATAAAAGGATGATTAGGCATAAACTTCTGATATTCATTATTCATTTGTGTAGCACAGCATAGGCCCATAGCCATTGATTCAACTGAACTCATTCCATACCCCCATCCACCTCGATCTTCAACTTGATCAATTAAGATATCGCATTTAGATTTGATTTCAATTGTTTCTTTTTGAGTTTTATTTTCAATCAATACAAATTCAACATTTTCATTTTCTAATTCTATTTGTTTACAGGCAGGAATAATATATTCTGAACCTTTATAATATCGATTTGTAGGNCTATGACAAATACGGATTGTTTTATTAACCTTAATGTTGCAATCATATTTTTTTGTATCAATTGGCAGGAATANATAATGAATATTTGGGTGCATTGATAATAAATCTAATTCACTTGTGAGATTTAAATTTGACTTTTGATCAACATCAGGTATTACACCTCTAGTTCGCAAGTCTTGTCCATGATAGGTACATATAATTTTTTTATTTTTTAATTGTTTAACAAATCTAGCATCGCGATATAAACCTAATCCCCAATCTAAATGATATACATCATAAGAATGTAAATCCATATTGTTAATTATTGATTCGATCGTATAAGACCAAATCCAATCCCGAAATTGGAAATATAACTTTTCAAATATTGAATTTGGTTTAGATATTGGCGGGTAGCCATCCTTTGGTTTATACTCTCCTTTGCTTCCCCTTATTATTTTATAATATATTCGCCTAAGNGCAACCATCTTATTTGAATGTGCAACTAATGGGAGATTCAAACAAANTCCGCTATNTACTCCAAGNGGACTTTTAAATAATGTAATGTATGTACATTGATGTCCATTGGATTCGTGAAATTGCTTCCATAATTCAAGTGNTCCAACAGTATTGATTGGTGATATATACAATATTTTCATNTTAATAAATCTTCATAGATATTCAATAANTTTTTAGAAATAGAATCCCAATTATAATAATTTGTAATTAAATCAACATTCTTTTTCCTATGTTTCTGATATACATCTTTATTGTTAAAATAATATTCAATAGCTTCTATTAACCCTTCNATATCACCTGGGGTAGTCCAACTNGCTGTCTCATTGCAAAATTCTTTTATAGGTTTTAACTCAGATGCAACAACAGCACAATTTGATATCATATATTCAAATAATTTAGTAGGAGTATTATAGTTCCAAATAGTTTCATTATGAAATGGTATNATCCCAATTGAGGCCTCGTTTAGAAATTCCCANATTTCTTTATGAGGAATTTGTTCAACCCATTTTATACTTTTTGATTCATTTATTTTTTTCANGAGTATTTTTTTGAAGTTTTCATTTCGAGGGGTACCTATTAAAATCAATTCTAGGTCACGATATTTTTTTTCTAATTTTGACATCGCATCAATGAGTGTAATTATACCACGNTCTTCCCCTAATTGTCCATGGTAGATTAATTTATGTGCACTATGTTCTTTATGATTTGATTTTAAGTCAGCCATTAATGGAAAGTTTTCAATGATATGNACTTCANCATAGTTGTTGTATTTGGTNGTNCTTGCGAGTTTATTNGCTAATATAAATGAATCAACACATGATAAAAACCACTGCTCATATTTTTTCAATATAAAATTTATAATTGATTTAATAGGGACAGAGTATGATGAGAAGGTATCCCACATCGCCTCTAAGTCTTCATGTACATCATAAATAATTTTAATATTAGGATGTATTTTTTTCAATTTATATGCAACTGATAACAGCTCCATATCATGGATATGAAAAATTTCAGGAGGATTATTTTTTAATAGATTAAAAACAATTGTTTTATATTGTGCTTGTGATATTTCTGTTGAATTAAAAAAACGATATTCTATATTTTCGGTATATTCATTTTCGATAAATGTTTTATTACAATAGGCAAAATATTTGACTTCATAATCATTAGAAATCAAAGTTTGAATTTGTTTATAATAAATTCGTTCATCGTCACAATTATGCCCACAAGATGCAACTACTATCATTGTATTATTTCCGCTATTTTTTCTTTTTCATCATTTGTAATAATCAATTTATACCAAAGAATTGGATAGGAAACTAAAAGCGATATAGCAATGATATACTCATTCGTTATATATATTGATATTAAAGCAAGCACCCATGTGAATATGGGGAACATCCAACCTTTTATATTATATTGAATATATTCTAAACGGTTCCCAAAATTAAAAATATAAAATGCCATGATAGCAAATGATATTAGTGTAGCAAATGCAGATCCTAGAATTCCAAATTTGGGAATAAAAATAACATTCAATATAATATTAGATATAGCACCAACAAATCTAAAATGTACAATTTTTTTTGTATGCTCNTATTTATAAATTCGCGGCATCATTAATACATAGATTCCAAAGAAATAATATGATAGTAATATTATTGGNACAATAGATAACCCTTCAAAATATTCAGAACCAATTAGTGTATAGCCAAATATGCTAAAATATTCCACTTGAGGTGTTAATATTGTTAAAATGATTCCTATGAACCCATATANCCCTAATAAGATAGTCGCAATAGTAGAATAATTAGCATTTGCATTCGTATCATTATTATNTCTCAAGAAATATGGACTCCATCCCATGTTAAATGCCATAATAATTAATAATCCAAAAATGCCTAGTTTATATCCTGCAGAGTAAATACCTACCATAGATTCATTGAGCATGATTTTCAAAATAAACCGATCAGCCCCTTCCATAATTATTGTAAAAATAGCAGCAGGGAGAAATGGCAGGCCAAATTGCACTATAGTATTCATTATTGATAATTTAATTTTTTGTATTGAAAATGTATTTGGCAATAATAAACATGATGCAAGTAGCATAATAATTGCAGATATAACATTGCCTAATAAGACGCCTTCAACTCCCATTTCGCAGACATTTACTAAATAAATTGTAGAACTGAGCATAATCATAACATTTACAATATTAAAGCTAATAAATTGAAAGGCTTTATTAGATACCCGGAGAGTGATTATGATGAGATTCCAAATAATATCGCAGAAAATAATAATTGCAATATAGAATATTAAATGAGTATTCCCATTGCCAATTAATAATGGTTCAATATGATATCTTAATAAAAATAATATTGTTGAAAATATTAAGCTTGTAATGAATTGTAGTAATAGTATTGTAGAGAAATAGCTTTTTGGATCATCACTTTGAATATAAAATTTCATCAATGCAGTATCCATCCCATATCGGTAGATTGTCATCGCAAAACCAATGAATATATAAATTATAGAAATAATACCATAATCTTCAGTGGTGAGTGAGTTTGTCAATAAAGGTAAAAGCAAGAAACTAGCAAGTCTAGTTAAAACATGACCAAAACCATATATCAGTGATTGTTTACCTAGTGATTGTATAGACATATATTATAATTCTAATATCATTGTTTTTCTAAATAGTCCATCAGTTCCAAAGCTCTCTTTAAAGCGTGCAAGTGATAGGTTAGGTTCTCCCAATACCGTAAAAAGTCCAAAATCGTAGTATTTATATTTATTATCAATCGCCCATTTAAACATCTGTGTAAAGAGCATATTAAGGGGTCTCATATGCTGGAAATTATTATTGTGACTGATATAAAATGCAAGAATAGTATTTTGATTGCATATGAAATTAATTACTCCAGCAATCATTTCATCATCTAAGTCAGCAGTAAATAAATTAATTTGATTTGGGAAAAGTGTAATTAACTTTTTTAATTCAGATAATGTATGTGTTGGAGATACATTATGTCTTAATGATAAGTTGTTAGATAATAAAGTGTAGAAATCATTTAAGTTAGTCGACTCATTAATAACCACATTAGATTTTTCTGCTTTGCGTACCGCCTGTCTAGCTGATGGTTTATATTTTTCATATACCATATTAAAATCTGTATCTAATTTTAATATATTTGATAATTCTATACNTTTATATTGAAAGTCTAATTGCAAGAGACAAAATTCAATATAATCTGAGTTTATTTTATTATAACATGCAGGAGGTAATGTGATTTGAACTTGCTTACAAGATATTTGTTTAGCATATTCTATTAGNGCATTAATAATAGATTGTGCATTTGCAAAAGATAAATGCTCTTTGTGAATCACACCACCAAATGATATTCCAGGATGGGATGAAAAAATATTATCTTTAANCACAGCTGGAAGAACAGCAACTAATTTGNTCCCATTATAAAACAGAAGCGAGTGATCTTCAAACTCAACATTCTCATGATAATTCAGGAACTCCCTATAGTGGAATAGAGTTCCATTATTAGAAGAATTTATGAATTTATCCCAAATTGTTGTATTTTCATGAATAAATTTTGTTACTTTAATTGACAAAAAAAAACCCAAATAATTAAATTAATTTACAGTAAAAATTATATTCAATTTCCTAAATTTGAATATATAAAATGAGATAATTATGACATTAATAAAATCTATTCATGCAAGACAAATATTTGATTCTCGTGGGAATCCTACTATAGAGGTTGACACCGTTTTAGATAATGGTATAATGGGGCGTGCAGCTGTNCCNAGTGGAGCATCAACAGGAGAGTATGAAGCTGTTGAGTTACGTGATAATAAAAATAGTTATATGGGCAAATCAGTATTTACCGCAGTGAATAATGTTAATAAAATTATAGCCCCTGAATTCATTGGGNAAAATCCTAATAATTATCAAGATTTAGATTTAGCATTAATTAATCTAGATGGTACCGATAATAAATCCAATCTAGGTGCAAATGCATTGTTAGGAGTTTCAATGTCAATTGTTCAAGCTGCTTCAAAGCTAAATAAACTTCCATTATATGATTATTTACATGATGGCTCAGAATATATATTGCCAGTACCAATGATGAATATTATTAATGGAGGCAGTCATGCTGATAATAATGTAGACATACAAGAGTTTATGATATATCCAAATGGGGCAGATTCATTTGCACAATCAATGCAAATGGGTAGTGAAATTTTTCATAATTTAAAGAAAATATTAAGGGATAAAAATCTTAATACTGCTGTAGGTGACGAAGGAGGGTTTGCACCAAATTTAAAATCAAATGAAGAAGCAATTGAAATTATAATTAATGCAATAGATAAGTCTAATTATAAAATTGGAGAGGATATAAGCATTGCATTGGATGTTGCTGCAAGTGAATTATATAATCCTGAAACAAAAAAATATGAATTAAAATCTGAAAATTTGGAACTTAGCTCTTATGACATGATTCAATATTATATGAATCTATGTGCGAAATATCCTATTNTATCTATTGAAGATGGTTTAGATGAAAATGATTGGTCAGGCTGGCAGAAACTNCAATCTGAATTAGGCATGAAAACCCAACTNGTTGGAGATGATCTNACAGTTACNAATCCAACTAGACTTAAGAGNGCAATTGAGGAATCNGCTATGAATGCTATATTNATTAAATTAAATCAAATAGGNACGGTTTCAGAAACACTNGAAGCAATTAATATTGCCAAAGCNGCCAATTTTAATACTATTATATCNCATAGGTCTGGNGAAACNGAGGATACNTTTATATCTGATTTTTGTGTTGCAGTNTCTTCAGGACAAATTAAAGCAGGGTCTTTATGTAGAACTGATAGAATAGCTAAATACAATCAATTACTTCGCATTGAAGAAGATTTGCAATTGATGAATAAAAAAAATAAATTCATGTGTGCTTAAGATTAGTTAATGAACAAAAATAAAAAATATTTAAATATATTNCTATTTGCCGCCGCTTTGTCATTTTTAATATTTAATGATTTAGGGGTTCTCAGGCTTATCGCAATTTCTAATGAAAAACAGCTTATTCAAGATGAAATAAAGAATTTAATTGCTGAAGAAAAAGTATTAATNAGTGAGATTAACTTATTGCAATCTGATCCAGAATACATAAAAAAAATAGCTAGAGANCAATTTCACATGTGTCCTCCAGGTGAAAAAATATTTCGTGTTCGATCAGAAAAATTTTTAGAATCTAAATAGTTTTTGGTGTGATTTATAAAATCATTAACATACTATTATCNTGNTTATTCNTATCATTATTATTGAGCGATGTTAAGATTCCTATTTANAATGTNGAGGGNAATCAATACATATCTGTTAATGAATATGTTCGCATAACCAATTCAGATTCAAAATTTTATGCTAAAAAAAAGAAGCTAGATCTAAAATTTCATCAACANTANAATATTAAGTTATCTCAAAATTCATCATTTATAATGATTGATAGNCAAATATATCATTCATATTTACAGGTACTTTATCAGGATAATGATTTTTTAATACCAATTATTCCTTTTTTNAATATTATTAATGNTCTTAATCAANAACCTATAGGNTTTATAGATACATTAGGNGAACATGTNATATTGCATGGAGANAATTTTAATATTAACAATGTTGATGTNATTAGCAAGAGNAATGGANCTATTATTAAAATTAATACGGTNAACGAATTTAATAGTAATTTGATTTCTGGTGCGATTACTAAAGGTGGTTGGTTAAATTTAACAATCCCAGGTGGNATTGTAGACTCANTAAANATTGTTAATGTTCAAAANATAGATCCAGTTCAGAGAGTTAGATGTATGCAGTATAATGAGTCCTGTCAAATTTCTTTTTTAATAAGAGATAGTATAGATGAATTTGATATTTCCTCAACTCAAGAGTATATTAATATTAATTTAAGAATGAATACTAAAGAAAATGCTCAGAAAATTAAGAAAATGAGGGAAAAGTGGTTGTTAGATACTATTGTTATTGATGCTGGGCATGGAGGACGAGACCCTGGAGCAATTGGTATTGGAGGCTTACAGGAAAAAACAGTAACACTTGATGTAGCTAAGCGATTAGGAAAATTGCTAGAACAAAATTTGGGAGTTAATGTTATTTATACTAGAGAAGATGATAACTTTATTGAGTTATGGAAAAGAACCCAGATAGCAAATGAATCAAATGGAGATTTATTTATTAGTATTCATGCAAATGCCAATGAAAGGCATCATGCTAGCGGGTTTGAAACATATCTATTAAGACCTGGAAAATTTGATGATGCAGTAGAGATTGTTCAAAGAGAAAATGATGTTATAAAATTTGAAGAAGATAAAAGTAAGTATGAAGACTTGAGTGATGTAAATACTATTTTAGCATCAATGGCACAAAATGAATATATCAAAGAGAGTGAATTTTTAGCATCTGAAATCCAAAATCAATTAAGCTATGTATTAAATATAAAAAATAGAGGAGTTAAACAGGCGGGTTTTTGGGTATTGCATAAAGTTGATATGCCCAATGTATTAATTGAATTAGGATTTTTAACAAGTAAAAAAGATATCCAACTATTAAGAAAAGCTAGATATAGGCAAAAAATGGCTGAAGCAATTTTTAGATCCATTGTAACATTTAAAGACAAGTATGAAAAACCCATTATCAATGAATAATAATGCTCCAATCGGTATTTTTGATAGTGGTCTCGGAGGGCTTACTGTATTAAAAAAAATTCAAGATATTTTGCCTAATGAAAATTATATATATTTTGGAGATACGGCACACTTACCATATGGCTCTAAAAGTCATGAGTGCATTATAGATTATTCTGAAAATATTGTTAATTTTTTACTTAATAAAGGTGTAAAAGCAATTATTATTGCATGCAATTCAGCATCTTCTGTTGCAAAAACATATCTAGAGAGTCGCTGTGATATTCCAATCTTTGAAGTTATTTCTCCAGCTGTCAAAAATGCTATTCAATTAACTAGTAATAATAGGATTGGTATTATAGGTACAGAAACAACAATTCAATCAAAAGTGTATTCACAGCAAATATCAGAATTTAATCAATCAATTCACATTAAGGAAATAGCATGCCCATTATTTGTTCCAATTATCGAAGAGGGTTTAGAAAATAATAAGTTCACCTGTGAAGTTGTCAAATTATATCTAACTCCAATGGTTGAATCTGCTATTGATACTTTAATTCTAGGATGTACACATTATCCAATTATTAAAGAACAATTATATAATTTTTTATCTAATGAAATAAAATTTGTGACCTCAGATCTACCAGTAGCTATATCATTAAAAGAATATTTAGAAACGAATCAAAAATTAAATTTAAATGGTAGTGGTAAAATTGAATTTTATGTTTCTGATGATGCAGAAAAATTTCAAAATTTAGGTTCTAAATTTTTAAATAATAATATTAATAATATTCAGTTGATTCAATTGTAATTATGAATTCAGCAATTAATTATTTATTATCAATTGATTCTAAGGGTATTAAGCTAGGCTTGGATAGAACTATAGCCTTAAATGATAGTTGTGGAAACCCCGATAAAAATTTGAAAATTATTCAAGTTGCTGGTACAAATGGCAAAGGTTCTACTTGTGCAATGATTGCATTTGGTTTGCAAAAAACATTAAACATCAATGTCGGTTTATTTACTTCTCCTCATTTAGTGAATATGAATGAAAGGATTCGTATTAATGGTCAGCCAATCTCTGATGATGAAATCAAAGAATTTGTTGATTTGTTTAAGAATAATATTGAAAAATATTCTGCTTCCTTCTTCGAAGCTACAACCATTATGGCCTTTTGGTATTTTAATAAGCACAATATAGACTATGCAATTATGGAAACAGGTCTTGGAGGCCGATTAGATAGTGTTACAGTTTGCAATCCAATTTTAACTGTAATAACATCAATATCTATGGATCATTCTGAGATATTAGGAAATACATTGACTAAGATTGCGACAGAAAAAGCAGGTATTATTAAACCTAACACTCCATGTGTAACTATTGAAGAACAGCCAATAGCAGTTAGTGATATTATTGCTGCAAAGTGTAAAGATGAAGGGTCTGATTTGATTATAGCACCAATACATAATGATTATGATATATCACCATCATTAATTGGCTCAGTGCAATCTCAAAATGCTCGACTAGCACATTTAGCAGTTAGTACTATAATTAAGAATCCAAATAAAGATCGTGATATCTGTAAATATATTGAGCAAACTGTATGGTATGGTCGCAATCAAATTTTACAAAAAGAGCCATTAGTTGTTTTTGATGTTGCTCACAATGAAGCAGGGATTGAAAGTTTTATAGAATCTACAAAATCATTTAAATTTAAAAAGGGTCGCCTAGTATTATCGTTGCAATCAAGAAAGCATATTCAATCTCAAGTTTCAGCATTATGTAACTGTTTTGATGAGATAATTTTATGTGAAACGAATAATTCTAGAACTATGAAAATAGATGAATTAAAATCTTATTTTCCATCAAATATAAATTTAAAATGCATTCAATCTGATAAAGAAGCGATTGAATATGTGATGGATAATAGTCATGATAGTGATTTTATTGGTATTATAGGCACACATCATTTAGGAGATGCTGTATCAGATTTTTTTAATATTACTTTTAATTTACTATAATTTCTCTATAAATTTAGTTGTTACAACAATTTAACCTAGAAACAATTCCCTTTTTAACATAATAAATAATAAAAACAAGGATAATAATGGCTAATAAAAATAGTGCCAAAGGTCGGTCTAATCATAAGAAGAATGATAANATGTATAGAGGAGACAAGATTCATACTAGNACTGGAGAATTACAATCTAAAACAGTTAAGGAACTACAAGAGCTCGCAAAAGNCTTAGGTGCTGAAGAAATTTCAGGTTTAAGAAAGCAAGACTTGATTAAAGTAATTTTTGAAAAACAAGTTGAGAAAAAAGGAAACATATTAGCTTCAGGTGTTTTAGAGGTATTGCCAGATGGGTATGGATTTCTAAGAGCTCCTAATTGCAGTTATCTGCCCGGCCCTGATGATATTTATGTTTCACACTCTCAAATACGNAGATTCCGATTAAGGACAGGTCATCAAATTTCAGGTCAGATTAGGCCTCCTAAAGATAATGAGCGNTTTTTTGCTTTATTACGAGTTGAGACTATTAATGGACTCCCTCCTGAAGAATCTAGGGATATTATTAATTTTGCAAGCCTAACTCCATTATATCCAGAAGATATGATTAAGCTAGAAACTACAGAAAAAGAATTTTCTACACGTGTTATAGATATGCTTTCTCCAGTTGGGAAAGGACAAAGGGGATTGATAGTAGCACAGCCCAAGACAGGGAAAACAATATTATTNCAAAAAATTGCTAATGCAATTAGTGCAAATGAGCCAGATGTTAAATTNATTATTTTACTAATAGANGAAAGACCAGAGGAGGTTACTGANATGGCTCGNAATGTGCAAGCTGAGGTAGTGGCCTCAACTTTTGATGAGCCGGCAGATAGGCATGTAAATGTATCAGAAATGGTTATTGAGAANGCTAAAAGAATGGTTGAAGCTGGGGATGATGTTGTTATTTTATTAGATTCAATTACTAGANTAGCAAGAGCATATAATACAGTCAGTCCNCATAGTGGNAAAATNTTGTCAGGAGGTGTTGACTCTAATGCATTACATAANCCAAAACGATTTTTTGGGGCAGCNCGAAATTGTGAAGGNAGNGGNAGTCTAACAATTGTNGCTACAGCCTTAATTGATACTGGNAGNAGAATGGATGAAGTTATATTTGAAGAATTNAANGGNACNGGNAANATGGANTTAGTACTAGATAGNAATTTAAGTGATAGACGAATTTATCCATCTATTGATATTAATAAGTCAGGTACAAGGCGTGAAGATAAATTGATTGGTAAAAAAGATTTATCTAGGATATGGATTATGCGTAAGATGCTAGATTCGATGACAAATGTAGAAGCTATGGAATTTTTCTTAGATAAAATTAAAATTACGAAAAGNAATAGAGAATTTTTAGATAGCATGAGTTCTTAATTAAAATGTATGCTAAAAGAATAAATAGAATCCAACCATCAGCAACTTTAGAAATGACAGCNAAAGCTGCAGAGTTGCGATCCCANGGTAANAATGTAATTAATTTAAGTGTGGGGGAACCAGATTTTCCCACTCCAAAAAACATNTGTGATGCTGCTGTCTATGCAATGGAAAATGGNTATACAAAATANACCCCAGGTTCAGGNATGTTAGATTTACGCAAGGCAGTATGNGAAAAATTAGAACGNGATAATCAANTAAAGTATTCACCTCAGAATATTATTGTTTCATGTGGNGGNAAGCATTCATTNTATAATGCTTGTCAAACTTTATTTGAAAAAAATGATGAAGTNATNGTTTTCACTCCTTATTGGGTNTCATTTCCTGATTTTATTTCAGTAACAGGAGCAACACCGGTTATTGTNAATACTAATCCTCATGCTCAATATGAACCTGATTTTGATGATTTAGAAAGAAAAATNACTTCAAATACAAAAGGNATTATNATTAATTCGCCATCTAATCCAACAGGTGGTGTGTGGGGCGATACTGCTATGCAAAGAATTATTGATATTGCTCAAGCTAAAGATATATGGCTATTTTCTGATGAATGCTATGAGCAATTAGTTTATGATAGTGAATTTAAAAGTTGTGCTAGTTTTTCTAANTATGATAAAATAGTCACTTTTCAAAGCTGTTCTAAAACATATGCAATGACTGGTTGGCGTATAGGCTATATTGCTGGTAGNGAAGATTTAGTTAAAGGTATGTCAAGGCTNCAAGGGCAGAGCACTTCTTGCCCTAATTCTATTGCTCAATATGCTGCAATTGAAGCATTGGTAGGCCCACAAGATGCTATTCAAACAATGAAGGAGGCATTTAAGAGGAGNCGTGATTTTGTAGTCTCTAAATTAAATGATATTACGGGCATTACATGTGATACTCCAGGAGGNGCATTTTATGTTTTTCCAGATNTCTCTGGAATATTAAATAAAAAATATGGTGAAAATTCAATTCTCTCTCCAAATGATTTATCTATGGCNCTACTAAANGAGCACTCGATAGTAACTGTATCAGGAGAAAGTTTTGGTTCTAATAGTAATGTGAGNTTNTCTTATGCAACATCAGATGANCTGTTAGAAGATGCTTTAAATAAACTGTCTCAATTTGTCAGTAAGCTTGATTAATTAATTTCTTTTATTCTACACTTATTTATTATTAATATACGGGCTAAACTTTTAGGGATATAAAATGTCAAAAATTTGTAAAATAACAGGAAAAAGACCTTTAGTCGGCAATAATGTATCTAAGGCAAATAATAAGACTAAGCGTCGTCAATTGCCAAATTTACAAAATAAGAAAATTTTTGTACCTGAATTAGGTAAGTCTGTACGAATTAAAGTATCAACAAGTGCTTTAAAGTCGATTGATAAAGAAGGCTTAATGGTTTTTTTAAAGAAGAAAAAGCTAACATTATCAGATATATTATAAATATAGGATTATTATGAAAAAAGAAATTCATCCAAAAAATTATAGATTTGTTGTTTANAGAGACTCNTCATGCGACTATTCATTTTTAACAAAATCAACAATTGAAACAAAAGATACAATTAAATGGGAAGATGGTAAAGAATATCCATTATATAATCTTGAAATNTCTGATAAATCTCANCCATTTTTTACTGGGAAGCAGAATTTAGTTGATACNGCAGGTAGAATTGAAAAATTCAATTTAAAGTATAAATTAAAAACTGATAAAAAATAACTTTATAAAAATGTAAATCTTTTAAAACGGATTCAATTCAACGAATCCGTTTTTTTTTATTATTATGATTAAAAAAATNAATCGTTATCTAAGTATCATTATTAGTCAATCATCTATTTTAGTTGGTGGGCAAGCTGTTATTGAAGGTGTGTTAATGAGAGTNCCAGGTGCATATTCTACAGCCGTGAGGAGNCCAAACGGAGAAATTGTTATTGATAGACATTCTTTTCAATCTGTTTTAGAAAAATATAATTTGAAAAATATCATTATTTTNAGAGGTGTTGTGGGNCTNTTNGAATCAATGAANATAGGTTTCAAAACACTTCAGTGGTCTGCTGATATTGCTGAAAAAAATGATGAAGAGCAGAAAACTAACCCTATAGTAGAATTTATTTTATCGCTTTTATCAATCTTATTTGTGTTATCAATTTTTTTTATAGGTCCTTTAAGTTTAGCNTCATTTATAATTGAAAAAGATGTAAATGGAAGCCCAATTTTATATAATATTTTAGCAGGATCTTTTCGAATAACATTTTTTTTAATTTATTTATTTTTNATATCGCAAATAGATGATATCTATAGATTGTTTCAATATCATGGAGCNGAGCATAAAACAGTTTATAATTTTGAATCAGGNAAAAAATTAGATGTTAATATAGCTCAAACATTTCAAACTCAGCATCCAAGATGNGGAACAAGTTTTGTATTTATTATTATGGTGATTGGNATCATNACATTTAGTATAATTGATAGTTTATTCATTTATTATATTGGACAATTAAATTTGATGACTAGAATTATTATGCATATCCTATTTATCCCCCTAGTGGCAGGTTTTGGATATGAAGTACTTAAGTTAACTGCTAAGCATCAGCAAAATTTTATTTTTAAATTTTTTGCTAAACCAGGATTATGGCTCCAAAATATAACAACTAAGCAGCCTAGTGATGAACAACTTGAAATTGCTATTATAGCATTGAAATCAGCATTTGGGGATAAACTTTCTCATTATGAAGGTAAAAAACATATTGCGGAGGCAGTACAGTAATGTTAGATAAAATTCAAACTTTAATTGATAAACATGATCATTTATCAAAGGAGATGAGCGACCCAAATATCATTGGGAATATAAATAAATATACTCAAATTGCAAAAGAACATAAGGGATTAGAAGAAGTTGTTGCTAAGGGTAAAGAATATATTTCTTTAACTAATCAATTAAATGAATATAATGAAGTAATGTCTAGTAATGATGATGAGCTTAAAGATTTAATTAAAGATGATTTAGCTCAGATTAAATTAGATATTGAGGAAATGCAGGAAGAATTGAAAATTTTATTAATTCCGAAAGATCCAAATGATAATAAAAATATCATTTTAGAAATTCGTAGTGGAACGGGTGGAGATGAAGCAGCATTATTTGCAGCTGATTTATATCGTATGTATGTGATGTATGCAGAAAAGAATAATTTAAAAATGGAAATTTTATCATTTAATGAAAATGAAGGTACTGGAAATGGTATTAAAGAGGCCATATTATCTGTCACAGGAGAAGGTGCATATGGCAATCTTAAGTTTGAAAGTGGTGTTCATCGTGTTCAAAGAGTGCCAGAAACTGAATCTAGTGGACGTGTGCATACTAGCG
Source organism: Fidelibacterota bacterium (assembly GCA_002701525.1). GTDB lineage: Bacteria > Fidelibacterota > Marinisomatia > SCGC-AAA003-L08 > D37C17 > SCGC-AAA003-L08. The sequence continues at coordinate 14,572 of NZVQ01000006.1, read as the reverse complement.
CCGCTACAGTAGCAGTATTGCCTGAAGCAGAAGATGTAGATGTTGAAATTAATGATTCTGATTTAAAAATAGATACTTATCGTGCATCTGGAGCAGGAGGACAGCATGTTAATAAAACTGAATCTGCAATTCGCATAACACATATTCCATCAGGAACAGTAGTTACATGTCAAGATGAATCCTCCCAACATAAAAATAGAGATAAAGCTTTGAAGGTATTAAGATCGCGATTATTTGATATGGAAATTGAGCGTAGACATAAAGAACGTTCTGATACAAGAAAAACTATGGTATCTACTGGTGATAGAAGTGCAAAAATTCGAACATATAATTTCCCTCAAGGTAGAGTCACAGACCATCGCATTAATTTAACACTATATAAGTTACAAGAAGTATTAAATGGCAGCTTAGATGAGTTATTAGATGCATTAAAGCTAGAAGAACAGAAAACACAACTCGACGAAGCTTAATTGTTTTGATGAGTACTGCAAAAAAATCAATTATTGATTTTATCAAATCATATACATCAGAAAATCTAGATATTAAATATGAAATTGAATTAATATTCCAAGATGTCTTGAACTGTAAAAAAATTGACTTATATACTAATAAAAATTTAAGTATTAATAATAATCAAGGTCAAATTATTGATGATTATGTTAAAAGAGTCAAATCAGGTGAACCGGTTCAATATGTTTTAAGTAAAGCTCCATTTTATGGACGATTTTTTTTTGTTACACAAGATGTATTAATACCACGTTTTGATTCAGAATTGATTATAGATATTTTAAATCAGCATGAGGTTTGTGATAAATTATTAGAAATTGGTGTTGGATCAGGTAATTTAGCTGTTACGATTGCAGCTGAACAGTTAGCAAATGAAATAATAGCCACTGATATTTCTCAAAAAAAACTAGATATAGCAATACATAATAAAAAAAATATATGTCCTAATTCTAAAATTAAATTTATTATTGATGATTTTTTTAATAGTCATTTATGCCCGAATGAAAAATTTGATATTATTATTTCTAATCCTCCATATATACCTCAGCATCAAATTGTGCATTTAGATAATTCTGTTAAAAATCATGAACCAATAGATGCATTAACAGATGGATATGACGGCTTTAACTTTTATAAACAATTTGCTCTGGCGGGAAATGATTTACTAAAAGAAAATGGCTTCATGTTACTAGAAATTGGAGTCGATAATGATTTAAAATCTTTATATGATATATTTTCTATGTATGATTTTAAGGTATATAAAGATATTAATAAAATACCGCGAGTAATTAAAATTTCTTAGTTTTTACTATCTAATATAAATGTTGCGGGTCCATTATTTACTAAGCAAATATCCATCATGGAACCAAATTTTCCTGTTTTAATATTTAAGCCGGTATCATTTAGTCTACCTATAAATAAATCATATAATTTTTCAGCCAAATTTGGCTCTGCAGAATTGATAAAACTTGGTCTCATACCTTTCTTGATATTTGCTAATAATGTAAATTGACTAACAACCATTATATCGCCATTAATATCAGAGATTGATAAATTCATTTTATTATTTTGGTCATTAAATATTCGAAGTTTAATTATTTTATTGATTAAGTAATTGATATCATTCTCGGTATCACCTTTGCTCACACCAAGCAAGATTAGCAACCCTTTTTCAATTGCATTATATTGTTGATTTTGAATTAATACTTCAGCAGTTTTGACTCTTTGTAGAATTGCGATCACTAATTAATCCAAATATTTGATTCACCAAATTCAGCTCTTAATTGTGATAAAAATTTTGATGAATCTGCAATTTTTTTCTGTTTAACTTGAATTTTTTTTATAGTACCAACATTGGATTCCATATGAATTATAACATCTAATGGACCAGGGTTATCATTAATAATTTGTTGAAGTTTAATTAATGTTTGCTCATTATTTTCTTCAAACTTTAATAAAATATTCAGCTTAGTAACCGTTTTAGTCTTTGCATCACTTAATGGCATAATTTCATTCGCAATAAATTTCAGTGGTAAAGAGACTTCATCTTCACGCTTTGATGGAGAGCCTATTATAAATACAGATTTATCTTCTTCAAGATAATTTTGATATTTACTAAATGCATCACTAAATACAAAAATCTCAGCATTACCAACAAAGCCATCCATTTCAATGATTGCCCATTCTCTATTTCTTTTATCAAATCGTTTATTAATGTTTGTGATAATTCCGCCTAGTTTGATTTGCTGTGGAAGTTTTTTTGGTAAATTTAAAAGGTTTATATTATTTAATTCATTTAAATCATCTAAGTAATCATCTAATGGATTGCCTGACAAGTAGAATCCGAGCATTTCTTTTTCTCTACGCAATGAATCGCGCTTTGTCCAGTCCTCAACTTGATTTAATTGAGGCTCCAATATAACAGATTCACTAGAATTTGCAAATAGACTTTCCTGCAAAGAACTTTTTTCTTGAACAATTTTTTGTCCAAATTTGATGGCAATATCAACACTTTCAAACTGTTCTGCTCGATTTCCTTTAAGCTCATCACAAGCCCCTGCTTGAATTAAGCTCTCAACAGCTCTCTTATTGACTGTCCCAGAATCAATTTTACATAAATCAAAGATACTCTTATAATTTGTATTTTCTTTTCGGTACTTTGAAATAGACTCAGCTGCTTTTATACCTACATTTTTTATAGCCGATAGGCCAAAACTAATTTTATCTTTCGAAATAGATTTAAATTGAGAAAAAGAAACATTTACACTAGGTGCTTCAACATTGATATTTTGTTCTTTAGCTTCATTAATGAGTGTAACAATTCGATTGATATCCTTCATTTCAGTATTCATATTTTCAGCTAAAAATTCTGATGGATAATAGGTTTTTAACCAAGCAGTTTGATATGCGATTAATGCATATGCAGTTGAATGACTTTTATTAAATCCATATTCTGCAAATTTTTCTAATAATTCAAAAATTTGAATTGCTATTTTTTTATCAATTTTTTGTTTAACTGCTCCATCTACAAAGTCTACCTTAAATGCAGCCATTAAATCAGCTTTCTTTTTACCCATCGCACGCCGAATTGTATCACCTTGAGCAAGACTAAACCCCCCAATTGATTGACATATTTCCATTACTTGCTCTTGATATACAATAATTCCGTAAGTTTCTTGTAAAATAGGCTCTAATTTTTCATGCAGATATGTGACTTGTGAGTTTCCATGTTTACGAGAAATAAAATCAGGAATATTTTGCATTGGTCCTGGCCTGTAGAGTGCATTCATTGCTATCAAATCTTCTATTGCAGAGGGCTTCAATTTTTTTAAATACTCACGCATTCCCTGCGATTCAAATTGAAATACACCAATGGTTTTACCTTTAGAAAATAAATCAAAAACTTTTGTATCTTTTAAGTTCAGATTGTCAATATCAATATTTTCATTATAATTTTCATTAACAGATTGAATTGTTTTATTTATTACAGTGAGATTCCGTAAACCTAAAAAGTCCATTTTTAAAAGACCCAAAGATTCTAAATCATTCATATCTGCTTGAGTGGCAACATCTTTGGTGCCTGGGGGCTGGTATAGTGGCACATAATCTGTTAAAGGACCAGGAGCTATAACTACTCCAGCGGCATGTGTTGAAGCATGTCTATGCAATCCTTCTAAAACTTGAGAATACTCTATTAATTCTTTATGTGTTTCATCCTTTTTTGGTATTGCTGAGAACTCTTTATTGATTTTTAGTGCCTTATCTAATGTCATTTTTGGTTCATTAGGAATCAATTTGGCAATTTCATTAATTTCACCAAAAGGCATACCTAAAACACGACCTACATCTCTTACAACAGATTTTGCTTTCATAGTTCCAAATGTAATAATCTGTGCTACTGAGTCTTCTCCATACAAATTTTTGATATAATCGATTACTTTTTGTCGTCCTTCAATACAAAAGTCAATATCAATATCCGGCATTGATATTCGATCTGGATTAAGAAATCTTTCAAATAGTAAATTGTATTTTATTGGGTCAACATCAGTAATTCCTGTTGTATATGCTACTATAGAACCTGCTGCAGANCCTCTACCAGGGCCTACTGGTATAAGGTTAGTTTTTGCATATTTAACAAAATCCATTGTTATTAAAAANTATCCTGCAAAACCCATTTTTTTTATCACACTCAATTCATAATCAAGACGATTTTGAATATTTGGTGTGATTTGAGGATATCTTTTTTGCAAACCATCTTGGCATAACATTTTTAGATAATCATCAGCAGATGCACTGGCTGATTGTTCTGGAATTGGAAAACGTGGAAGATGATAATTNCCCATTGGAATTTCCACATTGCACTGTTCAGCAATTTTCACAGTATTCTCGAGGGCATCAGGATAATCTTTAAATAGTTCCCACATTTCATCTACAGATTTAATGTAAAATTTTCTAGGCTCATACCTTAATCGATCTCTATCATTTCGATTTTTACCTGTTCCTAAGCAAAATAACACATCATGTGCTTGCCANTGATCCTCTTGAGCATAATGGCAATCATTTGTGCAAACAAGGGGCAAGCCAAGTTCATTAGATATTTTTTTTAGGACACTATGGGCTTGTTTTTCCTCTGGGATATCATGATTTTGTAGTTCTAGATAAAATCTGTCTGGAAAGATTTCAGAGTATTCAATAGCAGCCTCTTTTGCTCTATCATAATCTCCGATTGATGCGTAGTGTGTCACTTCTCCTGCTAAACATGCACTTGTTGCAATCAAGCCCTCATTATATTTTTTTAATAAAGTTTTATCTACTCTTGGTCGATAATAAAAACCTTCTAAGTAACCGATAGACACCAACTTCATTAAATTTTTATATCCAGTTTCATTCATGCAGAGTAGGACTAAATGATGATAATTCCATTTTTTTCCTCTAGAATCTTTATTATGCATTCGCTCTGTATAGTCTCCTACAGAAACATATATTTCACAGCCTAAAATGGGTTTGATTCCAGCTTTGGTTGCTTTTTTATAAAAAGGGATCATAGAAAAAAGATTTCCATGTTCTGTTACTGCAATTGTATCCATCTGAAGCTCGGTTAACCTATCACACATTTGGTCAACGGATTGGGCCGCATCTTGCAATGAAAAATCTGTATGATTATGTAAATGTACGAAATCTTGTTTCATTAATTTATAAACCTAATAATTTGGTAGATAAAATTGTAATTATTCCACCTATTGTAATATATTTTGTCGATATTGTTAGCACTCTACTATTTTGAAAATAGGGATATTTCCAAAGATAAAATATACACCTAATTAGCGGTATTTGCACAAGTAAAACTAACAATATTAAGTATGTAAAATTATAAATTTTTATATAATATGGATAAAGGCTAACTATAACTAGCAGCATGGTTAATGTGCTGAGTAGATATATGGAGTAATTGATACCAAATACAACTGGGAATGTTTTTATGTTAGCTGCTGTATCTCCATCTAAATCATCAATGTCTTTAGCCAATTCGCGTATTAGAGTTAAAATAAAAGTCAATAAGACAGGATAGAATAAAATATTAATAAATGAGTTTAGCAAAACAAGTTCAGTTATAATAAATACACTTGACACAATATAGCTAATTATAATATTACCTATTAATGCAATGCCTTTTAAATAGGGTGTATAAATAATAGTGAGCAAGCAAATAAAGTAAAAATATAGAATTGCATTTAGAGAAAAATAAAAATGAACTAATGTTATAGGCACAATCAGTAAACACAATAATATGATTACTAATTCATATTTAGGTGCATTATTAATAAAATATTTTTTTGGATTATTTATTTTATCGGTTTCAGTATCAAANAAATCATTAATTATATTTGCAAAAGCACAAATGCACATTACTACGATTGCAATGATATATGTTAATTGGTTATTAATGCCATTTATTAGGTAAGAGGCCACTAATACACTGCAGCCGCTTAATAATACATTAAGAGGTCTAANCATTGTAAAGTAATTGAATATGAGACTCATGAACAATTAAATTTAAAAAAAAATATATATTCATAAAATATTATTACTAAATATAATGTAAATTGTGACCCCTATTTAAGAGGTGCTAATGAGTGAAAAAATAAGAGTAATTATGGCTAAGCCAGGATTAGATGGCCATGATAGAGGTATTAAAATTTTAGCTAGAGCATTTAGAGACAGCGGAATGGAAGTAATATATCTAGGTCTTAGGCAGACTCCTGAAATGATTGTAAATGCAGCTATTCAGGAGGATGTTGATGTAATTGCTTTATCTGTTTTAAGCGGTGCTCATATGACAATATTTTCTGAAGTAAAAGAACTAATGGATAAAAATGGTCTANCCAATGTTTTATTAACTGGAGGAGGCATAATCCCAGAGGAGGATATGAATTCATTATATGAAAAGGGAGTGGGCAAATTATTTGGCCCAGGGACTTCGGTAGATACTACTATTGATTATATTGAGTCTTGGTTTCAAGATCGCAAAAATAATGCTAGATGACATCAACATATCAAATAAATTGGATTTAGAAAGAGCATTTGCAGATGACTTTTCATCTCCTATTTTCCCAATTTTGGGTGAATTATATTTAGAAAATAAAGATTTTCAGCGTGCAGAAAAAGTATGCAGAATTGGTTTAAAGCATGATCCAAACAATATTAATGGATATTATATTTTAGCAAAGGTTTATTTATTTAATAATAGTCTCAATAAAGCAGAAAAACAATTAATTGAGTTGCTTAATAAAAAGCCGCTACATATTAATGCTTTGAAGTTGATTGTCAAAGTGCAAGAAGAGTTAGGTGTTTCAAATAAGAATAAACTAAAATATTTAAAAAAATTATTTAATATTTTCCCTGATGATAAAAATATAGAATCAAAAATTGCAAAAATTGATACAGAGCCAATAAATCAAAAACAATCTTTAATTGAAAATAAACAAGTCAATGTTGAAGCTAGTTCTATTCTAACAAGTAAATTCGATATTCAACCTCGTATGGCTACATTAACATTTGTAGAAATTTTAAAAGAGCAAAAGCACTATGAAGAAGCATTACATGTTTTATCTTTGCTTGAATCCAAATCAAAAAAAAANACAAAAACCAAAAAANTAAAAAATGAATTAAAACAGTTGTTAGCTGAATTACNCTAATGACTTTAGATTTATCTGAATATAAAAATTCTATATATCATAATCCGCAGCGCTATGATGATCAATATTGGTGGAAAAAAAATGATATAGAGTTTTGGAAAAATATATACAATCAAAGCAAGGGTAAAAAAGTTTTAGAGTTGGGATGCGGTACAGGCCGGCTAGCAATACCGCTAATAAAGTGCGGAGCTGATTATACTGGAATTGAAATTTCTCAGGAATTCTGTGATTATGCAGAAAAAAAAATCATAAGNAATGGATTGAAGCCTAATATAATTAATGAAGATTTTAGGGATTTTAATACTAATGATCAGTATGATATTATTTTTATAGGATTCAATACATTTTTACATTTATTAACAGATTCAGATGCATTNCAGTGTTTAGAATCTGTTAAGAAGCANATGCATAGTCAATCCTTGTTTTATATTGATATCTTTGTTCCAGATCCATTATTTTTATATAGTCCAGAAAAGAGAGTTAAAAACNTAGAGTATGTTGATTCTGCNAATAATAAAACAATGTATGTAGATGAAATATGTCATTATGATAAGTCAACAGAAATTAATAAAGTGACTTGGATTTATTATTCAAAAAATAAAGCAAAAGAGGAAAAATATCAATTTACAATGCGCATGTACTACCCTGATACAATGAATAGAATGATTACAGATNCCGGATTACATATTAATAGANTATGGGGTGATCATGATTTTAATGAATTCAATGAATCCAGCGAGTTGCAGATTTATGAATGCCAATTATAAATATTATATAATATTAGTATTTAGCACACTATTANTTGCAGCAAATCAANATCCTATTTTTCTTATTCATGGATTTATGGGTTGGGGTAGAGATGAGTTNCTTAATCATTACTATTGGGGTGGTGANGAAGATTTGCAATCTATATTAGAAGCNGANGGTTTTGTAGTNCACACATTATCAGTCGGTCCAATATCATCTAATTGGGAGAGNGCTATTGAGGCTTATACACAAATCAAAGGTGGATGTGTTGATTATGGTACGAGCCATTCACAGCAATACCAAATTATTCAAAAACCTATTAATAAATGTTATGATGGTATATATCCTGATTGGGATGAACATCATCCAATACATATTATAGGTCACAGCCAAGGCGGTTTAACTGCAAGAATGTTAGAATATTTATTAGAATTAGAAATGATTGGTGAAAATTCGTCTCTGTTGAAGAACAAACATATAGGATATATTAAAAGCATTACTACATTATCGACACCTCATAATGGCACCACTCTTTCATTTTTAATTAATGATAAATACCCTGTATTACAAAAAATGTCTGCTTATGCAGGCTTATTAAATAATTTACTATTTAAAAATTTATATAATTTTGATTTAGAGCATTGGAATTTAAGAAAGCGTAAAACAGAAACATATTATCAGTTTATGCAAAGAATAAATAATTCAAACATTAGAACTACTAAAAACTCAGCATCATGGGACTTGTCTCTAGAAGGTTCTCAATACTTTAATGATATTAGCAAATCAAGTGATAGTACATATTATTTCAGCTATTCTACAACAGCATCATCTGAATATGGAAATATAGGTCAGCATAAACCAAAATCAAATATGAACTACTACCTAAAACCTGCGAGTAGGTTAATAGGCTCGGACCCTAGTCCCCCTAATTTATCTTGGTATGAAAATGATGGTATTGTTAATACTATTTCAATGGATGGTCCTCATGATGAAAAAATCATTCAATATGATGGTAGTACAATACCTGGTATTTGGCAACATATGGGTAAAATAGAATATGATCATCATCAGATTTTATTAAGAAAGCTAGATGATTATGGTAAGGTTGATATTTTCAATTTATATTTAGATCATTGCTATCTATTGTATCAGTTGTAAATAATAATTATTAGTTGTAATATACAACAATGATTTTATCGGACCATTTTATATCATTAAATACAAAATTGACTTCAGTATTTAGAAATATATCTTCTAAATATGGAATTTCTTTTTCTCAATATTGCATCATAATGAAAATTCACTCGACAGGAATTTCCATGTCTGAATTAGCCTATAGTTTAGGGCTTGATAAGAGTACTTTGACTCGTAATATCAATGTTTTAATTAAAAGAGATTTAGTTGAAAAATATAGAGATTCAGATGATTTTAGAGTATATAAAGTTATATTATCTGAAAAAGGTGAAGAATATAAAAGTAAGTTGTATTCTGATTTAGATAATTTTACATCCATTTTTTTAAATTCGTTAGATGATAAGGCTAAAAATCAAATAAATCTTATTGATAAACTAGTCCAAAAATTAGATGCCCAAGAAGTCTAAAATACAAATTTCAAAACAGCTTTTATCATGGTATGATAGTAATAAAGCATCCATGCCATGGCGAGATGACCCTGATGCTTATCATATATGGTTATCTGAAATTATGTTGCAGCAAACTCAGGTAAAAACAGTTATACCATATTACTATAAATGGCTGCAATTATTTCCAACAATTTATGATGTAGCCAATGCAGATGAACAAGATATTTTAAAGGCATGGGAGGGACTTGGATATTACTCAAGAGCAATAAATTTTTTAGATGCTTGTAAGACTGTTGTCAATGATTACAATGGTAATATTCCTACAAATCAAGAAGACTTTTTAAAGCTTAAAGGGGTAGGACCATATATAGATGCGGCAGTAAGATCAATAGCATATAATGATGTTGTTCCAACAATTGATGGTAATGTAAATAGAGTGGTTGCTCGNTTGTTATGTTTAGATAATGCTGTTAATAAGGAAAGAAGTAAAATCTATGATTTTTTAATGGATTGTATTGATAAGTTNCGCCCAGGAGATTTTAATCAAGCACTTATGGATTTAGGTAGAGAAATTTGTAAACCTAAAAAGCCTATTTGTAATGAATGTCCTATTATAAATCAATGTCAAGCTTATCAAAAAAATACAATCCAGGATTACCCGGTAAAACTTAAATCTAAAAAAATTCCTCATTATAATGTTGCAGTGGGTGTAATATGGAAGAACAATGATATACTGATTGCAAAAAGGCAATTAGGAGGTTTATTAGGAGGTCTTTGGGAGTTTCCAGGAGGGAAATTGTCAGATAGTGAATCAGCAGAAGAGTGTGTAATAAGAGAAATCCAAGAAGAAGTNGGTATCAATGTAGAGATTAAATCATTTATTTCTACAATTAAGCATCAATATTCACATTTTTCTATATCGATGGATTCATTTCATTGTTTATATATAGATGGAGATCCTCAGCCCAAAACCTCAAGTGAAATAAAATGGATTTCGCCTTTGGATATTGATAAGTTTCCTTTCCCAAAAGCTAACCATAAGTTTATTAATCATATACCGGATAACAACCCATGGTTATAATCAAAATTTTAATTAGCTTATTTTTATATATAACAGGATGCATAGCTTTTNTTTGTGGAGGAGTAATGTTATTAATTTCAGGGATTATTTCACGAAAATTGATGTTTAAGGTGATCCCGACATNCTGTCATTTATTTATGTTTTCAATGGGTGTGAGAATTAAACAAAAAGGGGAATTCCCAGATGGTGGTCCCTTTGTTATTATGTCAAATCATGGATCATTTATAGATCCTTTTATAATTCCACCATCTTTAAGAGGTGAATATACTGCAATAGTTGCAGCTAAAAATTATAAAATACCTCTATTTTCAAGTTTATTAAGGGCATTAAAAGCCGTGCCCGTTCAAAGAGGTAATAAAGAAGCTGCAAGAGATAGCATTAAATTTGCAGAGAAAGTAATTCATGAAGATGGATGTCATATGGTGATTTTACCAGAGGGGACAAGGACATTAGATGGNAAATTACAACCCTTTAAAAAGGGAGGGTTTCATATGGCATTAAATACGAATACTCCCATTTTACTTGTCGTCCATAGAGGAGCACACCTTTATAAACCTAAAAATAGATTCACCCTTTCTCCTAGAACTATTGAAGTTGAAATTGGTCCAGTTATTGATATTGNTGGTTATGATAAAAATAATTTAGATGAATTAATACAGAAAACTTGGGATGAGATGAATCAATTAATTTGATTCATATCTTTTTAAGAATTCATTTGCCCANCTATTAAATTCTCCATTTTTAATTTTTTCTCTCATAGTACTCATTAATTGAATATAAAAATGTAGATTGTGACTGCTTGCAATACGTAATCCTAATATTTCTTTGGTATTAAAGAGATGATGTAGGTATGATTTTGAGTATTTCTTTGACATGTCACATACTGAGTCATCTATTGGAGAAAAATCATTTTTATATTTCGCATTGCGAATATTAATTGTTCCATCTAATGTAAATAATTGAGCATTACGAGCATTGCGAGTTGGCATTACACAATCAAACATGTCCACACCCATTGATACACTTCTAACTAGGTCTGCAGGAGTTCCAACACCCATTAAATATCTAGGCTTATCTTTTGGGAGNCATTCATTCATAATTTTAATTGATGAAAGCATATCTTCCTTTGGTTCCCCAACAGCTAACCCTCCAATAGCATATGCATCTGCATTTAGTTCNATGAGTTGTTCTGCTGATTGTTTTCGTAAATCAGGATCAGTNCCNCCTTGTACTATTGGAATCAGTATTTGTTTGTGTCCATAAAGAGNCTTTGTGTCATGATAATGTTCCATACCAATTTTTGCCCAATCGGTTGTCCGATTCACAGCCTTTTCCCATTCTCTTTTAGATGCATCACCAGGAGGACATTCATCTAACATCATCATAAAGTCAGATCCGATAATACGCTGAATATCTACAATTGATTTAGNATCAAAATAATGTTTTGATCCGTCTAGGTGAGACCTAAATGTAACTCCATCATCAGTAATTTTTCTTGAATTAGCTAAACTGTAAATTTGGAACCCCCCAGANTCCGTCAAAATGATTTTATTCCAATTCATGAATTGATGTAGNCCACCAGCTGATTGTAAAATATCTGTACCAGGTCTCAAGTAAAGATGATATGTATTACTTAGTAATACATCACTAGGTAAGTTTTCTATATCTTCACTGCTTTGAGTTTTCACTGCACCATATGTACCTACTGGCATAAAGAAAGGAGTTTCAATATTGCCATGGTCAGTAGTTATTATCCCTGCTCTCGCAGAAGTCGAAGTGCAAGATGATTGTATGTGAAAAATTTTATCTGTCATATTATTTATTGATTAGCAAGTCTTCAATTAGCTGAATAAAGGTATTAGTACCAATTAGCAATGCTTCTTCGTCAATGTCAAAATGAGAACAGTGATGAGGAGTACTAAGAAGCTCTCTATCNTTTGGTGCAGATCCAATGAAGAAAAAGCATCCGGGTTTTTCATTAACAAAATAACTAAAATCTTCACCACCCATAGATAAGTAAGGATTACCAGCTCCATCACCTACGACTTTAGTTGCCGCACTGAGTAGTTTTGTAGCACACTCCTCATTATTAATTACAGGAGGATAACCATCTTTATAATTCAGTTTTATTTTGGCATTAAATGCATTGCCAATCCCATCAAGCAACTCACTCATTCTCGTTTTAATCAGTTGTCTATTTTTTTCTGTATATGCACGTGTAGTCCCTTGCATACTAACTTGGTCTGCAATAACATTGAAATTATATCCACCATTAATTTTACCGACAGTNACAACNGTACTTTCAAGGGGATTGGTATTTCTACTTACAATGGTTTGTAAAGATTGAATAATTTGAGATGCTACGATGATTGCATCTACAGTACCATGAGGAGTAGCACCATGCCCTCCTTTCCCTTCTATTACGATGTCAAATAAATCTGCGGCTGCCATGATTGGCCCTGGTTTAACACCGATTGTTCCATATTGTTGATAGTTCCATAAATGTGCTCCATAGATTTCATCGACTTCCTCTAGGACTCCATCTTCTATCATATAACGGGCACCCCCAAGACCTTCTTCTGCTGGTTGGAAAATAAATTTTACAGTTCCATTAATCGTATCTTTTTTAGATGATAGTATTTTTGCTGCACCAAGTAGCATTGACATATGCCCATCATGCCCGCAGGCATGCATCACACCATCATGAACTGATTTAAATGGCAAGTCTCCTGTTTCCTGAATTGGAAGGGCATCCATATCTGCTCGTAAAGCGATTGTTTTTCCATCTGTATTGCCAGTTAAGGTTGCAACAACTCCAGTTTTTCCGACTCCAGTTTGGACATCTAAACCATAGCTAGATAGTTTTTGAGCAATAATTTTAGATGTTCGAATTTCTTTAAATCCTAATTCAGGGTGCATATGGAAATCACGTCTATTGGATACAATAGATTGTTTAATTTCCTTAACTTCTTCTTTAATGTTTATATTCATATAAAATATTAGTTTGGTTAATGTTTAAAGTTATAAAAATAAAGATAATTCTAATATGTTAAATCTACCCAATTTTGTAAATTTAATAGTCAGTATTTATACAAAAAGGAGCCCTTATGTCCATTTCTTGGAAGTCTATTAAAACATTTGAAGATATTAAGCTTGAGCGAGGAGAAAAGTCTGCAGAGGGAATATTAAAAATAACAATTAATCGTCCAGAGGTAAGAAATGCATTTAGGCCTCAAACAGTTTTTGAATTAAAAGAAGCATTTAGTTTTGCTAGAGAAGATAATAAATCAGGAGTTGTCATTTTAACTGGAGAAGGCAAGGATGCTTTTTGTTCAGGTGGAGATCAAAAAATTAGAGGAGATGCAGGTTATATTGGAGATGATGGGGTTCCTAGGCTCAACATTTTAGATGTTCAAAAGCAGATTCGATATTTACCAAAACCAGTTATTGCGATGGTTGCGGGATATGCAGTTGGCGGTGGTCATGTCCTCCACTTGCTGTGCGATTTAACTATTGCTGCAGACAATGCTCAATTTGGTCAAACAGGACCTAAGGTAGGGTCTTTTGATGGTGGATGGGGAGCTTCTTATATGGCACGTGTGATTGGACAAAAACGAGCTAGAGAGATTTGGTTTTTATGCAAATTTTATAATGCAGAAAAAGCATATGATTGGGGGCTAGTAAATAAAGTAGTTTCTTATGATAAACTTGAAGCTACAACAGTTGAATGGTGTAATGAAATCCTAGAAAAATCACCATTAGCATTACGTATGCTAAAAGGAGCATTAAATGCTGATTGTGACGGCCAAGCTGGATTGCAACAATTTGCAGGTGATGCAACAATGTTATTTTACATGACTGAGGAAGCTCAAGAAGGACGTGATGCATTTAAAGAAAAAAGAAAACCGCAATTTAACAAATTTAAACGTTTACCATAATTGATATGAATCGTTGGGTTA
>NZVQ01000005.1 GCA_002701525.1 Fidelibacterota bacterium | reverse complement strand
CGTTCCATCACATNCTCCNGCACAATCCTGAGAAGCATTGTTNCCATCACATACACCACAATCATCAACTACCGCAGAACCACCACATTCTCCAGCACAATCATCGTACAAACANCTNCCATCATCAGATACTGCATCAGCATCATAATTACAAGCCGTGCTATCTGTACATCCAGATCCATCATCAAAAGCAAANTCAAGCTGAGAGCCCAAAGGACTTGAAAATGTAACACCACTCAATCCTGTAGGAACACCATCNAGCTCAAGNACAGTTAATATACCCGANCCTGCAGGCATAGAACCTCCTGTAAGAGAAAATCCNAATACTGTTGTATTNCCTGTTGAGACTGTAAGNCCTGCAGTAGCAGCATCTCCNCCAGAAGCANCTAAAACCGTTGCACCATCAACATCGAATTGAAAACCTCCAACATCAACATTCGATGTATACCCTACATCCCAATTGCCATCTGTGTTTTCTGACAAGTTTATTGTACCATCTTGTGCATAAAGAATGGTTGAACATATTATAAATAAATTAAAAACAAATGTGCTTATTCGCATTTTTCCTCCGAGCGTTTATAAATTTTTTTTGAATAGAACTTAAATTTAAGAATTTTATACCAATATATACAGTAAATATTTTCATCAAATTACACACTATTCTCTTGTAAAAATATAATTAAAAACTATTTCTAATTTGTGTAACTAAATGTAAAAGTTTAAAAAGACCAAAATCTAGGGATGAAATAGGTAGCAACAGCCCAGAAAATTAATGTTAAAGGAAGACCAAAATACATAAAATCTTTAAATCTATATTTACCTGGTGCATAAACCATCATATTCGTTTGATAGCCCATTGGAGTCATAAAACTAGCTGAGGCACCAAAGCACACAGCAACTAAAAGAGGACGCGGATCTATGGCCAAATCATTTGCCATTATAAAAGCTACCGGAGTAAGCAATACTGCAACTGCCGCATTTGATATGAAGGAAGACATTACAAAAGTAAATAAATATAATAAACTAAGGTAGACTACTTGATGACTACCTCCTAAGTAAGAAACAATAAAGTCTCCTGAATAAATTATATTGTAACCAATCACCTTATCTAAGCCTGTCTTATGTATAGCTGTTCCAAGAGGAATAAGTGCTGCAATTAAAAATATAACTGACCAATTAATTGAATTATAAGCTTCATCAATACTTAAACTTTTTAATGCTAAAAGCAATATAGCACCCAATACAGCTCCCTTTGTAATAGACATAATATCAAAACTAGCCAAAAGCATAACTACGGGAATTATCAATATAGATACCCACCAATACCTTTCATATCTAAGATGGATATCTAATTCTTCAAGGATGATTAAGTCATCCAACTTTCTTAGCGAATCTAAATTTTCTCTTGGAACCATAATAAGCAGTGTATCTGAAAATTTCAATTTAATATGTGCTACTTTTTCTCTTAGCAACTCCTGTTGTCTTTTTATTGCCAAAACAAATGATGTAAAACGCTCTCTAAAATCAAATTGCATAATAGTTTTACCTATTAAATTTGAATCGACAGGTACTAACCCTTCTACAATAACATGATTTTTTCCTGCCAATTCATCCTCTGACATTTTAATGTCAGTAAGAAGCAAAACACCCATTTCATCTCTGAATCTTACCATATTTGCAACACTAACCTGTGCAACAAAAATATCCTCTGGCTTGATAACTATTTTCTTAAGGCTAAATCTAAAGACATGCTCTGATCTTATAATCTTATATATTTGCACATTGAAACTATTTTCAACATCCAATTCTTCAATAGTTTTACCTATCAATGGCGAATCTTTTGGAACCTTGAATTCTGTCAAATAAGTTCCTAAATGATATTTTTGAGTCAGCGATGAGACAATCGCCCTAGATGGTATAAACCATCGAGCAATAATAATATTATAAACAGTTCCAATCATTAAAAAAATCAAACCTAAGCCTGTAAACTCAAACATACTAAAAGGTTTATAATATTCACCTGAAGGGCTAATTGTTTGTTCAAAAATTGAATTAACTAACAAATTAGTAGACGTCCCTATCAGTGTTAGAGTACCACCAAAAATTGCAGCATAAGATAATGGTAATAATATTTTTGTTGGGCTTATATGAAACTTTTGACAAAGATTAATTGCAAGAGGAATAAATATCGCTACAGCAGCGGTATTATTAATAAAACCCGAAATAATTGATGTAGTTACTAAAAAAACAAATATAATAAACCACTTATTATCACCAGCTTTATTATAAAGTTTATCAGCTATAACCTCTAAAAAACCTGTTTTAACAAGCGATTTACTAATAATAAAAATTGCACCTATAATAATAACTGCTTTATTACTAAATCCACTAAGCATTTCCTCAACGGTAATGATATCTGTCAACAACAAAATACCCGTTGCAGATAATGCCGTAACTTCCAATGGTAACCATTCTTTAAAAAATGCAACAACTGAACCAAACAGTACCAAAATAAGTATGATTATATCTAAGTTGTATTCCATGTAAATAATTATCTTACTTTAATCATTAAATTTAAATATAATAGAATTATCTTTAAACTAAAAAGCTCCTGAAAAATATCAGGAGCTTTTTACATCTTGTAATTGATTTCAGACTAAGCAGGAACCATTTCATCTGCACACACTGTTTTCATAAGCATATAGCATACATCATAAGGGTCTGCATTTGCTGCTGGCCTTCGGTCTTCTAGATAGCCATATCCATCATTAGCCGTCTGCATAGGTATACGCACAGATGCGCCTCTATCACTAACACCATATCTAAATTCATCGATACTGCAAGTTTCATGCAAGCCAGTCAGTCTATGAGCATTATTAGCACCATAAACCGCAATGTGATCTTCATGAGTTTTTTCTAAATTTTTACATGCTTGCTCAATCACCTCAAGACCTCCGGGCTCACGCATTGACTTAGTACTAAAATTCATGTGAGCACCTGCACCATTCCAATCACCTTTTACAGGTTTAGGATCTAAAGTCGCACTAACTCCATAATCTTCACCAATCCTATAAAGAAGCCATCTTGCTACCCAAAGCTGATCAGATACCTCTAGCGGCCCGCATGGACCAACCTGGAACTCCCACTGACCAGGCATAACTTCAGCATTTATACCAGATATCTTTATCCCAGCCAACATACATGCCTCCATATGATCCTCAACAATATCGCGACCAAATACTTCATCCGAACCAACACCACAATAATAGCCTCCTTGAGGAGCAGGAAATCCATTATCAGGCCAACCCAATGGCTTGATACCCTCAAAAAATGTATATTCTTGCTCAACACCAAACCATGCATCTTGATTGGCATATTTTTCAGCAACTTCACTTAAAGCTGCCCTATGGTTACTNTCATGAACAGTACCATCAGCATTCATAACTTCACACATAACAAGAATATTATCTCCACCTCTGATTGGATCCTTGAAAATGCTAACAGGCTTTAATAAACAATCACTAAAATGACCTTCAGCCTGCAGAGTACTAGAACCATCAAATCCCCATTCAGGTAAATCTGATACTTTTTCAATTTTTTTATCTACTATCTTGGTTTTACTTCTTAATTTAGCTGTAGGNTTATATCCATCAATCCAAATATATTCAGCACATAACATAGTAATCCCTCCTTATTATGGTATTTTTATATGGTGTCCTGCCTTATAAGAAGAAAGTATTAATTGAGTTTCAGTTCTCAACACTCCAGGCCATGATTGAATTTCTCTTAAAAGCCACTCTAAAGATTCTGAATTTTCCGTATTTACAATTAAAAGATGAGAACCTGCACCTGTTGTAGTAAAACACTGCACAACCTCTTGAGTTTCATTTGCTAATTTGACAATCTCATCAAAATTACGAGATGACTCTGAAACCAATGTTATAATTGCAGCAACATCTAATCCTACTTTTTTAGGATCTACAATAGCTTCATATCCTGAAATTATACCAGACTCTTCAAGCTTATGGATACGCTCTGAGACTGCGGGGACAGACATGCCAATTTCAGTTGCAATATGGCTCGCAGAATCTCTACCCGTATTCTGTAAAATCTCAAGAATCTTGTGATCTACTTTATCAATTATACTTTTATTTTTATCCGGCACAAACATATTTTAATAATAAAAAAATAAGTATGCAATAAATTTTTAGCTATTTTTGCAATTATGCCTAATATTTTAAATGTGTTATTGTTTTTAGCTTTTATTTTATTAAATTAGATGCATGGAATTTATAATATATCACAATCCCCAATGAGGTAAAAGCAGAAAATCCTTAGAGTTGCTAAGGACAAAGAAAATTGAACCTACAATAATCGAATACCTCAAAAAACCTTTAAGCTTAGAAGAATTAAATTCAATCGCTAAAAAGCTAAATATGTCTCCAAAAAATTTTATCCGCAAAAATGACACTAAGTATAAGGAATTAAATATAGATGAGGACAAGATCGGCAACGATGAAATGTTTAAAGCTATCATTGACCATCCACGAATACTAGAAAGACCAATTATAATATCAGGAGAAAAAGCTGTGATAGGAAGACCTCCTGAAAATGTTTTAGACTTATTTTAAAAATAACATCTTATTAGTTACTACTTCTAAATCAGATCTTAGTGTATAAAAGTAAATCCCAGTACTTAAAGAACTTGCATTAAAATCATAAGAATAAACTCCTGGACTGAAAAATTGATTATTCAACAATCGAACAACTTCTCTGCCTGAAATGTCAGTTATGATTAAATCCACATTAGAATAGCTATTAATTGCAAATTTAATTGTTGTAGTTGGATTAAATGGGTTAGGGTGATTTGATATAAGATCCATTTTTGATGGAACAGAAGCAATCTTAGAATCAATATTCAACTGGCTTACACCCTCAGTTGTAAACAATATAGCCATTTCATCTTCAACCAACCTTGAACCCCACTGATAACCCCCGAAATTATCTAAGCTATTTCTAAACTGATATTGTATACCATGATCTTGACTTGGCGATTCAATGCCTATAGTTGAATAATTACCCCATTTACCATCATACTGACCATTATCGATATCATGAATTTCTTTGTATTGAAACTTAATATCCCCATCGCCTGTACTTGTAGTGTGATATGCAGGATCATATAAAACTAACTGAAATGTCTCAGTTATGCACTCATAACCTTCTATCGCACACTCTTGGTTATCCTCTCCATTATGTATACCATCCCATTCAACAATAAATATATTTTCAACTGAATCATAATAATAATATATATCAAGCGGATCTGGATTTTCAGAATCATCATCATCTAAATCATCCATAAAAGGTGCAACCATACCACTTGGACCAATTGGGAACGGGATTGAAAAATTCCAAAAATAATTAATATCCGTTGGGACAAATGATACCCAACCATTTGAAGATATCGTCAAACTATCAAAATCCTCACCGTAATACTGAAAATTAAATGGAAGTGAAATGTTAGCATGGCTATCATCTGTCAACTCCAGATTAGTACCCAATTGATTAATCTCAATCCAATCGTAGATTGGAGCTTTATCATCATTATCAAAACTATTATAAACTCCATATCGAGTAAAAACAGGGTCTTCTTGATTATAAACATAGCTAGTCTGACTTGGACTTGAGCCGCTATCTGATAAATACTGTACCGATATTGCTTTCTGGAAGTATTGATCTTTATTCAAATATAAAGTCATGTCAGACCCCAATGAGACAACCGTTTCATCAAAATCTATTGTCAGCTCTCCGTTACTATTACTATATCCTTTTCCAACTAATTCATCATTATATATCAAAGCACCTACCACACCCTCTAAAAAAATATTGCTATCATCTCGAACAACAACATCTACAAATGAATTATTCAATTCTTGATTATCATTAATATCAACATTCATGTTAGATGGTTTCCCTATCCAAACTGACAAACTAGGATCACCCAAAACACCATATACATGATGATAAAACTCTGCAATATTTGCAGTACCTGCTGCACCAGTAGCTTCAAAATCAACACCAAACTCTCTCTTTACTGCCTGCTTACCTGCATGGAGTGCGGGCGCCAATTCAGATATTCTTTCTTCTAAAATATGATCCCATACATCTGCGCATATAACATTATTATATTTAGTATCAGTATCTAAATCTGAAGGACCAATCATCGCTACTGCGCCCTTAGGATTGATAAAGGTTCCTGTTTTTACCATCTTCTCACCAAAACAAGCTTCATTGTTTTCATTTCCAAAATCACCCGTATTACATACGAAACTAAACACTACGGGCAGCTCCCATCCATTAGACAAATCTTCTATATGCTCTTTTTTAAAAATAGGCTTTTTCCATCCACTTGCATCTCCCCACCCTCTATAATTAATAATGCCAACTCCATCTGACCAAGCAGAACCAATTTCAGATGTTTGATCTTCATTAGGATTACTTGCAGTAAAGTAAAATTCATCTACAGCTGAATAGTTAAAATCAATCAGTCTATCTTTCAACCATCTTGAGGTCCAAACAGGAGTCACTGGCCATGCTACACCTGGAGTATCAGCAAAATTTCCTGCTACAATCAAAGCATTATTTAGATAATCAGAATTCAAATCAGCACCTGTTACCGGATGTATTAATCTACTATAGCCTATAGTTCTTGATATAAGAGCCAATAGCTCACTCTGATCCTGTATTGACCACCTTCCAATAAAATAGTGAGGACTATACATTTCATCTTCAGAAAAGAATGTGTATGGGTAATCAGTCTGATCTAATGGGTAATCTGCATCATTGTATGATGCTATAAGATGGGTTGGAATGGCATAAGCTCCTGTAACATCCCCAACAAGCAAAACATATTCTAACATTGGATAGTCTTCATAGTAATCACTTAAATAATCTCTAAGCTCGTTCTGGTTAGAAGCTATATTAGGGTAACTCAATACATCAACATCATATCCTTGAGATCTTTTGAACTCAATAAAATCACCTCCTACATCAGACAAGGAAGATTCCAAACTAGCATCTCCAAGTATTATCAAATACCTACCTCTAACAAACTCCTTTCCATCTGCATTGCTTACAAAATCCTTTTGAGATAGTTTGAATTGATCTTGATTAAAAAGAAAGCATACCAATAATGTTAAAGTTGCAATTTTATATTTCATAATATCCTATTTTAAATAAATCATTTTTTTATTAATAATATTCTGACCATCAGTCAATTGATAAAAATACACACCACTTGATAAATCTGAAGGCTCATACATAATAGAAAATTTACCAGCATTATAATATTTATTATCAATAATTTTATCAACCAACTGACCTTTTAAATTATACACATCTAAAGAAATGTCAGAGGGCTTTGAAATTGAGAAATTAAATTCTGTTATAGGATTAAATGGATTAGGTTGATTTTGAGAGATTGACATTTTATTTGGCAAACTAATTTTATTTGATAAATCAAAATCAGAACTCCCTGATAATGCTCCAACCTCATTAATTTGAACTCCTTTATATCCAAAAGAATCATCAGTCACAATACAAAACCTTAAACTTTTATCTGAATAATCAATATCTGAATCAAGATTAATATAGTAATCATTACCTGCCCAGTTTTGACCTGTATATATATAATCTGGAATATTTTCATCAGACAAGTAAATAAGCAAACTATCTCGCTCCCACTCTAACTCATAAGCCATATTAAAATGAACAAATGAAGCACCCTCCAAATCGCCATTGCCTGCATATGATTTACATATATTTAAATTTTCACCATAAAATAAACCAGTGCTAGAGTAAGAAAACGGGTCCCCATCTGTAATCGGCCATATAGGTGAGGAAACTGCTAAATCATTACACATATTTAAATTAAAATTGACTGCACTATCTGATTCTATAGTCAATGTATCTATAATCGGGCAATAACCATCAGAGCTAACTTGCATACCATAAACACCTTCCGGTATACTTACAGGCTCAAAAGTTGACGATAGAGCAATCGAATCTATAAGACCAACACTATTAGTAAGCACTAACAAAGCTTCGCTTGGCCCTGATAAATTGAACTGTGTTTGATACTGCTCTTTGGGTATAAGCTGAATATCTAGATTAGTAATTGAAGAACTGCTAATATTAAAATCTTGAGATAATAACGGCTCATAATCCCAATGCATAAAAGATATATGTTTGGAATTATCATTAGTAGAAAGTAACCATCTATAACGCCCAAAACCATCCGTCGTCCTATTATCTAAAATTCCAGTAAAAATTTCATCCACCTGATAAATCACATCTTGAATAGGTTGACCCGTTTCCTGATTTGTAACTAACCCTGTAATACCATACTGCTCAACATTCGAACCCAAATTTACACCCAAAGATCTTCGCAACAAATAGAACAAGCCTTTAAAATTATTCTTAATCACTTCATTATAAAAATCTACAGAGCTTGTTTGAATACCTTCATCTCCACCAGTTCCAGCCTCAACCAAATATTGATAACAACCTGTTTTAGCATAAAACCAATCATGTGCTTGACCCCGTCGGCTATAACTAGAAGCACCTTTATAATGCAATAATTCATGAATGGTTTCATCTTGAGTTGGAATTAAAGAAGCAATATTATCCCCTATAGAACTTATCGCACTATAATCTGGAGAAACCTTCCCTTTACCTTTCCAATCCCATGGATAGATAACCAACTCTGAAACACAACCTGATCTTGAACTGTGATATGCTATAGACAATGCAAAATTTTCTTCCAAGGCCAAATCCCGAATTGCTTGAACCTCTGATTCAGAAAAGGGACTACTACCTCTATAATAATCGTATGAAGAACGATACTCTCCAAATCCGCAAGAATGATAATCATCTTCAATATTTAAATTTCCAGCATCACTACCAGAATCAAAATGAAAATCATAATTACGATTTAAATCAACTCCATCAAGATCATTCCCAGCATTTAAAGTGCCTAACTCATATGCTATAAAATCAAAAACACCATTATTATTTGCATCAGTTATGTTTTTTCGATAAGAAACATCTTGAATCCAATTAGACAATTCATCTTCATAGCCATGTACAATTTGAAGACCATCTGGATTATGAGTCGGGACTACCCATATTTCAATTCTACTTAAAATATTACGTAAATCAATATAAGGATTGACATCTGATGGGTCAGGCAAGTATTCATATCCTGCTTGCCCAATTAAACTTGGATTCAGGAACATTTCAATCAGCGCCATTGAAATCTCAACCCCGTATATTTCTTCTGCATGGCATTGCCCTAATATCAGGACTTTAGGCTTGTCTAAATTTAAATCTGCATCATAAGATAATTTAACAGCATATATAGGCAGATTATTCACATTAGAATAGCCAATTTCATTTAATTGATAAATAATTCCACTGTTTGAATAGTATGAAGATTGAGGATTGTCATTGTTGCCATAAAGACCATCCCATTCAATCAACCTTGCTTGAACTTCTTCATAAGTATGATAATTTTCAATCAGAGGACTCTGGTTTCCAAAGCTAATCGAAACAAGAATGATAATATATAAAATAACAGACAATTTACTTAGCTAATACCATTTTATTCTTTTGACTAAAGCCATTTGCCTCTATGTAACAAAAATAAATTCCAGAAGACAAAGCTTGCCCATAATCATCTAACCCATCCCAGTACATGCTATATTTACCTGGAATTAGATTACCTTCTTGAAGTGTCCTTACAATTTGACCATTTAGGTTATATACTAAAACTTTCACATAACCAAAATCAGGAATATCAAACTTGATATTTGTGACTGGGTTAAATGGGTTTGGATAATTATTGTACAATCGATATTCAGTTGGCAGTTGCTCTGCTATATCAAGAAAATTACCATCACAATCATAACCATTTTCAGCAGCAGGTTCACCACACCCGCAACCCAAATCTACCGCACCTCCATTTGGAGTTCCCGCACAATCAGTACATGAGGAATCATCTCCACCACAAACACCACACTGGTCCACAACATCTCCATTGCAGTTACAGGCACCCTCTGGAAAAAGTGCATCTCCACCAAGAGTTCCATTGCAATCATTAATTCTCAATTGTTGCGCAAAGAGATTTGTAAGATCTTCTTTTCCTGACGACCTCATATCTTCCCAATATATTAAATAAGAAACATCACCAGAGTCAGATAACATATCTATTCGAGGGTTTCTTTGATCATGAAAAGCATCACACACAACAACATCTTGAGCATATACTTCTTGACCAGCTCTAATTTCTTGCATGGCAATATCGTAATAATATACAGGATCACCAGTAAAGACATCTCCACTATCATAAAGCACAGATTCTTCCCATGCAACCAAGTATGAATCTGTTAGTGTTGCTTTAACATAAGGACCCACTTGAGCCTCAATCTTGTTTGCAGTAATAGGAATTTCATTTACTATAAATGAAGTTAATGATACCGATGCACAGTAAATATCTCTATCTGAATTTCTTCTATCATCCCAACAAACCATAATTTCATTAAGGTTACTACTATAATCAATTGATGGATTTTTTTGCTCTGCAGTATCATCACAAATTGAAATGCCTGAACTTGGACCTAAAAGAACTCCATCGAATCCAATATATTGACCAAAAATATCAACATTACCATTTTTATTTTCCTCCCAAACAACAAAAACTCCATCACCTGTTTGAACTGCATCTCTAAATTGCTGATTCTGCCCATCATTAGACAAGTCAATAGGAGTATTTGCTTCAGCTTTAACTTTCAATGAAATATTACCAGAAATATCTTGTTCCTCAAATATGATTAAAATACAATCTCCTCCATCTGAAAGTTGACAATTTTCACTATCAGAATACACATCCTTAACTGACAAACTTGAAAAATCAGCACTTTTAGAATAAACAAGAGTTGGATCTTGACCTGTACCGTCTGGATATGCAGGATCTGTAAATGCACTAAAAATTTCACTCTGATAATTTGAAGATTGAGATGATTTAGAATATGCAATCATATTGAGACCTGAAGACAATTGAGCAACTCCATAAGTCCTATTTGAGCCTTGAGGAGCAAAAAGTTCATCATCAATAAATACACCCTCTGAAGAAGAACCTAAAGGATTTAAATTCTGGTCAATCATCTGATATTTAATCATATCATCTCCAGTTCCAATATCACCACCTACAAAAGATAGTAAATAACCATCACCTGATTGGTTAATGGATGGGAACTTTTGATCATAATAGCTTGACAATTGAATCGCATCTGATGGACCAGATGCATCTACAAATGAACCAAATGTATAATATGTGGTAAATGGAGTCTCATTAACATATATATTTCCACCCCTTCTATCCTCCCAATAGACTAAATTCTGGTTATTTAAGTATAACGATTTTGATTTTGATTTATATAAATCTTGGTCATTATATAAAAAAGCATTCCCATCTATGCCATAATACATGCTAACACCATCCTCCTGTAGAGTTGGTCCTGTATTTCCATCTATATGCTGAGCATATATACTAATACTACCATCTTTTCTATCTTCCCAAACAGCAAATGCTCCACCATTTTGATCAGGCCTTACTAGAGGTGCTAATTGATTATTGTCTGCATCTGAAAGTGCTAGCCCACCAACTTGAAATAATGCAGCACCATTGGAATCATAATGCTGAATATATAAATTATAATGAGCCTCTTGAAGATCGTCCCATACAATATATGCACCTCCAAAACCATCCGTTGACAATCTTGCAGACCCTTGAGTAGAAGCAGCATCCGTAACCACTACACCGTCAAAAGGATAATTGGATGAGCCTGATAATACAGCTGGATTATCAGGTGTTATCATTTGCATATATATATCATCATTATTATTCCGTTTATCTATCCAAATAACGAAAGCAGCACCATCTGCAGCCTTAACTCGTGGATTTGTTTGATCTGACAATGGAAATGATGGAGTGCAAGATGTTGGATCATAACATAAATTTGAAACTAAAGGGTTCCCATTTTCATAATATGCATCTGCCTTATTTCCATCAGCATCTATAAACTGTGCATAAATATCAATACTTGATGGAGCACCATTGTTTGCTAGATAATCATTATGCCGGCTATCTTCCCACACTACAACATTCCAATCTTCATTGTAATAAGTAACTTTTGCGCCTTCTTGTTTTCCCTCTGCTGTACATATTGGAATACCACCTTCTTGAGGAGCTGACCACTTTGTTATAATATCCCCATTACTATCAAGGCCTATACGCTGAGAATAGATATCTTGCACAGGCTGACCGTCGACAATACGCTCATCAAACCAAACCATCATCGCATCACCACCACCTGCAGTTTCAAGACTAATGCTAGCATAAGTCCAATCATGATCCATTATAACTGTTCCAGTACCCGGATTTGGAATTTGAGATGAATCAGGAGTTAGATGAGAAGCATATGTTTTACCACTAGTATCCATCCAAATAGCATAAGCACCACCCTGTCCATCACTACACATATTCAATGAAACTTGATAGCCAGGCTCATTTGAAAGTGCAAAGCCATCAGTTGGATACGATAAAGTACCATCTGAATTAATATGCTGAGCATATACATCTCCTACAGGATCTGGCTCCACCCTATAATCACGCCAAATAACATATGCACCACCATTGCCATCATGAATCAAGATAGGGTCTTCTTGACGACCTTCATACTCAACAACAATTACTCCGTCGTCACCCCAAAGCTTATTGCCTGATGAATCAAATTTTTGAGCATATACTTCTCTATCTGATGTACGTGTATCTGACCATGCAAAAATCATTTCACCATTATTGCCAATGTCGCCAGTTTTTTGCCATTCTATATGCACCCCTTGCCTAAGTGCTTCACCATTGTCAACCCAACCAAACTGTTGAGAAAATCCAATACTAAAGATTAAAGTAAATAAAATTTTAAACACAAAAATCACCTTTCTATTTCATAAATATGTAAACCATTTTTAGTCCCAACTATCATATTCAAATCATCATACATTACTGTTTTATAAGCATAAATTCCACCTAGTAAAAAACTTAATTCAGGGGATGCAGATTCACTCCATTCAAAGACCAAAGACCCATCATACCCAGAACTTAATGCAATATAATCATTAGATACCTGTATATCTTGAATATCATAGCCTAATGCTATACTAAAATTACTATGATTTAAATTATTTGAATCAAGTAACTTTATGTAACATCCTTGATTATCATCTAAACCTATAAACATATAATTTTCATTTGTTTTCATAGTTAGCGGTTTATCATTCAAAACCAATGTGTCAATCACTGAAAATGTATCCATAGATACCTCATGATTCAATGAAACTACTGAATAAACGGTATCTTCAGGATTAACTAGATATAATTTCTCATTATTATAAAAAACATCCTCAATCTCATAATTTAAATATTTATAGAGTGTATCAGAACAATCTCCAGAGTATACATCAAAAGCATATACATCTTCAGAGAATTTGATTCTATGAATAAAAGAGGTGTCCCATGCCAATGTATCTACTTCATTTTGAGTAGGTTTATGTCTAAAAGGTGTAATCAATTCAATTGGCTTATCACTATAATCTATAAAAGTTGATTTTCTCTGATAATCGTCACAGCGGACCGCACTCATTGACGATAACTTGTCTAATTTACCAATATAAGTATGATTGTAATCATCCAATATAATCAAAGATCTAGATTCTGGTGCTATATCCAAAGTAACGGGGTTTCCAACTATATTAGTCGCAGTTAAAGAATCTAAATAAATCTTACCATCACTTTGCATTATCTTATAAACAACGACTCCATAATCTTCACTCGCCACAAACAATGAATCATTAATAATATCAAATGAACGCACATTCCCATCTAAGTATTGTGAATATTGGATATACCCGTTAGCATCGCTAGCAAGTTCAGGCTGGTTACAACTGCTAAACAAAACAATTAGCATAAACATTATTATATATTTATTAATATACATTAATATCCATTTTTAATATAATAGATAACCACATCTCAAACTTTTGAAAAGACTTAAAATTGTTAACAGTAGTACCTTCCGTATAATAAGGAGATAAAGTTACTCTCTCTCGGCTTACTGCTTTAATTTTGAAATCAAAATTATTATTGAAATGTCTTTTAATCCAATAATTAATAGTTA
This sequence comes from Fidelibacterota bacterium, assembly GCA_002701525.1. Classification (GTDB taxonomy): domain Bacteria; phylum Fidelibacterota; class Marinisomatia; order SCGC-AAA003-L08; family D37C17; genus SCGC-AAA003-L08. Next base: position 53,122 of record NZVQ01000005.1, on the reverse strand, counting down.
AATCACTATGTTCTCTCTTAAAGTGCAATTTATCATTGACCAATGAGGATGAGAATTCTCGCATTTCATAAGAAGAATAAACTCCACATGAAATTTCCCTATTTAACAAATAAAACTTTTGAATAGAAAAGGACATATATAATTTATTCTGAATATAACTTCTATCTTTATCAATCGTTGAAAGCATGCTATTCATAAATGAAATATTATCTGCGGTAGAATTCATATATGCAATCGAAAGACTTAACTTATTTAACAATCTCTTCCTAATCTTGAAATAATAACTAGTTATTTCTAAATCAAATTCATTAAAACTAGGATTGAAATATTGAGATTCAAATAAATATTTACTAGAAAAATATGTTCTGTGTAAGAAAGGTATTGGAGCTGTCAATTCAATAGAAACCTTCTCCGATGCAAACATTGATGGCATATAACTATCTTCAATACCGAACAAAATATGTGGATCTGACTGCCTATAAGATTTAATATAAAATGATGGAGTATAGCTATAGCCAAACTTAATCCATGTATATGGAGCTAAATGCTGAGATATCTTTACTAAATAATTATTATATGATTTTAAATTGGATGATAAATATTTTGATGATGAAATAGAGAAATTAACTTTAGTATCGTGATTATGAAAAATATATGGCATATAAAGAATGTTAAATTTAGTTTTTATAATTTTAGAGTCTATTTGCTTAGAATCTCCAAGNCTATTTTCTANCTGGCTNNCCTGTTCAGGAANCGAAAGCTTTAANTAGTTATCATCATANCCATATCCAAATTCAGAGTTTAAATAAATAGGAACAACTAATCGATCTAANAANGATTGATTGAAACATAAATTGAATACTATTAAGCATATAGATATATATTTCATTTTATAAACCNATTTATTTTAACAAGCATTTCTGAATCTATACCTTTAATAGTAAACAAATAATTATTTTNATTTAAATAAAGATAAACCTTATTCAATTTACTAGGAACNCTACCATCACCATCAATTATCGTAGATGGGTGAGGTGAAGACCAAATATGATAGGTGGCACTTCTATTACCATTCTTAAGTAAAACAGCTTCAATTAGCTCAGGCCTGCTTAAATGATTATCATGAAAACCTCTCAAATTAAATTCAAACAAACCTTCAACATCATTTGGCAAATGCAATGGCCAAGCCTCATTTAAGCCATAATAAGTCGGTTTCATTGAACTCTTAATACTCTTCAATTTATATTTTAGAAGATTGTTTGAAATTTGAAACTCTTCTTTAATATTNTCTTTTGATTTCCTGCCAGACCTAGATAGACGAACAAGTATAGGAGGGCCTAAAGTAGAATTCTTATCAATTTTAATGGTGTAGTCTCCACCAGGTACAACTATAACATCTTTTGCTGAATAAGTATAAACATGCATCGGATGGGATAGGGATGTTGTTTTCCTATCTATATTTTTTAAATTATTAGCCGATGTTGACAAGCCATTTATTGATATATTATAACTAAAGGATTTTGATTCATTAACGGTCTTCTTTGGAAATGCTGCTTTTGAAAAAATTTTAATCTCTGCAGGNCCTTTAACCTTGTACTCCAAACCACTTCTAGTTACTTCATGATACTCTCTTTCTTTATTATTTTTATAAAGCATTTCAGAGAATTGATTATCTGACTGAGGCACTAATATCCTNCTATGCAAAAATGATATAATAAAAAGCAATAAAAAGAATTTATTAAAGTATGGATTCCGGTTCATATGATTGCATTCTTTTTTTAATTTGATTATGGCTTTTTATACCTATGAAAACAACCGACCCTAATGAAATGAACAATGCTATTATATTTACAATTANATTGTACTTTTCTTGTTTATATATTCGACTTTCACCAACAGGTATTTTTTCGCTACCAAAAGGCAATATCCCTTTTACAAATTGTTGAATATGCAACACATGCACTAATGGAATATTATTTTCAGCAAAATACCTAGCAACACTTTCATTGGGCTTTTGAGATAATACTTTTTTAGGCTTCAAGTATCCTGGAGTATTTAAACGATCTTTCCCACCTACACCAATACTTGCAGCACCCCCACCTATGTTAACATATGCAACATAATTATCAATGGAACCAATATTATCATTAAATAAATCTATTCTTTGATCAATACTTTTATATAAATTATTCATATCAGAAATAGAATAATCAATTTTTTGTATATTATATTTTTTTACTTTTTCTTCAAATAAATTTCGTCCATCTTCATTCTTACTTTTTCTTAAACAATCTCCTTTCCCACCTAGAGAATATGCAATGCTTATCTTTTCAAAAATTGCCGATTTATACAATATATGTTCCATGTCAATCCAAGTAAAATCAGATTCAGTAGCACCCCACATTGATGCACCCATAGAACTAATAATGACCGGGTATACATTCATTGCCTTGCAGGCTGATAACAATGCTATATTTGCACCTGGCATTGAGCCCGTCATCCCAACAGCTATAGTATCTCCTACACTAATTCCAGCTTTAATAAATTCATCCACTATTAATGCAGCAAAATTGCTTTTAAGAGTAGTCTGTTTTGACTCCAAATCTCCAGATCCAGTTCTAATTGGACTATCTTCTTTAAAAATTAAACCAGTAGTGTTAGGATCAATATCTTTATAGATAGTGTATCCTTTATCTTTAACNTCTTTTTTTAATATTTTAATTGCACTATCCATAATTTTAGCAGATTCTAATTTATATTCATATCCTAATGCAACATCTGTAACAGTTGAATTTGATGATATATAAACCATTAAAAGACTAGTAAGTGCGAGGACAGCCAATACTCTTGTTTTTTGTATTTGAGGTCTAAACATGAAAAACACCTCTATATAATAACATAAGCATTAATTGAACAATGCTAGCCGTAATCAAGATTACACTAATTGTTCTAAAAACTCCCTGCCTATCCATCCAGCTAGCAATCAAACCTGGAATAATATTACCAATTACCAATAACGAACCATCTTGGACATTTTCTTTAACAAAATAACCTATGAAGAAACCTATTAATAGACTTAAAACTAATCGTCTCTTACCATATATAAGCATGAAAGAAGATAGAAGCTTAACAATCAAATATGTTGCAATGCTTATTGCAAAAGTACCTAAAACCATCTGAGGCTGATGTAAAAACAACGCAATATAGCCCGGCACAATCACACCTCCTGCAGTTACACCTAGAGTTTCAGTGAAAAACAAACTAAGAATAATTCCTAAGCCTATTGCTATTTCCGGGTCAGCTATCATCAGACTTATAACCTTTCAAGATGTTAACAAACTCTTCTCCCCATCCAACTATATTACCTATACCCATTATAAAATGATTATCTAATGTTTTTATATAATCAACAAGAACATCAGGAGTTGTTTTGTTATCAAACAACCTCAATTCAATACCTTCTTTTTTTATTTTTGAAATAAGTTCAGATGGGAGNTTGTCACCTCTAATTATAAAAAAATCAGGATTAATTTCATTCAATACTAAACTTATCAATTGATTTGTTCTATACATTCTATCAGCTCTAGTATTTAAAAATATACATGACTTAGAACTTCCTATTCTATTAGATAATAACTTCCATATTTGCAAAGTAGATTTAGGGTCATTTGCAGCAAATGCACTTACAAATTGATTTGCCCTGTTTTCAAAAATTAAATTCCATATAACTAATGCCCCTGGATCTGGAGGGGTTCGCAACATCCCTTCAAGGGCTACATCAGAATCAATATTTAAATTCTTACAAACTTCAAGAGCTATTGCTATATTGTCTGCATGCTCTAAATATGGGAATTTATTTAAGTATTCATCCGATATATTATTTGAATCAACAATATTTATTGTAGTGTTCCTCTTTTCTGAAACTTCTTCCAACTCAGTACAATAATCTCTCTCTGCTGTAATCAAAGAGCCGTTAAATGGAATTGTATTTGATAGTGAATATGATATGTCTGACATTGTGGAACCCATTTCATCTAAATGATCTGGTCTTACATTTGTAATCACACTTATAGTAGATTTAATCATTTTCTGTTCTGCTATCCACTGATACTGNGGCTGAACAGCCATACATTCAATCACAAGNGCTTCAATTTTTTTCTTTGAAAAATTTCGTACTAATTTAACTTGCTCACCTATAGATGCAGACCTAAGGCGATGAATAATTAAATCTCTACCTTGCTTATCTATAATTCGAGGTGCTGAACCTGTAGTCTTTCCCATAGTTANAATGCCGCCTGCACGCAAACCTGCAGCAATTAACCTGGTAACACTTGATTTTCCACGAGCACCATTTACATGTATCCTTATAGGTATTTTTGCCAATGCTCTATTATGGTAGTAATTTTCAATTATACCAAATAGGATTAACATTGTTAAAATCACAATTAATGATGAAATGACCATAGTATCTAGATTATATTAATTAAGTAACATTTAAATTTAAGTTATTATATAAAAAAACCCCAACAAGTCTTAACAAATAAAACTATGTTNGGGTTTTTAAAAAAGAAAATATAAGATTAAACTCCTGTATTTAATATCATATTAACAAGCAATACAACATCTAGNACATTAATGCCTCCATCACTATTAATATCTCCTGCATACAATTGTCCTTGAGTTGGCTCTATTACATTAAGAATAACATTGACTAAAGTAACTACATCTAGTACATTTAATGTCTCATCATCATTCATATCGCCAGGCATACTTACAGATCCAGGGCTTGTTGTNATTAAAATNGCTGCACCTGGATTACCACCNCTCTCTCCATATAAAACCATATTACTTTCAGGATACTCATTATCAAATGTATACTCTANCCCCACNTTCCCAAATTGATTTTCAATACCAACNGTAGCATAGCAACCATGTATTGGAGTATATTGAGAATAATCTCCTTGAGTAGTATTATTAAACTCTCTATATTGAATTTTAATTTCACCATCACCTGTAGGTGTACTATGAGATTGATATTCAGGATTATAAATAATTATTTGGAAATTATTATCACTATCATTTTGATAAGTCTCAACTTCATACCACTGAATTACAACATACTCATCCGTAACATATTTATATACTTTTGCAGAATTATTATGACCAACTTTCAAATCATCCCAAAAAGCAGCAACCATTGGAGAGGGTCCACCAGCACCTGGAATATTATAATTCCTAAATGAAGACATTTGATTTCTTACAAATGATATGTAACCATTTGAATTGACCGTGATCTCATCATATGTAACTCCATAAAAATCAAAATCAAAACCTAATGAAACAACTGCGATATCATCTGGNAAACCATTGCATCCATACCANCCACCAGTAGTCAAACAACCATTACCTGCATCTTCAAAACCTAAGCTAGTTCCAAGACCAGAACCTGGACCAATTTCTATCCAATCATATACAGGTGCAATTGGATATTCAGTATCCTCAGAATCAAAAATGTAATATCCATATTCATCTGGCCCCATAGGNTCACCTACTTCTCTAGTTCCAACATCAAAAGTAATCAAACCTTGTCCATTATAGCCTTCAGAACTACTATANGAATAATTTGCAGANACCTGAGATCCATTAATCACATTTGAAGTTGGCTTAATAATTAAATTTGATAAAACAAAATCAGAGGTTTCTTCAATCTCAGAAATGGTAAAATAGTTGTTTTCAAAAGTCAAATTTGCATTATCTAATAATTCGATGTTCACATTAGACATATTCACAGAACCGCTATTAACCATATGCAAATCAATCTCTGCTTCCACATTCTTTTCTAACAACACACCATTGGAATTATAATATGTCATTTCAAGCTTTGGACCATAAACATGTAATGGGATATTGTGCGACCAACTATTGCTTTCTGAATCTGATATATAAACTTTCATATCTAAATCTTCTGATTCATATGCATCATCACTTAATGATAACTCAAATTCAACATCTGCATATCCATCAGCACCAATCTCACTCAAAACAATACTATCATTAGCAAGATATACTTTATCAGATCCTGAAACAATAGCAACAGAAACATTATCAGCATCCTCTAAACCTAAATTAACTAATCGCAAATTAAGATCAATTGTTTCACCTGGATTCAACTGCCCCTCTTGGTTATCATCCACCATTGATCTAGTTTGATCAAGATATACAGCGGGCCCCTGTACGGCACCAACATTAACAATGCTCTCATAAAGTCTAAAATTATTTTTATGCACACTTAATTTTAAAGCACCTGTTGCATCCCCTTGCCAAACCAACATAGCCTCACCTGAGTCATCTGAATATACAGATTCAAAAACATTGCTTGACCTAACAGAAACTCTTGCATTAGGAACTATATTCCCCTGTTCATCCTTAACTAAAACACTTAAATAATTTATTCCATCAGGGACACTTGAATTAAATTCAGGTTCAAAATCTTTTGGGCTATCTGTCCATAAATGCAACGCAGGATCACCTATTAAATTTGGCCACTGAGAAAATTTAGTTACACAATTATATGGATTCGTTGGATATGTCATATATAATGATATTTTACCATATGCTAAAGCTGCACCTGCATGATGCATATTAAATGAAAATGGACCAGCCATAATACCCATAGAAACAATGTTGTTATATGCAGTATGCGTTGCTGATGTAGACACCCCTACACAAGCCACAGCACCCTTTGGACTATTAACTGAGCCGACTCTAACAAAATCTTCACTATCAGATGTACCATCAAAATCGCCAGTACCACATGTTACAGTAACTGCAAATGGAGTTTCACTCCCGCTATCCCAACCATTGTCTGGATTAATACCACTAGACCCATAAAAACCTCTATAACTGTAATATAAAATTCCATCATCAAATTGGTCATCCACCCAACTATCATAACTTCCATTATTATAATTTGTTCTCATATCTGTCATTCCATGGTTTTCAAATAAGTTCTCCATGTATTGACTCGTTGTAATTGTAGACAGACCTGAAGATGAAGGATCTCCAACAAGAGCAGCCCTCTCAAACCAACCTGCACTTTGAGCTGTTCCTTGCTCATATACTAATGTTTTATTAATAATATTAGATAAATCACTTGAACTATTTGCAGAAATTCTTCCAACAAATATTTCAGGCAAAAAGTCATTACCTTCAATGTATGCATATTCATTATCACCTGCACCACCCTCAATATTATAAGTTGATATATTATAACTTCCACCAACATCTCCGATAAATCCAACTATCTCAGGAGGATTATCCCAATTATCATATGCGTCTTCTAAATAATTTGATATGTTATTTGTAGAGGTTCCTGTTTCGCTTGTTGAGACTGCATATACTATATATCCCTGCCTCTCTCTCCACTCTATTAAGTCAACAACATATGGATGAGAAATCGAGCTCCCTCCGCAAATATATAATATTGAAGATACTTGATAATCATTTCTACTTTCTAGCGGTTCATAATTAACAACTAACTGATCATAGAATGGTTCAAACAAAAGTGACCTTTTACTTGGGATACTTGATGTACTTACCCTATCTCCAACCTCACTAATTGTAATTTCTACTTCATCAAAAACCTCTAATGTTTTACTTCCAAAATTGTATTGAAATGGTACAAACGAAATCATTCCAACTTCTATATCTCTCATTACCATTGGATCAGATAGAGATAAATTTTGATTTGGATAGATTGATTCTGAATCATATATAGATTGAGCTATTTTTATATTTTTACTTAAGGGCCTTTCATCATCATGACCTTGAAAGGGATAAATATTAATGTCCTCAATAGTATGCGAAGATACCACTTCATAACTAATTGAATATTCTTTTTCAGTGTTCATTTGAAAGAAACTAGTGTACACAGGCAACTCTGGCATACCTTCTTCTGTCGTACTTGAATTGTTCGCTGACAATATTCGAGAAAAACCCTCTAAATTATCAATATTGACCTGACCATTAGTAAAGTTTAAAACAGTACTCCCAGCTGATTCTGACGAAAGTTGATAATTTGATGTAAAACTAAAACTTAATAATAACAATAATAATAATTTCATTTTAAAATCCCTTACAAATTTTCTAGTTGAATTAAAATTCTATCTTAATTAGTACATGATTAAAATAGATAACCCAAATCCATAAAAACCATACTTACTTTGTATCAATTTGTAATTAAAAAAAAGGCTCGTTTTAATGACAGTCTGCTACTAGTGAAACATTGTCGTAAAAACTGCAGCTGCAAGAATAATTACAATTTGTTACAATCTGTAGTTTTATGCATGCATCAATTATACCTATATTTAGGGTTTAGTCAAGCTAATTATATTTTATAACAAATAAATAAAACGATAGGAGAAGATAATGAAAAATCTTTTAACAAAACTGCGTCAAGGGTTTACTTTGATTGAAATATTAATTGTTGTTGTTATCATTGGTATTTTGGCAACAGTAGCTATTCCTACTTATTTTAAGTATGTAAAAAAAGGATATGCTTCTGATGCAAAGATACAGATAAAAAACATTTATATGAGTGCCGATATGTACAAGCAAGAAAATGGCGAGTATCCTACTGATTTAACAGATATGGAAGACGGTTACTTAGATCTTAAGCCTTCAGTATTGGAAAAGTGGGCATTTGAGCTTGAAATTGATGAGTCTGGAGAAACAGGTACAATCACAGCTACTAGCACAGATAAAATGGGTGGTGGTGCAGATAACACAATAACATTCGACATCGCTACAGGTACATATACAGGATATGGCCAAGAGGATGAAGGCGACTCTGGCGAATAATGAGTTTTTCAATAGAGAGAATGTTAAACTATGCTTTAGAAAGTGGAGCATCTGATTTACATTTAAGTACGGGCTCTGTCCCTATGGTAAGAATTCATGGGGATATGAAAAAATTGCAATTACCAGAGATGGACAATGATAGCATGTCTGAAATTGCAAAAGAAATACTTAATGAAAACCAACAAAGCATATTCAAGGAAAAACTTGAAATCGACTTTTCAACTGAACTTAAGGGGAAGGGACGATTCAGAGTAAACTTCTTTCGACAGCTAAATGGTATCTCAGCTGTGTTTAGAACTATATCTTCTGTAATAAAATCTGCTGAAGAACTTGGAATTCCTCCTATCTTAAATCAACTTGCTGAATTAGATCGTGGACTCGTTCTAATGACGGGACCTACGGGAAGTGGTAAATCAACCACATTAGCAGCTATGATTGATCATATCAATGAAGTTCAAGATAGGCATATAATTACAGTCGAAGACCCTGTTGAATACTTTCATTCTTCAAAAAACTCTTTGATAAACCAAAGAGAAATTGGACACTCTACACACTCTTTTGCAAATGCTCTTAAATCTGCACTTAGAGAAGATCCTGATGTTATATTGGTAGGTGAAATGAGAGATTTGGAAACCATTCAGCTTGCCTTGACAGCTGCGGAAACTGGTCACCTTGTTTTCTCAACATTGCATACTTCAAGTGCGGTAAAAACAATTGATAGAATTATCGATGTATTTCCAACGGATAGTAAATCATATATAAGGTCAATGCTTTCAGAAAGTCTTGTAGCAGTAGTTGCACAAAAACTTTTAAAGAAGACGACTGGTGATGGAAGGGTTCCGGCATGTGAAATAATGATTGCAAACACTGCCATTAAAAACTTAATTAGAGAAGATAAAATTTATCAAATTCCTTCTCTTGTTCAGGCAGGTGGAAAAGAAGGTATGCAAACTTTAGATCAGGACCTTCAAAGGTTGCTGGATCAGGGTTTGATTACAAGAGACGATGCTATTCAAATTGCTGAAAAACCTGAAATATTTGAAAAAGGTGTTTTTTAGCAATGAATAAATTTGTTCAAGGATTCTCAATAGTTGAATTTCTCGCTGCTACAGTAATTGCTACTGTTTCAGCGGGAGCAATTATGTTTGGAGTAAGTAATATTCGCAAAACGACTGATTTATTAAATACCAAAGAAAAGGCTTTTGAACAATTAGTTAACTATACTGACTTTTGGAAAGCGAAGATTGCTGCTGGAGAGTGGGCTGGTACAAACACGTGGACACCTGGTCCACAATTTGATTTGGTAGATAAGAACAACAGGCCTATAAGAGCAGTTCTGTCAAAAAAAGGGTCTGCTGTGAATGGAAATTTTCCTTATCCCCTATATTCTTTAGAAACAAAGATTACTTGGCAGGATAGATATGGTGAGTCTAACATTCCGGAAAGAGAGTTGAATTTCAAGGTGTATCAGATTGAATTTAAATAACAGTAAATATATAAGCGGCTTTTCTCTAATGGAATTGATGGTAGGAACTATTCTTTCATCAATTCTTTTGATTGGTTTTACATTGTTAGGGTCTGGTATATGGGGACAGCTTTCTTATGAGGATGTGCATGAGAAGGTGCAGAGATACGGAAATTATGTGCTTGATGACATGGCTAAATCATTTACAAAAGCTGATATAGATAAAATCAGAATAGATAGCTATACTGATGGGTATTCTATAGTCAGGGTAGAGTTTAATGATAATACTGCTGATATTAAATANTCTGTTGACTATATGGTTTCAAATCCAATACATGAAAATATACAAAAACATCAAATAAATAAAAATAATCAACCTATACACACTAATAATGATGCTGTGAATCAGTATTATAATGAATTTGAAAATAAAGGTTATGCTGTTTCAATATCAGAATTTAAATGCAATGAATTGAGCTTTGCATCGGGCACTGAAAAATATGGNAATAGGCCTTATGATGGGAACCAACTCGAAAGTGCCATCTATGTTGTAGATTTGCAAATAGAAATATATAAAAGAAATGGAAGGTCGATGGATTTATACAATACTATTGATTTTCAGAGNACCCTTTTTGTAACAGATGAATTTATTTAATTTTGTCAATAAGAAAAAAATATCAGGGATGATTATACCTGCAGCTGTAGCTCTCACATTTGGGACTATGCTGCTGACGGTTGGATATATGGAAAGAGTGTTAAATAAAAAAATAAACTTGGATATCAGAATTGCAAAAGTAAAAGCTAGACTAAATGCTGAATCAGGAGTTGCAATTACCATTGCAGGACCTACTGACAATGGCAACTTTATGCCTTCCCTTGGAAGTTCTGATTGGCCACCATTTAGTTCGGATGACCAAAGTGAATATGATATTGGAATCATTGATACTGAAACATTCTCAGGTTACTATAAGCCTGAAAATACAACTTCTTTTTTTCCTAATGCAGGAATTCCAAACTCATCGGACATTGATATGGGCGAGTTTTACGACATAAGGCTGCAAGCATATGCAAATGAAATTACACGAAGACCAGAACGAAGTGCCGTTGCTTATGGCCGAGCCAAGGTTAAAAATATATTTGGCAATGAAATTTATATGACTGATTCTGCGGAGGTAAGGTATACTGTAGAAGTACTATCAGACTTTATGTATCTCACTCATCATGAATTGGCTGGTGGTGCACCTGGAATTTTTGGTCCTACAGGCGGAGATAATGACGAAAGACGACAGCCATGCTTTGGCGGAGATGATGCACTAGGTTCAACTGAGCAGAGTTTAGTTGGCTTTGTGCAAACTCTTGATCCGATGTTGATATGTAGTGCTTTCCCGTATCCTACATTTGATAATTTAGTATATGTGACAAAAGCGACGAATAATAATTATACAAACCCTCCATACTGGGTTAACTCAGAATTTAATACAACTAATGTTGCTGAAGGAGATTCTATATTACCTGATTTCTCTCAATGTGGATGCGATGAAGATGATATATTTCTAAGTGCTGAAGGACCTGATATACATCCTGGATATGAGGTGCGTGATCCTATATGTTTCCCATTGCAAGGATATAAAGAAACTGTTTTGAGTGCTAGTGCATATGATACTTATGATTCAACTGAAATGCTTCGGTTATCTAATCAGTCTAATTTAAACGCTGTATTAAAAGACACTTTAATCATGACGGATATACAATTTTTATCATCAGGTGGATACAGAGTTAAAAGATGGTGGTATTTGATGCCACCCTACCTTAGAGCTGATGTACTTACATGTAATGGTCAAGAGCCAACAGAAAATCCTACTGTAGATTGCAATGGTGATGGATTGTGGGATTACACTTATTCAATGCCGCATAATCTAGAGGGAATGCCTGATGTGAATCCTTACAACCCTGATGCTGGAGATTTAGCTCAAATCAATGCTTTATGTGGAGGGCCAAATATAAATAATTCATTAGTTGGAGATATTACCCAATGTGACCCTTACGAAGAATCTCTGCATGATTTTTCTTCATTAAGAGTTACTAGTCATCCTCAACAATTATTCGGTGCCATATATCTACCCACAACATATAATGAAGTTTTCAATACTGATTATCAAGCAGGTTTTAGCCAAATGAATGATGGGCCTGGTGGTGGACGAACTAGATTGTCTCATTATGATGTTGAAAATTTCACTGATTACTTTGCAGACAAAGCATTTGCTGCAGGTGGAGCTAGTTTAGATTGGAACCTTGAATTGGCATATAATCAAGGTGGAAATTTAATACAAGATGAAATCAAAACTCATCCAGAAGGTGCTGAGGTTATTATATATGTAAAAGGTGGCCCTGTACGAGTACATGGGACTTTTAAAGGGTCTTATACGGTTGTGACATCAGGATGGGATACTGCTGGAGGAAATAACTGTCTTGATGCGGGCTGTGCTGGATATGATGGCTATTCAACTTATAGAAGACATGCGTGGTTTAATTCGAATGGTGCTTATGGAGGTGCTCCAATAGATACTGTGCCAGCCAATATATGGATTACTAATGATTTGAGAAATGCTGATGCTGTCGGCACAAATGGTGGTCCCCCTCAACCTGATGTTTATGATTTCTTTGGGAATACAATATGCGATTTTGAATCTCCGGGTGATTGTGGTGGATCAGAAAATATTATGGGATTAGTATCTGCTGCAAATGTTGTTGTAGCAAATAGTCCTGAAAATAGAACTGGTGGAATTAATTTACATGCTTCTATTGCAGCTCTAAATGAGTCTTTTGTTATGCATTATTGGCAACATGGATATAATACTGGGTGCGCTGGGAACCCTCCTTATGATTTAGGAGATGGAGGATCTTGTTCTCAAACACCTCCTCATGCAGATAATAGAGGAAGGCAGATTTACAATACTGAGCCTAATAATGGCAGAGGTGATTTGAGACTTTGGGGTGGTATTATTCAAAAATATCGTGGATATATGATGAGAAATAACCCCGGTCCATATATTACTAACGACATTGGCATGGATAAGGACTATAAATTTGATAATAATTTATACTTCCCTCCGCCTGGTGCAATTAAAGTAACTGAATGTGAAAGTAATACTGTACGGATGAGTATGGTAGGATATGGGAGACCTGAATAACTATGATTTTAAGTATAGACATTGGCAAATCTTATATTAAAATGGTGCAAACAGAAATGAATGGNGATAAATTGCACATTTTGAAAGCTGGTAGTAAATTTATTAAAACAGATAGTAAAAAAGTNCCTGAGGATATCAGTCAAGCACAATTTGTAGCTGCAATAGGAGAACTTTGTGCAGAACTCGAAATTAAACCTCGNAAAATGAAAAATATAATATCTGGATTAACNGGNAAAGAAGCTAGCATTAAACAGCTTACNACACTTGAGATGAGCGATGAAGAGNTGGGAGAATCTCTAGANTTTGAAGCTAAAAAACATATTCCATTGGATGGCACTGAACCAATTTTAGATTATCATATTATGGGACAAAACAAAGAAGAACTTGATAAAAATGACATACTNCTAGTGGCAACCACAAAGAATTACATTAACAAGCATAATGATATACTGAAAAAATCAGGATTTAAATCAAAAACATTTGATGCAGANCCATTAGCTTTAATGAATTGCTATCTGTATTCAAATGAATTACCTGAAGAAGGTGTAGATGTATTAATAAATATTGGAGATAGTACTACTACCTTAATGTGTTGGGGNCAAAATCATCGTTTTTTTATTAGAGAATTAGATATAGCCGGTTCTCACTTTACTCAAGCTGTTATGAATAATAATGAGCTTGATTATGAAGGTGCATTAAGCTTAAAGCATGAAAAAGGGCTAGACTCCATCAGCAATGAAAATAATGAATCTGATTCAGAAGAAACACATGACCCCTTAGCTATAAAAGTAGAACAAAAAACTGTTTTTTCTAATTTAGTTGATGAAATGCGGAAGACACTGCGGTATTATATGAAAACAAGCAATCAGGCATTTTTTAATAAATTCTATATTGCAGGGGGATCTGCTCAAATGGATGGATTGCAAAGNTATATAGCTGAAAATTTAAATGTAGAAGTAAGCATGCTAAACCCNTTCGATAATACTGAGTGTTCNTTAGATATAGAAAATCCAGCACAATATGCAGTTGCTATTGGAATGGCAATTAGAGGGCTTGATAAATAATGAGTAAAAAATATATAAAAATAAATTTAAATCAAGTAGTTAGCCGTTTCCAAATGGAAGAAATGTTNCTTAATCGTAATCGAACCTATATGGCTGCTGCTGCTATATTTTGTTTTGTCTGTTTATTCTCTTTCATGAGNTATACTAACTATGANNTNAATAAATTAATAGATTTAAGACAAACNGATATAAATACATTAAATCAAAAAATAAATAGNCTTAAAAAAGAAGGACAAGTTGATTTNTCTAAAAAAGATATTGANGGNCTATTTAAGTTTGAATCAAANCGTAATTATTGGACACCNAAGCTTCAAGCATTAGCAGANCTTACTCCTAAAGANATGGTNATTGAAGAGCTTGAATTTGATAAGGGNAAGTTGAACATAACTGCTATCACTCGAATAGAAGANGGTGTNAAAGANTTTGATGTAGTTGAAAAATTCATNAATACTATAAAGGNAGATCCTAATTTCNAAGATAGCTTTCANAATATAAAATTNATCAATTCTTTTAGGCANACTATTCAAAATCAACAAACATTNACATTNAAAATTCAGGCAAAACTAAAAAAACCTTCAAAAAAGAAGAGAAAGGCTAAAAAATAAATGAAAAGGAATATTATACTATTTTCTATTTTTTTCATTTTCTTATTAGGTTCGTATTTCCAACACAGCCTTATGAATAGCAAACTTGATAAATTATTAGATTTAAAAGCTGAGCAAAAAAAAGTTAATGAAAAATTTATTAGTGCTGATTTACTTAGTAAAAATTTAAACAGAGTACTTGATTTGTTTAATGAAAATTTAGCTTTAACAGCAAACGATAGTAAGAACGATGAAGCATCAATGCCTTTCTTAGATAATTTGACTGATTTATTTGTATCTCTTGGCATAGAAGTGATTGATATCAAGCCTGTTTCTAAGGAAAAACGCGGATCTAAAAATACATATATTCCTTATAAACTTGAACTTAGATGTACTTTCCAAGAGTTTGCAAATTTAGTTAATGATTTAGAAAAAAATGATCGTTTAATTGTGATAGATGAATTTCGTTTTTTCAGCAATGCACAAAAACTATCTAAAATGAAAGATCCTGAAAGTGTAATGAATCATAAAGTTTCATTAGTTATATCAGCAGTCACACTTAATAAGGCAAGGGGATAAATAAATTGAACTTAAGAGAAACATTTGTATGGAATTTGCTCATTGGTGCTAGTGCACTTACAATTCTTTACTATTTATATCTTGAATATAATAATTATAACGAATATAATATTGCTTGGAATGATTATTCTAAAGAGGAGTCAGGCACTGATAAAGAATTGTTAAGTAAAATCAATGATTTGGAAACAAAGTTAAAACAAAAGGATGAATACAAATTTACATTCAAAGAAAATAATCCAACCGACTTGAGACGGATTATAGAATTAGAAGGAATGGAAAGTTACTTTGGTGTTTCAAGTAATGATATTAAAGTTTTTGCTAAAGTTGGAAATCGAGCAATAGTTCAGTATAATGGAAAACCTTATAAAGTGGCTCTAGGAGATACTATTGCTGGCGGTAAAATTACGATATTAAATGATGATGAATTGGTTTTTCTAAGAGATGGTGAAGAAAAACGTTATTCATTAAAAAGAAAAAAATAATTTATAGAAAAGGATTAGCTATGATTAAGTACGTAAATATGATTTTAATTTTTATTGGTCTATTATTCAGTCAAGATACTATTGCAGATAAAGAACAAACTATATCTCTACATGCTGATGATGCCCCTTTAGCGATAGTACTATCAATGTTAGCTGAAGAAAGTGGTTATAATATAGTAACAGGACCCAATGTTAATGAACAGGACAAGTTGAGTATTCACTTAGATGAAGTTGCTGTAAGCGAAGCAATCAACCTTATCATTAGAGCTTCAGGATTAAGTTATGAAATAATAGGTAATTCAATTCTTGTTGCTAAACAAGATAAAATAATGGAAGATGTAGGGGTGAAACCACATGTTATATCTTTACAATATGCTAATACTGATGATGTAGTAAAACTTCTAGCAAACATTTCAAATCAAATCACAGTTGAAAAATCAGGCAATAATTTACTCATTAATGCAAGTCCTAAAAAGATAGCAGAGATTGAAGAAATTATAGCTGTTATTGATGTTCCTGCTACTCAAATTGTATTGGAAGCTAGATTGATTGAAGTATCAATGGGAGACGAGGAAAAAGTAGGATTAGATTGGGCTAAATTAAGCGGAGTGTCATTTAAGGTAAGCGAGGCGGGTGCACCTGTAGATTTAGGAACTAAATTTTCTAAATCGCTAATTCCAGGTCTAACTTTTACTCAAAATGAATTAGGGTTATATGAAGAATCTTATACGGAAGTTATGAAATCTATATTGCCTGAAGAAATGTACTACCAAAGGGTTTGGGATGCTGATCAAGAGAGTCCAATAAAAGGGCTTATCCCTTTTGGCTATGGTGCAGCGAGACAGCTAACTGCTTTTGACTTGGCTTTAGATTTTTTACTTAAAGATAATAAAGCTCAAATCTTAGCTAATTCTCAGGTAGTCACATTGAATGGCCACCAAGCAACTATATCGATGGTAGATGTAGTTCCATATGTTTTGTCTAGCGGGGGTGTTGGTGGACAAGTTAAAGTTCAAAAAGAAGAGGTTGGAATCAAATTAACTATCCTACCAACTATTAATGATGATGGATATATTACTACATCTGTAACTCCAGAAGTAAGCTCAATTTATGATATGATTGGACCAGAACGTAATATTCCACATGTTAAAAAACGAATTTCAAATACTACTGTACGAGTATTGGATGGTGAAACTATTGTGATAGCAGGATTGCTAAGTGCCAATAAAAGAAAACAAGTCAGTTATATGCCTGTATTTGGTCGTTTGCTTGGATGGATTCCATATTTAGGAAACTTATTTAAGCATAATTCAGAGGTAATATTAAAAACAGATTTGATTGTACAAATAACTCCAAGAATTATTACTGAAGGTGATTCTGGAATTAAACAAAACTTATATCATAAGTTAACAGAAGAACAGTTAATGAAGTTTAATATTGATGAAAAAGCTTTAAAAGGATTAGAGCAGATGGAAGAAAGAGTTGAAGATATACTAAAATAAAAATTGAATATGAGGTCTTATATGAAAATAAATAATCTTAAATACATAATACAATATTGTTTCTTAATCGGGATGTTGCTCATCGCTCTATCATGTGATGAGGTTGATGGTTTGACTGGTCCAAATTCAACACCAATATATCAACTGAGTATGAATATTATTGGCAATGAATACTATGCTGATAGTTGTTCTGGGTGCACTGACCCTAATCCTATTGAAGCACAGGTTATGCTAACTAATAATAATGTTCCGGTATCTGGGGCTGAAATTATTTTAACTTATCAAAGTGATGATATATCTATATCAGACCCATTTGTAAATAGTAGTATTACAACATCTAATAGTGGACTTGCGAGTGCCTTTTACAATGACAATGGTAAAACAGGAACCATGCAGATAACTGCAACATATTTAAATCCTGCCTATCCAGATACTGCTTGGACAGCCACAAGTGAGAACCTTATCATATCTCCTTATCATGCATTAGTAAATTCTTTTGAATTATTAATTAATGATGCTGATCCACAAATTACAGCTGGTGCAACTGGTAACACTGATGCTCTAGAAGTGAATGTCCGAGTTAAGGATAGTAATGGAATACCATTGCAATATATGCCCGTTATGTTTTACTCAGACAATACTAGCATCGTATTTTCTGAATTAGAAGTATTTACTGATGAATATGGATATGCTACAGTTAGTATTACTCATCCACAACAGTCTGCTAATGGAATTCAAACTACTAACATATATGCACGATTAAATTACCCTGAATTAAATAATACTGAAGCCCAATTACAACAGGTGAACATACCTATTATTGAGCCTCCAACACCGGAATTTACTCTTACACTTGAACTTGATACAGATTATGATTTGACGAACTACAATTATAATGGTAGTACTGGAGATTACTATTATGCTGATGGGCCATCAAATCTTGTGAAATTTATAGCTAGATTGCAAACCTCTAGTAGCTCATTTAGTGTTTATAATCAGCCTATCATTCTTGCATGGGATGGAGATGGCTCACTACTTGATTCAGAAGGTAATGGCTTTGATGCTAATAGCGATGGATTAACTAATGCAAATGGATATGTTTATTTTTGGTTTGATGATAATTTTGATGCTGAAAATGTAACTTTCACAGCATCTTATGATTATGGACAAGATAACCAAATTGATGCAAATGCCTCAGTCTCAGCGGAATTTTTACCATATTATTTAGCTATTGATGATGTTTCTATGGAATCCGTTGGAGGAGAAACTTCAGTAGTCTCTGGATATGATGAAGACAGCGTTGACTATGTATCTGTTAAAGTAACTATTGTAGATGAAGATAACAGAGGATTAGAAAATATAGAAGTTTCATTCTCTGCACTAGAAAATGCAATAGATCCAACTGAATCTCTAGGAACTTTTGTTACGGATGCTCCTTACCTTACTGATTCCCAAGGTGATGTAGTTGCTACTTGGATGGCTTATACTGATAGAGAAGGTGGTGATTTAACCATCTCAGCATCAATTGTTGATGATGCAAGTGGAGCTTTTGACCAATCTGTTGCTTTTGTAGTATCTCCCCCATTTTATGGAGATGTTGATGAAATGAGCCTCCAAGCAGACCCTGTTGGACCAATATTAATTGAATCTACAACTTCAGAATATACAGCTACATTTAAAGCAAGAGTAGTTGATGAGGATAATGCTGGTCTTCCAGCTGTGGTTGTTGATTTTCAGATGGCTGAACAAAGTGTTGGTGCTATATCTCCTACCACTTGCACTACAGATTCTGATGGAGAGTGCGAAGTTGTAGCATCTGTTGGATATAATGAAATTGATATGAAAGATTCTCTATTTGTGTACTCATGTATAACAATTCAATCACTTGCAAATGCAGGAATAGATGTAATCCCAAATGTTAATACTGAAGCAACTATAAAATCATATAATGGTAAAAACAAATGGAATAAACAAACTGCTAAAACAAAAAATAATAATTTCAAATCAATTAAGAATAATTTAAATACTTATTCAACAAGAAATGAATGTATTGGAATTTCAGATTCTGCGATGGTAACTCTAGTAGAGACTGACCTTTACTATATTGAACAAGTTGAATTTTTATCATTATATACTGATCCGAATACGCTAGTTATAGATCAAGATGCTGATTCTTCTTTTACAGTAACTTTTAGAGCATCTACAGGTATCCCTAATGTCCCTGTCAAATTTGACAACCAATCAGAGAGTATCGCCCCACTATCTTCATCTTCCGTTTATACTGATGAAAATGGATATGCAGCTGTTAATGCAGTTATAAATCCTGATGATGTAGGTAATGACTTTACTGTAAATGCATATATAGAGGATTTGCTGAATCCAAATTCAGGTAGTCCTCTGTTTGAATCATCGAATACTATCGCTATTACAAATCCAATCTATAATTATACTTTAACATTGGCTGCAAACACATCTGGTCTAAATTATTCGGATAATAATATCACTACTACGAATGTTGTAGCTACTTTAACTAATGATTTAGGAGTTCCATTATCAGGTAAAATCATTTCAACTCAAATTATAAATGATGATAATTCTTTCGCTGAGGGAACTCTTCTTAATCTTAACACAAATGGCTTAACAGATTTTAATGGACAAGTGTTTTTAGAATATCAAGATAATGGCCAATCCGGTGAAATTCAAATAATAGCTACATATGTAGATGAATATGGTAATACTGCTAGTGATAATGTGACATTTGATGTTCAACCAGTAGAGAACTTAGTCACTTCATTAAATTTAGTATCAAACCCAATTGGTCAAGTGTTGCTTAATTCTGAAAATAGTACTTATACAACTGAAATTACAGCTTCTGTATCTGATGCTGATGGTAATGCTGTTCCTAATGTAGAAATTTTATTCCAAAATGGCAGTGATACTAATCCTACACTAGGTCAATTAAGTGGTAGCTGCTTTACTAGTGCAGATGGACAGTGTGTAAATAATTTGATTTCAAATTATAATGATACAGGGATTGCTGATATCCAAGCTTGTGTTCAGTATGAAGCACTTGAAGAAATAGTTGCATTATCAGGAGGAACTGTCAACTTCCCTGAACTTCAACATTACAAAAAAAATAAAAACAAAAATAAAAAGTCTTCAAAAAATATTTTTACTTCATTTATTGAAAATACTTTAACAACAAAATCTTCAGGAGATTCATTTTGTTCTGATGGTGTTTCTCAATCTTATCAGATTGAATTTATAAATGAAAATACATACTATTCAGAGCTTGTAGATAATGTAACAATAATTTCAAGCCCTGCTGATATGGTTGTGGTTGGAGATACTTCAAATTATAATACTACATTATTTGTAACAGCTTCAGATGATAATAATGCTGGTTTGCCAAATGTTCCTATTAACTTATCTATTTTAACAGACTTTGGAACGATATCTCCTCAAACATGTACAACAGATGCAAATGGAAATTGCCAAGCTACATTAAACACAACTAATGAAGTTACCAATCTAGGTACTGCTACAATACAAGCATGTGCCACATTAGCTACTCCATCGGAAGTTTGCAATCAACATTCATTAAGTTTTATGACTTCAGAGCAAGTGCAGTGTGATGAAGTAGATGCTGTTGCAACATGGCAAACTGAAGGTGAAGAAATTATAAATAATTCTGTAGTTACTGTAATTGACACTCTTTGGGCACGAACATTAGATATTAATTCACAACCAGTTGAGAATGTACCTGTAAGCTTTAAAAAAATTAATGATAATTTCAATCTTGGCTATTTAATAGCTAATTCGCAGATAACAGATTCTTTAGGAGTTGCATATGCCGTCTACATACCTGATTTCTCACAATATGATGGTGAAGAAGATTATGTAACTGTTGAATTTGAAATTAGTACTGCATGTGAAAACAATATAGTGACCGAACAATATACTGTTGAAGCAGAAAACCAACTTATAAATAATATAGAGTATCAAGTAGAATATTTCTCTTTCGATCCAGACGATCCTGATTTTACACATGTGCTTGGTACCAATTCTTTACCAGAAGTACTTGTGCGAGATGAGTTTGGTGTAGGAATATGCAATGTTCCAGTGAATTGGAAACTATATCAGTCTGATAATAGTGGAAATATTGAAGGTTCCTGTGTTGATAATGACGGTTTAGCTCTTCCCTATAGTTCTCCATTAATAGATTGCTTTGAAAATGGATATAACTGGGATGGCAGCGATTGCACGGATGATAATGGTATAGTACTACCATATAATAGTTCAGAAGCCTGTCAAGGTAATGGTGCCCAATGGACGGGTTCTATACCGAGCGGAATATTATCTGCAGGTCTAACTTATACATCCTGTGCTTCAGATTCTCTAACGGCAGCAGATACAACTGTCACAATTTCAGGTACAGCAGGAGTCACATATATAAATCAAAATGGTGGAAATGACATCCTTGCTGCATATATTAAAGAACCTTTTCAAAATAAAATATTAAAATATGATACTATAGCTTTTGAGACTAATGCAGTCTCAGCAATACAAGCATGGGCTCAGGACCCAACAGTCAATGTCACAACCATTGATAGTGTCTATTGCGATACTTTATATGCAATCGCTCTAGATCAAAATTCTTTAGCTTTACCTGATATAAATTTAAGTTTTCAACTAGATTCAGACATCTATGATGGTGTTATATTTCCTATAAATTCTACAACAGGAGCTAATAGTGAGCCTGCAACAGCATTATACTGCCCTGAACAAGGATTTGTGGGAAGTGTTCAAATTGAGGCATCAAATAATTCTGTAACTGATATTATAGAAATAGAGTATATAGATGATATTCCTGAATGTGAGGAATGCATAGCTGAACTTACACTTGTTGCGGATGAATATATTCTTCCATATGGAATAAATTTAGATCAAACTTCTACTAGTATCACTGCAACTATGACAGACTCATCTGGCTATGATCCTCCAGAAAACACCCTGTGTTCATGGCAAGCAATTCAGCAAAATGAAGATGGTGATTGGATAGATGTTGGCTCTATTGATGAGTTTTCTTATTTTGGACCAACAGCTGATCCAACTGATGAGCCTACTGAAATGGAAGCTACAACAACATTCCAAATGTATGATGCAGCTGGACTCGTTACAATCGTAGGAACTGCTGCAGAATATGGATTATCTGATACTATTTATATAAATACAATTACAACTCAGCCATCATATATTGAAATTGTTCCTCCGTTCCCTAATGAAATAGTAGTTCAAGGTGGCGGTGGAATAGAATCAACAGATGTTGATGTTGCTATAAAAGATGGTACCGGTAATTTTATATCGATTCCTTATTGGGTTCGGTTTACATTGATGGGCGCTCCTTTAGGGTGTAATATGGATGGAGATGATGATGGAGATGGTGTAGTTGATGTATTGTCGCAAAATGGTATCAGTACAGTATCCATAATTTCAGGTATACGACCTGGTGCTGTTCAGCTGCGTGTAGAATTATATCCTGATGTAGATGGTGTGATTGACGATTCAGATTCACCAATCGCAGTCGCTGAAGGGACTCCTGTGGCAATTGCAACTGGCCCNCCTGCTGAAGGGGTAATAAATTATAGCTATGTAGACATCACTACTATTGGTGGTGGCCTATATCAAATTCCAGTTTCTGTTGATATTTGGGATATTCATTCTAATCCTGTTGCAGATAGTACAAATGTTTATTTTTCTGTAAGAGGAGTTGCTAATCCATATAGTGAAGATGAAATATATTTAGCAGGAGATCAGGTTTATTGGAAAAGTGAAAATGATATTGATTCATTAGTATATGAATGTAAAGCTCCACTTGATGTGCCAACAGAGCTTCCACCTCCATTCAATAATAATTTTGAAGCATTTACATGCCAAAACCCAGATGGACTACTCCCTTATACTATTGATACTGATATTAATTTGCTTGGTGGAGTATTATGGGAAGCAAAAACTAATCCTGCAAATATTGAACCGGTAGCTAAAACAGGAAATGAAAGTCCTCAAAATGAAAGTTTTCCAGGTAAGGCTTGGACATATCTATACTATAGTTCATCTACAATGTTTGATGAAACTGTTTTATTTGCACAAACTTATGGTGCAGATGGAAATGAATTGATTATAGATAGTAGAGAAAGTCATGATGGTGCAAGCTTAGTATTACCATTTACACCAGAAGGCACTATAGGTCTTGGTGTTAACCCAGGTTCAGGACAGCTAACTGCTGATGCTCCTGAATTATTTGTTACAGTTACAGCTTCTATAACAGATTATTATCAATATCCAATTGATAATGGAATCCTAGCTTTAAATGCGCCTGGTGCTACTATTGTTAATGTATGTGATGGAATTGATCAAAATAATGATGGAACTGGCATATGTTTTGGAGATGATGATGGCGATGGACTATTTAATAATCCAGAAGAAGAATTGCCTTTTAATGAATGTACTGTATGTGGTGAAAATGGTGGCACATGGATTGCTTTAGATAATGATTTCACACCACAATTAAATCAAACCAACTGTGGGTTCCAAACAGGAACATGGTATGGAGATGCAACCGGAGGTATGTGTGGAGATGGCATTCCTGATGATGACCCAACATATGGAATAACAAATAGCAGTGGACAAGTTACATGGACTATACGATATGATTTAGGAATTAATGTTTGTGAAAATTGTGGTGAAAATAATGCCCAATGTAATGACTTTGATTCAAATATTACCGTAAATTTACTTAATCCACAGGGAGGCTCAAGTGACCCTCAAACAGTCACTGTAATTCAGCCATTTCCTGAAGATGCATGTCCATAAAAGAATTAATTAAAGGAAATTATAATGAGTAATAATTATCAATTTATGAAATTAGGTGATATTCTTGTAAAAGAGAATATTATTACCCAAGCTGATCTAGATAAAGCACTTATTGAACAAAAAGATACTAGAGAAAAGCTTGGTCATGTACTAATAAAACAAGGAAGCATTGGTGAAGATGATTTAGTAAAAGCTTTCTCTCTTCAATTAGGACAAGAACATATTTTAGAGGAAGATATGTTTTTAGCAAATCAAGAAGTAGTTCAATTAATACCAGAAGATTTTGCAGCAGAAAATAATGTATTAGCACTTAATAAATCTGGTGATACTTTAGTTGTAGCAATGGAAGATCCAGAGGACTTAGCTGTATTAGATGCTTTAAAAGATTTAACCTCCTTAAATATAGATGTTCGTGTAGCAGGAAGTTCCTCTATAAAATCTGCTATTGAAAAACATTATGGCAAGATTAAAAAATCTGATGAAGTAGAAAGTGCAATATCAAATATTAGCATTGTCAAAGGTGATGAAGAAGATGGAGATGAATTAGATTTAGGTACTGAAGAAGTATCTGCAGAAGATGCACCATTTGTTAAATTAGTAAATTTAATTTTAAATGAAGCTATAAAAGAAGATTCTTCAGATATCCATATTGAACCTGGGAAAGAAAATGTCTCCGTACGGATTCGTGTAGATGGTGTTTTATTGCAAATAATGACTCCTCCTATGTCTTCTTTAAATGGTATGGTTACTAGAATAAAAATACTTTCAAAATTAAACATTGCTGAGCATCGACTTCCTCAAGATGGAAGAATGAAAATAAAACTTAAGGATAGAGATATTGATGTAAGGGTTTCAATATTACCAACTGTCCATGGCGAAAAAGTTGTACTACGTTTACTTGGTAGTGGGTCAAAACAATTAACTTTAACCAATCTAGGTTTCCCTGATGAAAAATTAAAGATCTTCAGGAAATGGATTCGTCAACCTTATGGAATGATTATAATCTCTGGTCCAACAGGTAGCGGTAAATCAACAACACTTTATGCTGCATTACAAGAAATCTACTCTGAGGGTATTAATATAACTACAGTAGAAGATCCTGTGGAGTATCAAATTCCAGGAATCAATCAAGTTCAAATGCATGATGAAATAGGATTAGACTTTACTAGCTCTCTTAGGTCAATATTAAGGCAGGATCCAGATGTATTACTAATAGGTGAGATCAGAGATAAAGAAACAGCTGATATTGCTGTTAAATTTTCATTAACTGGTCACTTAGTTTTTAGCACTGTCCATGCTAATGATGCTCCTTCAACAATTGCTCGTTTATTAGATTTAGGTGTTCCTCCTTTCTTATTAGGATCATCTTTGAATTTGATTATGGCTCAAAGATTAGTTAGGACTATTGATGCTGAATCAAAAGAAGAATATAAACCTGAAAAACAAGAACTTGATTTAGTTGGTTTCCCAGAAGATAAAATAAACTCAACTAAGTTTTATAAAGGAGTACCAAAATCTTCAAATCATAATACTGGTTATAAAGGTAGAACTGCAATTCATGAAATTATGGAGATTAACTCAGAAGTTAGAAATATGATTTATAAAAATGCTGACCAAGATGAGTTATTTGAGCAAGCAAAGAAAAATGGAATGACTACACTAAGAGAGGCTGGCATAGGTAAAGTGATGACTGGTGAGACTACTATATCAGAAGTTTTACGATCTACTGTTCAAGATAATTAATGGCTCAATTCAATTATATAGTACGTACTAAGGATGGTATCCGTCAAGAAGGTACTATAGATGCTGACAGTATTAATATTGCTTCTGAAAATCTAAGAAATGAAGGAATGACCGTTGTTAAAATTAGTGAAAGAGATACTTCATTTGATTTTTTAACTCCATTTCTTAATCGATTAAACCTTGCAATAGAAAAGTATAAAAATAGAGTTCCATTACCTACATTAGTATTTTTTACACGACAACTTGCTACAATGTTTGCTTCTGGATTAACAATTGAAAAAGCATTGTTTTTTCTAGCCCAAGAAGAAAAACATAAAAAATTTAAAATTATAATAGCTTCTATAGAAAGTAATATTAGACGTGGAATGTTACTTTCAGATTCATTGGAAAGATTTCCAGGAGTGTTTAATCAGCTTTACATTGCACTTGTTAGAGCAGGAGAAGTATCTGGACAATTAGCAGAGACACTTGATGAACTATCATTGTATATGGAAACAGTTGAAGAAACACAAAGGAAAGTCAAATCTGCAATGTACTATCCAATATTTATTGTTGGATTCTTAGCGGTAACTCTATTTGTTACATTTACATTTATAATCCCTAGATTTAAAACTGTATATGATCAATTAAATGCTGATNTACCATATTACACTGTACTCCTTGTAAATATGGCAAATTGGTTTCAAAGTAATTTTGTAGGTTTTTTATTTGTTGNGATACTCGTTTTTCTTGCTATTTGGATGACTACACTTACTGACTCTGGTAGTTTAGTTAAAGATAGAATCGTACTAAGAATACCTATTTTTGGCAACTTGGTCCTTCAAAACTTNCTTAGTAAATTTTCAAAAACTTTTGGTATACTTGTTGGCTCAGGAGTTTCTATTATGGACTCTATGAATCTATTAGAAAAAGTTGTTGATAATAGAGTATTTGAAATTTGCATCCAAAAAGCTACAAAAAATATTGAAAATGGAATTAATATATCTACAGCTCTAAAGGAAACAGGAGTTTTNCCACCTATAATGATTCAGCTACTATCAACAGGAGAAGAAACTGGAGANATTGATTCCTTAGCATTGAAAGCTTCNGATTTCTATGCNAAACAAGTTGCNGCAACNGTAGATAGNTTNACATCNATAATAGANCCTCTTTTAATTGTTNTNGTNGGNGTAGTTATNGGAGCAATTGTTATTGTTACCTANTTNCCNATTTTNCAATTTGGNTCNGCNCTCGGATAANANTNTAAATGGAAATNGTAATTCTTAATATAACTNTTATAGTTANAGGANTAATATTNGGTAGTTTTATNAATGTATTAGCTTATAGACTTCCAAANNANATGCCNNTTATTTTATCTAGNTCTNAATGNCCTAAATGCAATACANTAATNCCANTTTATAGAAATATCCCNATTATTACATATNTANTACANATNGGNAAATGTCATANTTGNAANCAANNTATNAGNNTACAATATCCTATAATAGAATTCCTTACTGCTACTGTCTTNCTATTTGGTTTTANTAATGATTGGTCAAATAGTGAATATATNTTATTCATATGGTCAAGTTGCATATTAATNACNATATCAATAATAGATTTTAAAACTTTTATGATTCCATTAAAGNTAATTATACTATTTTTTCTTGGAGAANTTCTTTTTATGATTGGNAGNCCTAGCAATATTTATAATATGTTANTAGGATTATTTTTAGGATTCGGTTATTTAGGNTTAACCTTTANAATTACATCTATTATATATAAAAAACAAACATTAGGTTATGGAGACTTACTGTTAATTTCCGTACTCGGACTATGGTTAGGTCCAATCAATATTTTAATTTGTATTTTTTTATCTTCTATTTTAGGGATTCTTCTATGGGTAGTAAAATCATATCAGAAAGCTGATAATGAGAAATTACCATTTGGAACATACTTGTCATTAAATGCAATTCTTTTAAAAATAATCAACATAAATTTTATATCTTATATAAATCTATAATGGTTTTATTTGTCTTAATCTTTCAAATGTCACAGCACTAATTGAAGCTGAAACATTCAATGAAGAAATATTACCTTGCATAGGTATCGTAGCTAAAAAATCACATTTTTCAATAGTTTTCTTACGTATTCCTCTACCCTCACTACCA
Organism: Fidelibacterota bacterium; assembly: GCA_002701525.1. GTDB lineage: Bacteria > Fidelibacterota > Marinisomatia > SCGC-AAA003-L08 > D37C17 > SCGC-AAA003-L08. Next base: position 24,630 of record NZVQ01000005.1, on the reverse strand, counting down.
AAAATCAATACAGTTTTCTCATTATAATCAATATTGTACCATTCTTTTGCATTAACACTATTCTCAAAACCAATTATCCAGAAGCCTTGCTTTTTTAAGTCTTCAATTAATCTATTAATATTAACACATTTATATATAGGTATATGTACAAAAGCACCTTGGCTGATCTGTATTGCAGTATTAGTTAAATCAACACTATTATGCTGTGGAATAATGATACCATTAAGGCCTCCACACTCAGCAGTTCTAATTATTTGACCAAAATTTTGAGGATCTTCAATATTATCAAGAATTAACAAACTAAAATTTGAATCTACATTTGAGAAATTAGGAATTTGCTTATAAAGTTTACCTTTAAACAAAACAACAATACCTTGAGTTCTTAAACCTGAATATTTATTAAGAAAATCTTTTTTATTAAGCCGTTGTACCTTTTGTGAAAATTGATTGCACTGTTGGTTAATTATTTTGTTTTGATCAGCATTTCCACCAGCCATCAAATGTATCGAAATAATTTCTAATTTTTTTGCCTTAAATACATTCAAACATCCATTAATCCCAAAAACCATATTAGGACTATATGTTTTTTTATTTTTTTTCATCACCATTCTTTAATGCTGTCTGTACATCATAGAGGAAAGATGCATATATTTCTGGAGTATAATTTTTTAAAATTGCGGATGGATAAATTCTCTTTATTTCACCATTTCTTCCAATGATAATCGATGTAGGCAGAGCTCTAATACCACCATAGTCATTTGAAATTTTGCTAATTTGTTTATTAGAACCATACAATATTGGATATTCAACTTTATAAGATTTTAAAAAGTTTGCTAAACCACGCTTGGTATCATCTGTACTTATACCTAAAATAATCAAACCTTTATCTTTATTCTCTAAATATAGTTCATTGAAATCTGGAATTTCCATCCTGCAAGGGCCGCACCAAGTTGCCCAAAAATTTAGAATAACAACACTTCCTTTTAAATCACTTAATTTATACTTTTTTTGATCATCATCCATTGAATTAAGTTCAAATTCAGAGGCCATAAGCAAATCATTTGTCAGTGCTTCTATTTGTTTTTTTTGTTCTTCTGTAATATCACTCTTAACTTCAGAAGCATTTAAAAAACTAAAAGCTAAAATCATACTTTTAATAATAATAAATTTATTTAACATAATATTCATCCTTACCAATATCTAAAAATTCAATAAAACTTTCTATGTTTGTATCATATGCTTTTGGTTCTATCAACAGTTTACCATCTCTAGGATCTAATAAAACATAAAATGGTTGAGCATTTGAATTAAATTGGTCAACTTGAAAATTAAAATTCTTTTTACCAATAGTCTTATATTCAGATTCTTCAGACAATGAAGTTTTATCATCTACATATAATGCAATAATAATGTAATCTTCTTCCAATATTTGTTTCACAGTAGAATCTACCCACACATTTTCTTCCATGCGTCTACAATTAAAACATGCATGACCTGTAAAATCTAAAAATAAAGGTTTATCTAAACTTAAAGCACAGCTTTTACCTTCGTCATAATCAAAATAACCTTTTAATCCATGCGGTAGATGTAGAATATCTGAATATTTAATTGTATCACTACAATCACCTATAGTTTTTTCTGAAGATTTATACGGTGGAATTATTCCTGCTAATGCGGGGACACTCTTACCATACAAACCATACCCCATATATATACAAAAAGAAAAAGTTATTACTGTCAATGATAACCTGACAAATCCAAAGGAAATTGGCCCATCAGAATCATTTTTGAATTTAATAAGACCAATCAAGTAAAAGCCCATAGCTGCGAATATAATAATCCAAATAAATAAAAAGACTTCTCTACTAAGAAGACCCCAATGATATGCTTGATCAGGCATGCTTAAAAACTTTATACATAATGCTAACTCTAAAAATCCTAAAACTATTTTAACAGAATTAAGCCAACCACCTGATTGAGGAAGATTTTCTAACCAACTAGGAAAAATTGCAAATAGTGAAAATGGAATTGCAAATGCTAGTGAAAAACCCAACATTACGATTATAGGTTTTATTATATCTCCTGAAACTGCATCTATCATTACCGTACCAACTATTGGTGCTGTACATGAAAAAGATACTAAAACTAAGGTTAATGCCATGAAAAATGTCCCAATCAGACCTCCTCCATCAGCTTTTTTATTAATTTTATTTAAAAACTTAGTTGGAATTTGAATTTCAAAATAACCAAAAAATGATATTGCAAAGACAAGAAAGATTATTGCAAAAATTATATTAGCTATCGCACTTGTTGCCATTTGATTAGCTAAATCTGCAGCTCCAAAAACAAATGAGAATAAAATTCCAACAACCATAAATATTACTATTATTGAAAGACCAAAAATCAATCCCTGTTTAATAGAATCTTTAGTAGCTTTTTTTGAACCTTTTGCAAAGAATGCAACAGTCATTGGAATCATAGGAAAAACACATGGAGTAATTATAGCTATCAATCCTGCTATAAAAGCAACAAAAAATGATCCTAGCATTCCATAAACCTTATCCCATAAAGAACCCTCATAATTATTATAATCTGAAATTTTAACAATGAAATTTATTTCATCATAATAAGGAATACATCTTGTAGAATCACATATTTGATAAAGAAATTCTCCAGATAAATTGTATTCTCCTGGCAATATATTATCCTTAGGAATAACTCTTTGAATTAATTCCATATCATTATAATGTTTACCAATATTCATATCTAAAGACTTATCATATTTCAATTCAGGTTTAGGCTCTATCATATGACCTAGATTTATGAATACAGATGAATCAAACCATTCAAAGGATGTAGGACTTAGTGATAATTCAGGATCACATGATTGTATATAATATCCTTTTTCTATATCTATTTCAGCCTTTAACTTGATGATTACATCATCATCCTTAATTTCCTTTTTATCAATAGTCAAAGAATAAGACATTCCTTCATTTGAGACACCCATCAAATAAGAGCATAGTACTAAAATAAATAATTTATATATGTTATTTAACATCATTCTCATTTACAACTCTAACCTTAATAATTTTAGGTGGAGCAATTGGTTTATTGCTATTTAATTGATTCCTTACATAGGACCTATACTCTTCTTTTGAACTATATTCCTCTTTTATCTTTGAATAAAGAATTCCTTTAGAACCATCTCTAACCATAACCCAGTCCTCTGGATTTTCTCCTTTGGCTATTTCAGAAAAACAAGAACGTAACATTTGAGTTCTATCAGTCTCTGTGTTCTCCAATAAATCAATTGCATATAAATTTTCAACAACCTTTCCAAATGCTGTATATTTCCCATCTAGCCATGGAGCATCTGCAGAACAAATAAAAAATTGAGAACCTGCTGAATTAATATTCGGTCCCCTTGCCATTGATAATATTCCTTTTTTATGTTTAATATCATTAAATTCTTCATTTACAAGCCAACCAGGATCTCCTAAACCATCATTAGTATAATCATTGTCTCGAGTATTAATATCACCACCTTGAATCATGAAATTTTTAATAATACGATGAAAATAAGTTTCATCATAAAAGCCACTATTTGCTAATTTTTTAAAATTGTAACAGTGATTTGGAGCAATTTTATTATATAATTTAATTTTCAGTGTTCCTCTACTAGTTTCCATTATAACAATATCATCTTCAGAAACAGGTTTAGCTTGATATTCTTTAGCTATAATTTTTAAAGCATCAATATCATGCTTGTTTAAATAAGCTTTTGATAAAACATCAGCTTTATTATTAACTGGAATTAAATTTAAATTCATTTTTTGAAGATTAAAATTTTCAAACTTTAACTTAGATGAATCTGGTGCACCAGATAATAAATTAGCAACTAATATTAATAATAAAAACTTCATTTCTTCTTGCCTGATCTGCCCGGGCTTGTTATAGGTATTTCTTTTAACCAATCAGGCATATCTTGTTCATCCCAACTTTCTATTGGCAGCTCAAGCAATGACTTATATTCATGCTTGAAGTCTGTCTTCTTCAAAGATCTATCTACTAAACTACATATTCCAATAATTTCTGCTTCATGGTCATTACATAAGTCAATTAGCTCAACTATAGAGCCTCCAGTTGTCACAATATCTTCGACTATTAGAACTTTAATTCCTTTTGGTAAATCAAAGCCTCTTCTTAAACATAACTGACCATCTATTCGTTCTGCAAATATATGCCTAAGACCCAAATGTCTACCCACTCCACCACACAATAAAATTCCTCCAATTGCTGCACTTAATACTATCTCTGCACCTTTATCTTCAAATAACCTGGCCATTTCACCACAAACTAAATCTAATGTTTCAGGGTTTTCTAATACTCTAAATTTTTCTATATATTTATTACTATGTTTACCTGATGTAAGTAAAAAATGGCCCTCTAAAATAGCACCTGTATCTTCTAATTTTTTTATAATTTGCTCTGTATTCATAAAAATGACCTTATTTGCTGTGTATAATTCAAAGCTGATTTATGTATTTCATCAATAGAACCATTCCCTGCATAAATGACCGATCTAGACACATTGACAATACCTATCCCATTATGGTTTCCAACCTTAATGGAAGTTTCTAAGTCCCCTCCTTGTGCACCTATCCCTGGGATTAACCATGGTAATGAATTTTTCTCTCTAAGAGCTTCCATTTGCTGTTTGTTTGTAGCACCAACAACTAAGCCAAGGTTATTATGCTTATTTAAGGAATTTGTCTTATCCGAAACAACTTCGTACAGTTGACTATCATTCTCAGTTATAAATTGAAAATCTTTTGCACTGCTATTAGATGTTAAACACAATACAAAGACACCCTTCGTTTCATCTTCTGCAAACGGAACAATTGCATCTGAGCCCATGTAGGGTGAAATTGTTACTGAATCAAATCCAAATTGATTAAAAATTGAATCTGCATAATGTCTTGAAGTATTACCAATATCACCTCTTTTAGCATCAGCAATTGTGATTGCTCTATCTCCAATATATGCCACTATATTTTCTAACAACACAAAACCTTTTGATCCAAATCTTTCATAGAATGCAAAATTTGGTTTGTATACTGGACAGAAGTCAATTGTTGCATCAATAATTTCTTTCGTAAAAGCCTCAATTGATTTTAAATCAGATATATTATCAGATAATTTATCAGGGTCAATATCTAAACCAATACAAAGTCTATTATTAACTTGATTACATTTATCTAACAATCTATTATTAAACGATTTTTCCATAGTAGAATTTAATAATAATCTAACAATTATGTTTACTTCTAATATTGGATAATAATAAATTAATTATATGTCTGAAATGCCAATTAATAGCATACAAAAAACTCAAAAACAAATTCTTGCTTCATCTAATACTAATTTCCAAATTGAACTCATAACAGAAATAGGGCAAGAAGACTACTTAGATTTAATAGAAATTTCTAAATATTTAGTTAGGCAGTTTGGAAGTCAAGCTTTATTAACAAATCGCAATATCCCAAAATATTTCAACGATAATACATTACCCTTTATTGCAAGACAAAATGGTACAATAATTGGCTACATTATTGGAGTACCTATAGAAAACTTTAAGGAAGAAGCTTGGGCACAACATGATTTTAATATGGGTAAAAATAATACACTATATACTTATTCTTTCGTTGTTAAAGAACAATATCAAGGAAGAGGAGGGTATGCAAAAACATTGAAAAGAATATACCTTAATTGGGCTGTAAAAAGAAACTATAAATATATTACAGGACATGTTAAACAAGGTATTGCTAAAAGATTTTCAAATGATACCCAAATAGTTAAAACATTTCCTGAATGGTATGGTCAAAAAACACCTTTTGAATATTATAGAAGACCTTTATAATTATTTAATTACAATTATTAACAAATTTTTATTTTTAATTTCAGTTAATATCTTAATAGTATATGCATATGAATTATAAAGTACTATTTATATATATATCATTGTTATGTTCTATTACACTTCAAGAGATGTATGATAATGCTGAAAGTGGATTTGGATATGATAAATATATAGAACTTGATAGAAATCAAATATATACTGGCGGTATCGGTATATATGAAGGCAGCACATATATTCAAGGAAATGGTGCTGTTCTTGATTTAGAAAATCAAAATGGAATTTGGATATATTCAGATCAAAATTCTGAAGCAAGTCTTGATATTCAATATCTATCAATTATTAATGGTGCATATGAAGGAATATCTTATTCTGGAGATGCAACAGGTAATATCATAAATTGCAATTTCATTGATAATGATTATGGAATAAAAGTATATGATACATGCACATTAAATATTACTAATTGTAATTTTATTGATAATGCGAGTCTTGGATTTGGTATAGTTGGAGATCCTGCATCAAATTCAGTACTTTCAAATGTTGATTTAAGCTATTCAAATTTTTGGAACAATGGTGATGATATACTTGAAAACTGTCCTGGATGAGGTAGTGTTTGGTCTCCGTGGGAGGCTGAAGAAGATTGTACTGGATTACTAGAAAACAATCCTTTATTTATTGATTCAAATAACTATAATTATGAATATTCTAATTCTTCACCATGCATTGATTCAGGGAATCCTAATCTACTAGATCCTGATAATACTATATCTGATATTGGAGCTAATTTTTATAATCAATCTACAGATTGTGCAATAGATGGAGACATTAATAACGATAACATTATAAATATCTTAGATGTAGTCGAGACTGTGAACCTTATACTATTTATGAATGGTGAATACTTGGAATGCTCTGATATGAATAGTGATGGTGCTATAAATGTGATTGATATTATCAATCTTGTAAATACTATACTAAATCGTTAAAACTTTTCCACTTTTCATTATTTTAGATATTCGAGAGCTACTTCCACCAAACCAATATGGAATTTCATCTATACTGACGATATCCCAAAATAATATATCTGCATCATAGCCCTCTTTTATTAAACCTTTTCTCGAATGTCTATCTATTGCTTTTGCTCCATTATAAGTTGCTGCCTCAAAAGCTTCATATAGAGTTAAACCACCATACAACATTGATAAAAACATAATATCTGACATTGATTGAAGAGTGCATGAACCTGCATTGAAATCAGATGCTATAGCAACTTCACATCCTTTATCAATTAAATCCCGTCCTGATGCATATGTTGTTTTCCCCAAGAAAAATGTTGTCCCAGGAAGTATAGTTGCAATAGTATTAGAATTTGCTAAATTCATTTTACCTCTATCTCCTGTAACCATTAGATGATCTGCAGATATCGCTCCCATTTCTACAGCTAATGATGCAGCCCCCGTATCGACAAATTCATCAGCATGTATCTTTAATTTTAAATTAGATTCTAATGCAGATTCAAATATTTTTCTAGTTTGTTCAATTGTAAAATACCCCTCCTCACAAAACACATCACAAAATTCTGCTAGTTTCTCTTTTGCAACTTTAGGAATCATCTCATTACAAACAATATCAACATAATCATTTTTTTTATCTATATATTCTGGAGGGAATGCATGGGCACCCATAAATGTCGGAATTATATCTAAATGAGTTTCATTATTTAGTCTTTTAATAACTCTAAGAGACTTAAGTTCATCCTCTAATGTTAATCCGTAACCAGATTTTGCTTCAATTGTTGTTGTCCCATTATTTAAAAAAATATTAATATTCTTCAAACAATAATGAAAAATTGAATCTTCATCTGCATTTCTTATATCTTTAATTGATGATAATATCCCCCCCCCATTATCAGCAATTTCCTCATATGTACTCCCAATGCATCTTTGTTGAAATTCATTTGAACGATTATTTATAAAGATTGGATGTGTATGTGAATCAACAAAACCTGGAGTTAATACAGCCTGATTTGCATCTATAATAGTATCTGCTTGATCAGTAATTTGATTAGCTATTTTTATAATAATATCATTTTCAATCAATATGTCACTATTCTCAATAGTTTTATTGTTTGTTTCAATTTTATTAATATTAATAATTTTAGTAATCATAATATCTAAGGGATATTTACTCCTCTATCCTTAGCAGTTTGAATTGCTTTTTCATATCCTGCATCTGCATGCCTTGCAACACCTATTCCAGGATCATTGGTAAGAACTCTATTAATTCTTTCTCTCATTTCAGCAGTACCATCTGCTACAATAACGACTCCTGAGTGAATTGACAAGCCTAAGCCTACTCCTCCACCATGATGTACAGAAGTCCAACTAGAACCTCCAGCAGTACTTAAAAGTGCATTCAAAATTGGCCAATCTGCAACAGCATCAGAACCATCTTTCATATTTTCCGTTTCTCTATTTGGTGATGCTACAGAACCACAATCCAAATGATCTCTACCTATTACTATTGGAGCATCTAGCTCTCCTGAAGCGACCATATCATTTATAGCTTCTCCAAAAATATTTCTTTCTTTATATCCCAGCCAACATATTCTTGAAGGAAGCCCTTGAAACTTAACTTTTTCTTGTGCCATTGTAATCCATCGTCTAAGAGCATCATCATTAGGGAATAATTCAAGAACCTTTTTATCTGTTTTGTAAATATCTTCAGGATTTCCTGATAGTGCTACCCATCTAAAAGGACCTTTTCCTTCACAAAATAAAGGCCTTATGTACTCAGGAACAAACCCTGGATAATCAAATGCATTTTCTAATCCTCCATTTTGTTTTGCTTGACCTCTTAGGTTATTTCCATAATCGAAAACTATTGAACCTTTTTTTTGCATTTCTAGCATCGCAGCACAGTGTCTACTCATAGATTTATATGATAGATCAATATATTGATTTGGATTAGAATCTCGCAATGCAACTGCCTCTTTAAAAGATAATTCATTAGGAACATAACCATATAACTCATCATGAGCAGATGTTTGGTCAGTTACAATTTCAGGAATAATATTGTTTTCAATAAATTTTGGGAAAATATCTGCAGCATTACCAATAAGACCTATTGACAATGATTTTTTTTCTTCCTTAGCTTTTAATGCATATTCAATTGCATTTGAAAATGAATCAGTTTTCATATCTAGATATTGTGTTTCTAATCTTTTATCAATTCGACTTTCATCTACTTCTACTGTTATATTGACACCTTCATTCATTGTTACTGCCAATGGCTGTGCACCACCCATGCCACCTAATCCAGCAGTTAGTGTGAGTGTTCCCTTTAATGATCCATTAAATTCTCTTCTAGCAATCTCTGCAAGTGTTTCATATGTTCCCTGCAAGATACCTTGTGTACCTATATAAATCCAACTTCCCGCAGTCATTTGACCGTACATCATTAAGCCTTTTTCATCTAGCTGTCTAAAATGATCCCAGTTGGCCCAATTGGGGACAAGCATAGAGTTTGAAATTATAACTCTCGGAGAATATTCATGAGTTCTAAAAACAGCGACAGGCTTTCCAGATTGAATTAATAAAGTCTCATCATTTTCTAATTTTGTTAAAGCCTCTAATATTTTATCATAAGATTCCCAATTTCTAGCAGCCTTACCATATCCACCATAAACAATTAAATTACTTGGGTCTTCAGCCACATCACAGTCCAAATTGTTTTGGAGCATTCTATATGCTGCTTCTTGATGCCAACCTTTACATTTCATTTGTGTACCAATAGGTGCTTTTATTTTATTCATAATTTCCTTTAATAATTATTATTTAATGATTCTAAAATTGGATCAAACCATTCTAGATTATTTTTATGAGCTCCATATGAAAAAATACTAATTCCATTAAATTCATTTAACCTTGCTAGAAATATTTTATCTACTGCGGATTCAGAACTTTGATTATATACTGCAATACCCATTATAATTTTATTAAGGTCGATGTCTTTTATATTGTTCTTCATGATTTTAATATTAGTCATAAAAGTTATTAAATCTGAGCTATAATTCATAGGAATAACAAAATCTACTAAATCCCTCTCTAGCCAATCTTGCCAATTTTGATGCCATCTATACTTTGCTTCTTCCAAATTTGGTTTTACAGCAGCACTTATGGATATATCTCTATTTAGCAATTGAATATCTTCATTCAAAAATTCCAATAATTCAGTGATTTTATTTTGTTTAAAAGAATCCCACTTAATTTTAATGGAATCAACATACGATTGCTCCCATCCATACCGAGTTGATATAATACCTCTTGAAATATCTAAAGGATCCACATCAAATAACATATCAAACTCTTTTCTTCCATCTCGATGAAAACCATAATACTCATCTTGATATCTAATATAATCTAAATGTATGCCATTAATATTATAATCTTGATATATTTCCCTAATAACCTCTCTTAAATATTGATTAACTTCTAAATTTAATGGAGAAAGGTATACCCCTTCCCACGATGGTGATTTTTGGGCTTCAAGATTGATTCTTGAATCTGATTTACCATAAATATCTGTTTCGGTCCATAACGGATTTGTATGCAATATATGTGATTTATTAATAGGAAGTGCATTTGCAGACCACAATATATAACAATTTATCCAAGCATGGATTTCAATATCAAGTGTATCTGATAATTCAACTGCATATTTTAAAGGATCGAAATTTTTATCAACCATTTCATTTTTAACAACTATTTCCGAATTGTAAAAGGCATCACCTCTACCTCTTACTTGTAAAAAAACTTTATTAAATCCTGATTCGCTAGCAAATATTAAAGCTGACTTAATTGATTCTTTATTAATTAATTCATCTCTAGATATCCATATGCACCTATCATTGATTTGATCAATTTGTGAAAATGTAAAATTAATTGATAAAATAAAAAGGGCAATGATATACATTGCCCTATTTTTAACTAAATTATTTTTCATAAACTAGATTCTTTACTTCTCTTCTTTAGCTCCAGAATTAATTATTTGTGCTTTGTCTTCTAAAGCATCTTCTTCATTAATAGATTTCTTAAAATCTACAAATTCTATTATGGAAACTAATGAATTATCATTTTTTCTATTACCTAATTTAATTATTCTAGTATATCCACCATTTCTATCTTTATAAACAGGTGCAATTTCATGCATTAATATGTTTGCAATTTTTTTGCTATTGCTACCTTTAATGTTTTTCAAAATTAATCTTCTACCATGCAAATTATCCTTCTTAGCATAAGTAACCAATCTTTCAGCATAACGTCTTAATTCTTTTGCTTTAGCATCAGTAGTCCTTATTTGCTTATGAACAATCAAAGATGATGCTAAATTACTCATCAAGGCTTTTCTATGTGAAGAAGTCCTATTTAATTTTTTTACTTTTTTACCATGTCTCATAAAATTATGCTTCCATATACTTACTAATATCCATACCAAAATGAAGATTTAATTCACCTAATTTCTCTTGAAGCTCTGTAAGTGATTTACGCCCAAAGTTTTTATATTTCAGCATAACACTTTCATCCTTTGAAACTAATGAACCAATAGTTTCTATACCTGCTGCTTGTAAGCAATTATGACTTCTAACAGAAAGCTCCATCTCATCAATACTTTTTGATAAAATTGTCTTTAGTTCTAAGGCTTCATTAACTTCTTCTTCATTGATAGCTTTTATAGCCGAGGAATCATTAAACATGAAAAAAGCTAGATGTTGTCTTGAAATATCAGCAGCATGATTAATAGCATCCTTAGGAGTACTTGAGCCATCTGAGCAAACTTCTAAAATTAGTCTCTCTTGACCTTCAATAGAGGTTTCTATCGGCTGAACTTCCCATTTAACATTATTAATGGGATTGAAAATAGAATCTATTGGAATTGTTTCTAAAGTGTCATCTTTTCGCTTATTGTTTTCCGCTGGAGTATATCCTTTACCTCTACTAACTCTTAAATCAACTGATAAAGTTATTTTATCAGTAATTGTTGCGATATGAGCTTCTGGATTTAAAACTTCAAATTCTGCTAATGTTTTTCCTATATCAGAAGCTGTAAAATTACAAGGTCCTTCTAAGGTTACAGATGTCAATTCTGGACCATCTGAGATTGCCTTAAACCTAACATCTTTTAAATTTAAAATAATATCTGATATATCCTCTTTTACACCTTTAATATTTGTAAACTCATGAGAAACACCTTCTATATGTAATGATGTAATTGCTGAACCTGGAACACTTGTCAAAAGTGACCTCCTAAGGGCATTCCCTATAGTTACTCCATGACCACGCTCAAAAGGTTCTGCTATAACCTTAATAAAATCATCAGTTTCCTTCTCAATATTTACGTTTATATCATCAAAATGTTTAGCCATAATTTTTAACAATCCTTTTTATTTAATTATTTTGAATATAATTCCACTACTAACTGTTCATTAAACGGCTCCAAGACTTCTTCCCTTTTAGGAATTTCATTAAAAGAACCTGTAAGCTTTGCCTTATCTAATGATAGCCAAGGCATTGGATTATCCCCTTGAACCTTTCTTATTGAATCTTGAAAAATTGGGATCTTCTTGCTCTTATCTCGAACCTGTATAACATCTCCTGGTTTTAATTGATAAGATGGAATATTAACAATCTTATTATTAACTAAAAAATGCCGATGTGATACTAACTGTCTTGCACTTCTCCTTGTAGGAGCTAACCCTAATCTAAAAATAGTATTATCTAATCTAGATTCTAATAATTGCAGTAAGATATGACCTGTAGAACCTGTCTTGGTTTGAGCCTTTTTAAAATAATTTCTAAACTGTTTTTCTAAAACTCCATATAGATACTTCATTCTTTGCTTTTCTCTAAGCTGCAAGCCATAGTTACCTAATTTAACCCTACTTGTTGGTCCATGCTGACCAGGTATATATTTTTTTCTTGGATTTGCAAATTTTTCAGATTCAAAAACAGGGAAATCTAATCTTCTACATACTCTAGATCTTGGTCCAGTATATCTTGCCATTATTACACTCTCCTCTTTTTTGGAGGTCTGCAACCATTATGAGGAATTGGAGTTGTATCTAAAATTGCTGTAATTTTTAATCCTGCAGCCCTTAGAGCCCTAATCGCAGCTTCTCTTCCACCACCAGGACCTTTAACTCTTACCTCAACATTCATTAAACCCATAGACATTGCATCTTCAGCAGCTTTAGTTGCAGCTTGAGTAGCTGCAAAAGGAGTGCTCTTTCTTGAACCCCTAAACCCTAACTCGCCAGCACTTGCCCATGTAATTGCATTCCCGAATTTATCACACAAAGTAATAATAGTATTATTAAATGATGCTTTAATAAACGCGATTCCTTCAGAATCTACTCTTTTTTTCTTTTTAGAAACTTTTGCCAATACTAAACTCCTTAATTATGCACTCTTTTTACCAGAGACTGTCTTTTTCTTACCTTTACGAGTCCTAGAATTATTTTTCGTATTTTGCCCCCTAGTAGGCAACCCTCTTTTATGCCTAAGCCCTCTATAAGACCCTATATCCATTAAACGTTTAACACTCCTAGATATTTGGCCCCTTAATTCACCTTCAACTTGGCAAGAATCAGCTATCTCATTTCTAATAGCAATTACCTGTTCTTCTCTTAATTCATTTACCCTAGTATTAGGATCTATATTACAATTTTCTAAAATAATTTTAGAGTTTGTAGACCCAATGCCATAAATATATCTTAGTGCGAATTCAATTTTTTTATTTCTTGGTAAATCTATTCCTGATATTCTAGCCAAACCTTATACCCCCTCTAGCCCTGTCTTTGCTTATGCTTAGGATTTTCACAAATCACCCTCACTACACCATGACGTCGAATGATTTGACATTTATTACATATTTTTTTTACTGAACTTCTAACTTTCATAATAAATAACCACTTTAATTATATTGTGTCAATACTTGACTACCCTTATTAGTTACAACTATAGTATGTTCAAAATGAGCTGATGGCAATCCATCTTGAGTACAAATAGTCCAATTATCACTTTTAGTATATATCTTTTCAGTCCCTAAATTAATCATAGGCTCAATAGCAAAACACATACCCTCTTTGATAATTGGCCCTGTATTCTTGTCTCCATAATTTGGAATTTGTGGTTCCTCATGTAATTTCTTACCAATTCCATGCCCTACTAATTCTCTAACTATAGAATAGCCTTTATCTTCAACATAATTTTGAATTGCAAAACCAATATCACCAATTGTATTTCCAGGTCGAGAAGCCTCTATACCTAATTCTAAACTTTTTTTAGTAACTTCCATTAATTCTTTTTTTTCATCACTGACATTGCCCACTTCAAATGTTCTAGCATGATCACCATAATACCCATCAACAATAGCACCTACATCAATCCCAACTATATCACCATCTGACAAAACCCTGTTTTTAGGAATTCCATGTACAACTTCATCTTCTACAGATATACATAGTGTAGCTGGGAAACCATACAAACCCTTAAAACCTGGAATAGCATCTTTACTTCGTATAAAATCTTCTGCAATACTATCTAACTCTATGGTCTCAATACCCGGTTTAATAAACTGTTCTAAATGGCTAAGAGTCTGACTAACAATATTGCCAGCTTTTTTCATTAAATTAATTTCATCTTTATTCTTTATTTTTATCATACTAATCTATCTTCTACTACTTCTACCTTTAATTTTTCCTGATTTCAAAAAGCCATCATAATGTCTCATTACCAAATGAGATTCAATTTGCTGCAAGGTATCTAAAGCCACACCTACTATAATAAGTAGACTCGTTCCACCATAAAAACTTGCTAAAGCAAAATCCATATCGGGTACATATGCCATTAGAAATGTAGGAAAAACTGCAACAGCCGCTAAAAAAATAGAAGCCGGCAAAGTAACTCGAGTCAATATATGATCAATATAGTCAGCAGTAGATTTTCCTGGTCTAACACCCGGAATAAATCCACCTTGTTTTTTCATATTATCTGCAACATCTACAGGATTAAATGCTATAGCTGTATAAAAATAAGTGAAAATAATTATTAAAAATGCCAACACCAAAGAATATACAAGATGAGTTGGTGCAAAAACTGTTGTTAAAAACTCTCCAAACCCACTTCCTTCAAAAAAACTTGCAACCGTATTTGGTAAAAACATAAGTGCTTGTGCAAAAATAATAGGCATAACTCCAGCTGTCAATATTCTTAATGGTATATGTGTTGATTGACCTCCATACACTTTTCTCCCAACTACTCTTTTAGCATATTGGACAGGTATTTTTCTTACACCCGTAGTGACAGCCACCACTATAAATGTTATAATAAACATTAAAATAAATAAAAATAAATTTGTAAACGGATTAGATGCACCTTCCATCATTTTTAAAATCTGGGCATTAAAAACATGAGGAGCATTAGCAATAATACCTATCATAATAATTAAAGAAATTCCATTGCCAATGCCATTATCTGATATTTGCTCTCCAAGCCACATAACAAATACAGTCCCAGTAACCAATGTTATAATTGTTACAAAATAAAAAGTACCACCTACATCTGGAACTACCGGCCCTACAGCAGTTGCTGGATAATTAGCCAAGAAAACAGATACACCTATTGCTTGCAAGCTTGCCAAAACAACCGTTCCATATCTAGTTAATTGAATGATTTTTTTACGACCCTCTTCGCCTTCTTTTTGCAAACGCTGGAAATAAGGGACAATAGCACCAAGCAATTGAATAATAATAGAAGCAGAAATATAAGGCATTATCCCTAATGCAAATATAGATGCTTGACTAAAGAATCCTCCTGCAAACATATCATACAAACCTAAAAGTGTTCCCTCGAAACCTTGCATTAAAAAAGCTAATGCATTTTTATCTACACCAGGAACTGGAACCACTCCACCTAATCGATATATTAAAATCATCATAGATGTAAAAAATAGCTTCTTACGTAAATCAGGTATTTTAAATATATTTAAAAACTTGCCTATCATAGATATATTACTTTACCTCCAGCTTTTTGAATTTTTTCAACTGCTGTTTTACTAAACATATCCGCTGATACTTCAATAGCTTTAGTTATTTCTCCATTGCCCAATATTTTAACTGGATTATTTGCTTTTTTGATAATACCTTCTTCCACAAGTATATTAACATCAATTTTTTCAACACTAATCTTCTCTAACCTATCTAAGTTTACCGTTTGAACTAAATCTTTAGTTTGCATATGGTTAAATTTTCCAGTCCCCAAACCACGCTTAGGAATTCTTCTAGCCATTGGAGTTTGACCACCTTCAAAATGAAATCTATTACTCGCTCCAGACCTAGATTTATAACCTTTATGACCTTTGCCAGCAGTTCTACCTTGACCAGTAGCATTACCCCTACCAATTCTTTTGCGATTTTTAACTGAACCTTTAGCCGGAGATAAATTATCCAAACCCATTACTTACTCTCCTCTACTTTTAACAAATAACTTACAACATTAATCATTCCTCTGATTTGAGGAGTGTCATTATGAGTAACACAAGAATTCATCTTTTTAAGACCCAATGCTTCAAGTGTACGCTTTGCCTTAACCTTATAACCTATAGAACTTTTAATTTGTGTAATTTTTAATTTCATATCTTTATTTTTTTTAAGAAAATAATTCTTTAATTGTTATACCTCTTTGTTTCGCTACTGTAAATGGATCTCTTAATGACTTTAAGCCTTCAATAGTTGCCTTTGCAACATTGATTTGATTATTTGAACCTGTACTTTTTGCTAAAATATCAGTTATCCCTACCTGTTCTAACACCGCTCTTACTGGGCCAGAGGCAATAACACCTGTACCTGAAGATGCTGGCTTCAACATCAATTTAACAGATCCAAACTTTATATTAATTTTATGAGGAATAGTACCATTTATTATAGGTGCTTTGAAAATTCTTTTTTTAGCATTTTCCTTTGCTTTATTAACAGCAGAGGCAACATCATTTGCTTTACCAAAGCCTAATCCCACATGTCCATTTCCATCACCAACANCAACTATAGAATTAAAACCCATAGTTCTACCACCTGTTGTCGCTGTTGAAACTCTATTTATACAGACAACTTTTTCATCTTGCAATTCTATATCAGTAGGATTAATTATACTCAATTCACTATCTCCAATTAAAATTTAATATTCATTTCTCTAACAGCTTCTGCCAAAGCCTTTACTCTTCCATGNTAATTATATCCATTTCTATCAAATATAATTTTGTCAATCTTTTTATCATTTAATTTTTTNGCTAAAGACTTCCCAACCAAANCACTTTTATCTACTTTACTTTTACACTTAGCAATTTCCTTTTGCATATCTTTATCATTACTAGATGATGATGCTATTGTCTCATTCTTTAAATCATCAATTACCTGTGCATATATATGTGTGTTTGATCTAAAAACAACCAATCTGCATAAACCTGATTTATTAGATAACCTATTTTTAACTCTCAGCCTTTTTTTNAGCCAATTTATTTTTTTAATATTTTTTACTTTTGCCATTTTATGCTGCTCCAGCTACTTTTTTACCAGCTTTTCTTCTAACTACCTCATCAGAATATCTAACTCCTTTACCCTTATATGGTTCAGGCTTACGCAAACTTCTTATTTTTGCAGAAATCTGACCAACAGCTTGTTTATCTGTGCCTTTAACAATAATTGATGTTGGAGATGGAGTTTCAAATGTAATATCCTCTGGTTTTTCAAAATAAATAGGATGAGAATAGCCTAAATTTAATAATAAATAAGGTCCTTTTGCATCAGCTGTATAACCGACACCAACTAAACTTAATTCCTTAGAATATCCACTATACACACCCTCAATCATATTAGCAATCAAACTACGAGTAAGACCATGTAATTCTTTAAACTTTTTTGTATTAGAGGGAATCTTAACAGTCAGTATATTGTCTTCTTTTTCAATTGAAATATCTGAATTAAAAGATTTAGACAATTCACCTAATTTTCCCTTAACAGTAACTAACCCTGAATCAGAAATNTTAACTTCCACTCCATCAGGTATATTAATTGGTTTTTTACCTATATGCGACATTTTTTACCCATTCTTACCAAACATGACATAAAACTTCACCACCTATTTTTAACCTTTTTGCCTTCTTGTTAGACATTACTCCTTTTGATGTAGTTATTATTGCAATACCCAAACCATTTAATACCCTAGGCAATGTATCTGATGTTACATAATTTCTACATCCAGGCTTGCTAATCCTCTGAATACCTTTTATTACAGATTCATTATTCATGTCATAATTCAAAAACAATCTTAAAATATCCTGCTTATTATCTTTAATCAACAAAATATCTCTTATATATTTTTCTTCTTTTAATACAAANGCAATTCTCTTTTTTAAATTTGAACAAGGAATATCAACCCATTCTTTATGTGCTGACTGTGCATTCCTAATTCGTGTTAAAAAATCTGCTACNGGATCCGTCATTGACATATGTTTATATTCTCATCCTTTCTAAAAAATAGNAATACTACTACCAACTTGCTTTCTTAACTCCAGGTATCAAACCTTTAAGAGCCATCTCTCTAAAACAAATACGACATAATCCAAANTTTCTATAAACCGCACGAGGTCTACCACAGTTAACACACCTAGTGTATGCTCTAGTCGAAAATTTAGGCTTTTTCTGAGATTTAACTATTAATGCTTTTCTTGCCATTAGGATACAACCTCTTCTTCTTTAATTATTTTTTTTTGCTTAATAGGCATACCTAATGATTTTAAAAGCTCATAAGCCTCNTCATCGGTNTGACCTGTCGTTACAATAGTAATATTCATTCCTCTAATTTTATTAATTTTATCAAAATCGATTTCTGGAAAGATGATTTGCTCAGTAATACCAAAATTATAATTACCTCTTCCATCAAAACCTTTACTAGGCAACCCTCTAAAATCTCTAATTCGAGGAGAGGCGGCAGAAATAAATCTATCTAAAAATTCATACATTTTATCTCTCCTTAAAGTGACAGAAACGCCCACCGGATCATTTGCTCTTAATTTAAAGTTAGATATAGCTTTTTTAGACCTTGTAACAANAGGCTTCTGNCCTGATATTAAAGAGAGCTCTTCAACTGCACTTTTTAACCAATTTGAATTATCCTTAGCATCTCCCATACCTACATTAAGCACAACCTTAACCAATTTTGGAACCCTCATTGGATTAGAAATACCTAAATGACTTGATAAATGAGGCACAACCTCTTCACCGTATTTAACTTTTAATCTTGGTTTGTATTCTAATGACATAATTAATCTATATTCTCATTTGTTGATTTTAAAAATCTAGTTTTTGAACCATCATCAAGCCTTTTGANTCCAANTTTCCCTGCATTATCTCCACTTAAATACATTGCATTTGATATATGAATTGACATTTCTTTTTCTAGAATTGCACCTTGAGGATTTTCTTGAGATGGTCTTGAATGTTTTTTTACAACATTAATACCTTCAACAATAATCCTATTTTTATCAGGAAAAACTTTTATTACTCGACCAGTCTTACCCTTATCGTTACCTGAAATGATCTTAACCATATCTCCCTTGTAAATTTTCATATCTATATTACCTCTGGAGCTAATGATAAAATTTTCATAAATTTCTTCTCTCTAAGCTCTCTTGCTACAGGACCAAAAACTCTAGTCCCTTTTGGCTCTTGCTGACTATTTATTAACACTGCAGCATTCTCATCAAATCTTATATAAGTACCATCTTTTCTTCTTATTTCTTTTTTTGCACGAACAACTACAGCTGTTGAAACTTCACCTTTCTTAACAACACCTCCAGGCATCGCTTTTTTAACCGTAACGATAATCTTATCTCCCACTCGAGCATATCTTTTACGAGAACCACCTAGAACCTTAATGCATAAAACATCTTTAGCACCTGTATTATCTGCAACTTTTAATCTTGTTTCCTGTTGTATCATATTTATCTACTATTTTTTTTTAATTAACTGCTTTCTTTTCAATCCCTATGACTCTCCACCTTTTCAACTTACTCAAAGGCTTAGATTCAATTATTCTTACCGTATCACCAATACCACAAGATTCATCAAAATCATGAGCATAATATTTTTTTGATCGAGTAATCAATTTTTTATATGTCTTATGAGGGAATTTTCTATTAACCCTAACAACAATCGTATTTTTCATTTTAGTACTAACTACTTCACCAACTAATTGACGTTTATCACCCATTAACTATTACTCTCCTCAATTTTTAAATCATTCTCCCTCAATATTGTTTTAATTTGAGCTATTTCTTTTTTTACAGCTCTTATTTTTTGAGGATACTCTAAATCACCCAAGGCTTTTTGAAATCTCATATTAGTTATTGACTCATAACAATCAGTCAATCTAGTATTTAATTTTTCAATTGACAATTTCCTAATTTCTTTTAGATTACTAGCCATTATGAATTAAAATCCCTTCTACTAACAGTTTTTGTCTTAATAGGCAACTTATGAGAACAAACTCTAAATGCTTCTTGAGCCTCTTCTTCAGTTAAGCCATCAACTTCAAATAATATTCTACCAGGCTTTACAACTGCAACCCAATATTCAGGNACACCTTTACCTTTTCCCATTCTTGTTTCAGCAGGCTTCTTAGTAATTGANTTATGAGGNAAAATACGTATCCACATNCTACCTACTTTNCTAATCTTTCTAGATATAATAATCCTTGCTGACTCAATCTGTCTACTNGTAATCCAACCTGGNTCTAAAGCCTTAAGACCATATGTACCAAAAGAAACATANTCTCCAGTNTTAGACATCCCTCTCATCTTACCTTTTTGAGGCTTTCTCCATTTTATTTTTTTAGGTGANAACATAATCTATACTTTGCTCCTTATTTCACCTTTNTATATCCANACCTTAACACCTATAATACCATATGTAGTTAAAGCCTCAACAATAGAATAATCAATATNAGCTCTTAATGTATGAAGAGGAATTCGNCCTTCNTTAAANGTTTCACTTCTTGCAATATCTACACCATTAACCCTACCAGATATAGTAACCTTAATTCCTTCTGCTCCTAAACTCATAGTTGATTGAATTGANTTCTTAATAGCTCTTTTATAATTNACTTTCTTNTCTANNTGNTGACAAATACTNTGCCCAACCAATTCAGCCCTTAANCCAGGCTGNTTAATTTCATAAACATTAATNTGGACATCGTAACCCATNATCTTTTTAAGNTCTTTNTTGAGAGNCTCTACTTCAGATCCTCCCTTNCCNATAACNATACCTGGNCTAGCAGTTTGTATTGTTATATTAACTTTTTTAGGAGTTCTNTCTATNAAAACATTAGANACACTCGCNTTATTCAACTTATTATTAATATAATTNCGAATTATTATATCTTCATGCAATTTATTAGCATANTTCTTCTCATCAAACCAAGTCGAATCCCAAGTCTTATTTACACCAAGCCTTAAACCAATAGGGTTAACTTTTTGTCCCAACCTATATACTCCTTATTTCTCTTTNCTCTCTACAANAACAGTTAAATGGCTTGTTCTTTTTAATATTGGGACAGCCCTNCCCATTGCAGCAGGCCTAAATCTTTTCATNGTAGGACCTGCATCTGCATAAATTGANTTAATAACAATACTATCTCTNCTTATNTGAGCNTCTTTATTTAACAGATTTGAAACAGCAGCNTTAATTGTTTTATTAATNCACTTTGCAGACTTTTTATTAATAAATTCTAATTTNCTAATAGCCCCNTCCGCACTCATGCCTTTAACTAAACCAATACCAAAACGCATTTTCTTTGCNGACTGTCTAATNTGTCTACTCTTNGCTAAAGCTTCCATAATTATAATTTCCTATCTCCTGAGTGAGCTCTAAACACTCTAGTTGGAGCAAACTCTCCCAANTTNTGACCTACCATATTTTCAGAAATAAATACNGGAATAAATTTATTACCATTATGAACTGCAAAAGTTAGACCTACAAAATCAGGTGTTATAGTTGACCTTCTAGACCAAGTTTTAATAACCTGTTTNTTCTCCGAAGACATTATAGCTTCAACTTTTTTAATNAACTTAGGATCAACATAAGGTCCNTTTTTTAACGATCTTGGCATTTTAATCTATTTCCTTCTCTTAACAATAAATTTATTAGAAAGCTTATTTTTCTTTCTTGTTTTATACCCTTTAGTTGGCATCCCCCATGGAGAAACAGGATGTCTTCCTCCAGAAGTTTTACCCTCNCCACCTCCATGCGGGTGNTCTACAGGGTTCATCACAACACCTCTAACCTTAGGTCTCTTGCCTAACCATCTACTTCTACCTGCTTTACCAATAACTACATTTTCATGACTTTTATTTCCAACAGTACCTATAGTAGCTAAACAATTTTCAGATACCATTCTCATTTCATTTGAAGGAAGCTTAAGAGTAATAAGCCCACCCTCATTAGCCATAATTCGAGCATAAGCACCAGCACTACGCACCATCTGCGCTCCTTTTCCAGGCTTCAACTCGACATTGTGAACCAACATACCATCTGGAATAAATTTCAAAGGCATACAATTCCCGGTATTAAAAGACACCTTTTCATTCTTTGAAGATATAATACTGTCACCAACCTTAATTCCATCAGGAGCAATAATATATCTTTTTTCACCATCAGCATAATGAATCAAAGCAATGCGAGATGAACGATTAGGATCATACTCAATTGAAAAAACTTCACCTTTTACATCAAATTTATTTCTTTTAAAATCTATAATTCTATATCGCCTCTTATGACCACCACCTCTTCTTCTAGAAGTGATTTTGCCATGATGATTTCTACCACCCGTCTTCCTTATTGGAACAGTAAGACTATATTCCGGCTTATTTCTTGTTATTTCTTCGAAAGTAGAAACAGACATATATCTTCTACTAGGTGTATCTGGTTTTAATCTCTTAACTGCCATAATCAATAACCGCTATTCTGGTCCTCCACTCATTAAGTCTATTGAAAAGCCTTCCTTTAGAGTAACAATTGCTTTCTTCCAAGAAGATCTGAAACCAGACGTCCTTAAAACTTTACCACTACTTCTAACAGAAGTGTTTTTCTTTTTACCTTTGTAATTCATCACTCCTACTTTAGCCACCTCAACATTAAACTTTTTTTGAACAGCTCTTTTAATATCTAATTTATTCGCTCTTTTATCAACTTGAAAAACATATTTTCTTTCAGTTTCAACATACCTTGTCGCCTTTTCACCTATCAGAGGCCTAATAATTATTTGACTATCATTTTGCATACTATTTCTCCGAAAGCTGGCTATTTAATTTTTCAATACCATCTAAATCAAAAATTAATTTTTGACAATCCAATAAATCATATGTAGATGCACTTAATGCCGAGAACACTATTGTTCCTTTTATATTCCTAGAAGAAAAATGAACATTATCTGAAACATCTCCTAGCATTATAGAATTCTTTTTTCCTACTACATCCAAATTAGTCAAAACATTCATAAAATCTTTTGTTTTATTAGACTCTAAATCAAAATTATCAACCACAATCAAATCCTTAGATAATATTTTTTGAGAAAGAACACTTTTTCTAGCCAATTGCTTAACTTTTCTATTTACAGATTTACTATACTTCCTTGGCTTAGGCCCAAATGCTGAACCACCGGCCACTCTCGCTGGATTTCTAGTTGATCCCACACGAGCCCTACCTGTACCTTTTTGCTTATAAGGCTTTGCACCACCACCTCTAACCTCAGATCTAGTTTTAGATGAATGAGTACCTTGCCTCAGCGCCGCCATCTCTGATTGAACAGCTAAATAAATACAATGGTCATTAGGCTCTATCTTAAAAACATCATCATTTAAAGTTACCTTTTTAGATGTTTTTTTACCCTGTTTATTATAAATATCTATCTTCATAACACCTTCGATATATATACAATACCATTTTTAGCACCTGGTATAGACCCATTTACAAATATTGTATTTTCATTATTGTTAATTTTAATAATTTCTAAATTCTTAACGGTAACCGTATCACTACCCATTCTTCCAGCCATTCGAGTACCCTTCCAAACTTTAGAAGGATCAGAACCTGCACCAATGGAACCCGCCTTCCTCATAACACTATTTTTACCATGAGATGCTCTTCCACCACCAAAACCATGACGCTTCATATGCCCTGCAAAACCTTTTCCCTTTGAAACACCTGAAATATTAATTAAATCACCTAAATCAAATATATTCACATTAATCTCTCCACCAATAGATATATTATCAGGCAACTCATCCATCTTGCATTCTTTTAAATGTTTTAAATACTTACCCTTAAGATTACCTAGATGTCCTAATTGAGGCTTGTTAAGCCTAGACTCTTTCGTATCACCATAACCTATCTGAACAGCAGAATAACCATCGACATCTTTTGACTTTATTTGAGTAACATAGCAAGGACCCACTTCAACTAAAGTAACCGTATAAGAAACCCCATCATCATCAAACAATCTAGTCATGCCAGTTTTCTTACCAATCAAAAAAGGTACATCCAAAGATTGATTTTCAACCTCTTCTATCGGATCTTCTTCAGCAGCAGCTTCTTCTAC
>NZVQ01000004.1 GCA_002701525.1 Fidelibacterota bacterium | reverse complement strand
CTAAGCAAGAAATTTTTGAGGAAACAGGAATACAAAAAAAAGATTTAAAAACTATAAAAAAATTAGTTCCAACCTATTATTTTAAAAAAATTGATGGAAAGTCTCAATTAAAAAAAACTACATGGTATTCCTTTAAATATAAGGGAAATATGAATGATCCTTTAATCCCCGCTTTAGAAGAAAATATTACTCACTGTGAATGGGTTGATATATTAGATACATATAAAATATTTAAAAATACTCATGAAAGAATAAAATATATTCTCGAATTGTTTTTAATTGATTTTAAAAATAATAATCATCAACTAAAATAGCTTTTATGGATTTATAAATTTATAATGATATTATTATATTAATTTCATTTTTATCACTAGGTTTGAATAAAAAAGTAATAATGTAGTCTAATTATATTATCATTAAATAAAAAAAACCCACTGAAATATTGGAGAAAATACGTGTTCGAACCAGGGTGAACACGAAATTTTTAACAGCAATGCCAAAGTAATAATGGAATTTCTTCCAGTATCAACCTCCTCATAGGTAAATAGCACCACGAATACCTCAGTGGGTTAATTTGATTTTGGAAAATATTTGGGCTATTTCCCTAAAACCATCCACACAAATCTTATATTAAAAAACTTATCACCTATTTATTAGGGGCTCTAATTTATAAAAAAAAATAAATAATAAAATATTTTTTTTTATTTTCAGCTAACATGATTCTAATATTTCCTTATTAATTTATGATATGGATAAAAAGCATATATTGATAGTTGATGATGAGCAGGACATTAGAAATTTACTAAAATTTAATCTTGATAATGAAAATTATAAGACGATTCTTGTTGAAGATGGTGAAACTGCTATATCTGCGGCACGAAAAAGTAATCCTGATTTAATCATTTTAGATTTAATGTTACCTGGAATTCAAGGTTTAGATGTATGTAGAATATTAAAAAATTCAGATGATACATCTAATATTCCAATTTTGATGTTAACAGCTAAAGGTGAAGAAGTAGACATTGTTAAAGGGTTGGAGCTTGGTGCAGATGATTATGTTGTTAAGCCTTTTAGTGTAAAGGTGCTTCTTGCAAGAGTAAATAATATTCTAAAGCGTAAGCCAAAGCCTGAAAAAGATAGTGTTCTTGAATTTGACAATTTAATAATACATCCAGGGAAGCATGAAGTTAATATCGAAGGTGGTGAAAAAGTTGATTTAACATTTTCAGAATTTAAAATTTTATTTGTTTTAGCATCCCATCCGAATTGGGTTTATACAAGAAATCAACTAATAGATGAAATAAGAGGTGAAGATTATCCAGTTACTGATCGTTCAATTGATTTTCAAATTGTAGGTTTAAGAAAGAAATTGAAGAAAGCGAGTAAGTATGTCCAAACAGTAAGAGGGATAGGTTATAGATTTTTAATTGATGACTGATTTATATTAAATTGAATATATAGATTATGTTAAAATTAAAGAGTATATCTTCAAAACTATTATTATTTGCTGTATTTTTTTTATTATTTTCATTTATTATCATCTCATTTTTATTCATTGAATCTAATGATTTAAAAATTTTAGTTCTTTCACTATCTTTATTATTTTCGTTTATTATTATATATAATCAAATAATAATACCTTTTAGCGATATAAGTATCAATTTTTTAAAAAATGATAATCTTGATTCTTCTAGGAAATTACCTATTTACAATATTTCAGAACTTCAAAATATTTCTAAATCATATAATAAGCTGCTTGATCAAATTGATTCTTTTGATTCTGAATTAAAAGATTTAAAAAATATTAAAAATGAATATAATGCTATTATTTCAAGTATGTTTGAGGCTTTAGTCGTAATTGATTTAGACGGTAATATAATTATGTTAAATGATTCAGCATGTGACTTGTTTAGTTTAAAAAAAAATAATTCTATAGGCGAATCAATATTTGGTTTAATTAGGAACTCTGAATTAATTGAGTTTTTTGAATTATTGATAACTAAAAATGCCCTGGGTCAGACTGATATTAATCTAATTCAAAATGATCATGAAAAACGAATTGATGCTAGAGGTTCGGCCCTGCTTGATTCTGAGGGTCTAATTATGGGTGCTGTAATTGTTTTTACTGATATAACAAGAATACATCAATTAGAAAATATTAGAAAAGAATTTGTTTCAAATGTTTCTCATGAGCTTAAAACCCCAATTACATCAATAAAGGGATATGTTGAGACATTAAATAATGTAGTAAGTGATGTAGAACATAAAAGTTTTCTAAATATTATAGAAAATAATACAAATAGATTAAATACAATTATTGATGATCTGCTTCTACTATCGCGAGTAGAAGAAAATAAAAACAAAAATAAAATTAAATTTATTGATTGTCAGTTTTCAAAAGTAATTGAAGATTCTATATCAGATTGTGAAAAAATGATTTTAGATAATCAAATCAAAATAAAAGTTAAATGTGATCCAAATATCATATTAAAACAAAATCCAAGATTAATGCAGGAGGCATTGTTAAACTTAATATCCAATTCGATTAAATATAGCGACGTAGGTTCTACAATTTTTATTGATTGTAATCTTAATGGTAAAAAGATTGAATTGACTATCAAAGATGAGGGGATAGGCATTGATAAAAAACACTTTGATAGATTGTTTGAAAGGTTCTACAGAGTTAGTGAAAGTCGTGCTAGAGATAAGGGTGGAACTGGTTTGGGATTAGCTATTGTTAAGCATATAGTTGAAATGCATTCAGGTGAAATTTATGTGGATAGTATAGTTGACATTGGAACGACATTTACTATAGTATTTTCATTAGATAGCTAATTTCCTAACGCAAATCTAACAAAACTCAAATCATTAGCTAATTTAAACTAACTAAAATTATATCATAACAAATCAATATAAACAGGAGAAAGAGATATGTTTAAAAGAGTATTAATACCTATAATTACATTTGGGATGTTATTTATTGTTGGATGCGGGAAATCTAATAATACTGATTCTAAAAGTAGCTTGTCAGGTGTAGTTAAGGTTGATGGTTCAAGTACAGTTTTTCCAATTACTGAAGCAGTCGCTGAAGAATTTGGTAAAGTGCACCCTAAAGTAAGGGTGACAGTTGGCATTTCTGGTACAGGTGGTGGATTCAAGAAATTTTGCACTGGAGAAATAGATATCAATGATGCATCAAGGCATATAAAAGGTAAAGAGATTGATAAAGCCAAAGCAAATAATATTGAATATATTGAAATTCCAGTAGCCTATGATGGTCTATCAGTTGTAGTTAATAAAAATAATAATTTTATTGATTATTTAACTGTAGATGAATTAAATGCTATATGGAAAGCAAATTCTACTATGAAATTATGGTCAGATGTCAGATCAGAGTGGCCTTCAAAACCAATTAAATTATATGGTCCAGGAACCGATTCAGGTACATTTGATTACTTCAAAGAGGCTATTATTGGTAAGAAGAAAAATATTAGACCTGATTTTACTAAGAGTGAAGATGATAACGTATTAGTTACAGGTGTTGCAGGTAGTCAGTATTCTTTAGGTTTCTTTGGATATGCTTACTATATAGAAAATAAAAATAAATTAAAGGTTGTGCCTATAGATGGAGGTGATGGACCTGTTTCTCCAACAGAGAAAACAATAAATGATGGTTCTTATAGTCCTTTATCAAGACCAATTTTTATTTATGTTAATCCAGAATCTGCTAAAAAAGCTGAGGTGGATGAATTTGTAAAATTTTATCTTGAAAATGGCGATGATTTAGCTGGAGAGGTTGGCTATGTAGGAATGCCTAAAGAGGTTACAAATAGAGTTAAAGAGAGATACAATAAGAGATTGACGGGAACTTGGTTTAAATAGAATTATATCTATTGATATAATCAAAAAATAAAATAACTTAATTAACTTAACATTTTAAAGGGAGAGTAAAATGAAAAGAGTATTATGTATTATGTTGCTATCATCATTAATGATAGGTGAGGGTAAGATNAGTGGAACAGGTTTTTTTAACTATACTTCTGATTTNACAGACGGAGTATCGGGTTCGGATAAATCTAGTTTTGGATTTGATAGAGTGTATTTCACTTATAAGAATAGTGTTTCAGATAATATTTCATTTAAATTTCAAACAGATGTAGGCCGTTTTGATTTTGTAGATGAAGATGATGATGGCAATGCTATTGTTGGTGGAAAAAGCCACCTGTTTGCTTACATTAAAAAAGCTCAATTAGATTGGAAAACACCTATCTCAAAAATAACATTAGGGATGCAAGGAATGAATGTTTTTAATGTTACTGAGAAAACATGGGGTTTTAGATTTATTGAGAAATCACCTATGGACAAACATAAATTTTCATCCTCAGCGGATATGGGGATTGGAGTTTCTGGTAAATTTAGTAATGTAAGTTACAGTTTGCTATCTACTAATGGTGCAGGCTATAAAAAAGAAGAAAGCGATGCTTTTAAAAAGACATCAATTCAATTAGTTTACGGTGAAAAGAAGCTAGTTAAGAAAGATGGTTTTAATATTGGAACATCGCTTACGTTTGAGCCATATCATGATGGAGAAGACTATATGAAATCAGTAATGGCTTTCTTTGGTGGATATGCAGGTAGCGGNTTTAGGGTAGGTGCTGAGTTTGATACTAAGACTGATTCTAAAACAGAGTTGTCAGAGCAAATTATAGCCTTTTATGGAAGCTATAAATTTACAGATGTTTTTGAAGGTTTAGTATATATCGATATGTATGATGAAGATACAGCTGCAGATGAAGATGGAGAAACATATATAATTGCAGGATTGAATTACTATCCAACAAAAGGTCTTACGATTACTCCTAATGTAAGATTAAAATCATTTGAAGATGGAAGTGATGGCGAAACTGTTTTTAAAATGAATTTTCAATTTAAATTCTAATTTTTTAGTGATTTATCTTTAAATTAGATATCCTTTTTAAAGTATAAATAATTGATTAAAAAATATAAAAACAAAGCTNTTTTCAAAGAGCGAGTAGTTGAAAAACTACTTGCTCTTTCTGCTTACATTAGTGTTTTAACTACAGTATTAATTATTTATATATTATCTACAGAATCTTATAATTTTTTTCAAATTGTTTCTGTTTCTGAATTTTTATTTGGTACTAGATGGGAGCCTCTTTTAGATCCTAAAGCATTTGGAGTTTTGCCACTGCTTTTTGGAACTTTAATGATAGTAGTAGGATCAGCTTTAATCTGTATTCCAGTCGGTTTAATTATTGCAATATATTTAAGTCAGTATGCTTCAAAAAAAACTCGTAGAATTATTAAACCTATTTTAGAAATATTAGCAGGTATACCTACCGTTGTTTATGGATACTTTGCCCTTACATTTATTACCCCTATATTTAGATACATACTTCCTGAGACTGAAATCTTTAATGCGGCAAGTGCATCGGTTGTAGTTGGAATAATGATATTACCGATGGTTGCATCTCTTTGTGACGATGCTCTTTGTGCAGTTCCTAAGAGTATTAAGCAAGGAGGATATGCACTTGGCACAACTTCATTTGAAGTAATTAGAGGGATTTTAGTTCCCTCAGCATTTTCTGGGATAGTATCTTCATTTGTATTAGCTATTTCTAGAGCCTTTGGTGAGACGATGGCNGTTACCTTGGCAGCAGGTGCAACACCAAGATTTACATTAAATCCAATGGAAAGTATTCAAACTATGACAGCATATATTGTTCAGGTTAGCTTAGGGGATACACCAGCGGGTGGAATTGAATATCAAACTATATTTGCTGTAGCTGGATTACTTTTTATTGTTACTCTGTTTATGAATTTATTATCTAACTATATTATGCAAAAATATAGGGAAGTATATGAATAAAAACTTCTTAAAAAATAGAAAAAGATTTGACCAGTTTTTTCAATATTTAGCCTTAGCAGTCACTTGGTCATCATTAATAATATTAGCAGTCTTAATTTATCATGTTACTATAATGGGGTTTGATAAATTGTCTTTTGACTTTTTAGATAGGTTNCCATCAAGATTTCCGCTAAAGGCTGGTATTAAATCAGCTTTGCATGGTAGTGTATGGATGCTGACATTAGTTACTTTAATTTCAGTTCCTATAGGTGTCGCTACTGCTATTTATTTAGAAGAGTATGCTGTAAAAAATAAACTTACAAAATGGATTGAAATAAATATTTCAAACTTAGCAGGTGTGCCATCAATTGTTTATGGAATTTTAGGACTTGCTATGTTTGTACGTTTCCTACATTTAGATAGGTCAGTATTAGCAGGCAGTATGACGATGTCTCTATTAATATTGCCTGTAATTATAATTTCATCGCGAGAAGCAGTAAGAGCTGTGCCTAAAAGTATACGTTTAGGTGCTTATGCACTAGGAGCTACAAAATACCAAACAGTCAGGCATCATGTTTTNCCAATTGCATTGCCAGGAATACTGACAGGTGTTATTTTATCAATTTCTAGAGCAATTGGAGAAACTGCTCCATTAATAATGATTGGAGCATTAACATATGTAGCTTTCGTTCCAGAATCAATAATGGATCCATTTACAACACTTCCAATTCAAGTTTTTAATTGGGCATCTAGGCCGCAAGCTGCATTTCATGAAGTTGCAGCAGCAGGAATAATAGTATTATTGATTGTTTTGTTATTAATGAATGCAATAGCTATATTTTTAAGGAATTATTCAAACAAAAAATATGATTTTTAATTTATGAAAAATGAAATTTTAAAAACAAAAAACCTTAATTTATTTTATGGTGATACAAAAGCTATAGATAATTGCAATATATCTATAGAAAAAAATAAAGTGACTGCTATTATTGGTCCTTCAGGATGTGGCAAATCAACTCTTTTAAGATCATTAAATAGGATGAATGATTTTATAGATATCTTTAATATTGATGGTGACATACACTTTGATGGAAATGATATTTACTCAGACGATATAGACCCAACTGAGCTAAGAAAGAGTATTGGNATGGTGTTCCAGAAACCTAATCCATTTCCAAAATCTATTTATAAAAATATTACTTGGGGTCCTGAAATAAATGGTTATGATGGGGATAAAGATAAACTTGTAGAAGATAGTTTGAAAAATGCAGGATTATGGGATGAGGTGAAAGATAGNCTAGATGAGTCAGCATTAAGTTTATCAGGTGGCCAACAACAGCGATTGTGTATTGCAAGAGCAATAGCGATGAAACCTGGTGTAATTCTAATGGATGAGCCATGTTCGGCATTGGATCCTAAATCAACTGCTATAATTGAAGACTTAATTAAAAATTTAAGAAATGAATATACTATAATTATAGTTACTCATAATATGCAGCAGGCTGCAAGAGTATCTGATTATACACTATTTTTATATGAAGGCAAATTAATTGAATATGGCCATACTGAAGGCTTATTTAAAAATCCAAAAAATAAGCAAACTGAAGACTATATAACTGGTCGTTTTGGGTAGTAGTTATATAAATAATATATTGCATTTTAGATAAAGGGGAGAGAATGTCTGAAATATTAAACACGGAAATTGCAGCTCTTAAAAAAGGAATTTCTGAGATTTCTATAAAAGTAGAAGAAAATTTAAAACTTTGTCTTAAAGCATTATCAGACAGTGATGATATTACAGCTGAAAAGATTATTAATAGTGATTTGGAGATTGATAAACTTGAAATTGAGATAGAAGAGATATGCCTTAAGATTTTAGCATTGCACCAGCCGGTAGCAATAGACCTCCGCTATATAATTGCTGTTTTAAAAATAAATAATGATCTCGAACGTATTGGCGATTTAACATCAAATATTGCACAGGTTATTGTAAACACTAAAGATAAAAATAGATCATCAGTACCTTCTCAGATTAATGAGATGTCTGAAATTGTTTCAAACATGCTAAAAGAATCTTTGGACTCATTTTTTAATAAAAATATTGAATTGGCATTAAATGTTCAAAAAACAGATGATAAAGTTGATGATTTGCATTNTCAAATGTTTAATAGGGTCCAAGAAGGTCTTGAAACAAAGTCTTCTGATATAAAATTTTTAATGCCTTTTTTATCTATATCGAGATATTTAGAAAGAATTGCAGATCATTGCACAAATATATCTGAAGATGTAGAGTATTATATTAGTGGAAAAATCACAAGGCACCACCTCTAAAATTTATTATTATATTAAAACAAATTTTCAGTATCCTTCATGGGCAATAATAAACATACCTATTCACCTTTAGAAGAAACAGCAAATACTATTACCCATGGTTTGGGGGTTTTACTGAGTATAGCTGGTTTATTTACACTTCTATATTATAATAATTTAGAGAATGATATATGGAGAACCGTTGGGTTTTCTATATATGGATCTTCATTGATTTTACTGTATTTGAGTTCTACCCTTTATCATGGAACAAAAGATAGTAAATTAAAAAAAATATTTAAACGTTTTGATCATTCCGCTATTTTTTTACTTATAGCAGGGACTTATACTCCTATAGTATTGATAAGCATGAGAGATACATGGGTTATATATCTTTTTATATTAATTTGGGCAATGACTGTTTTCGGTATTACCGGTGAATTTTTATTTACTCAAAAATTTAAACATTTAGAGTTTATTATGTATATTGCTATGGGGTGGATGGCGCTTATTGCTATTAAGCCTCTACTAGGCTTACCTATTGAAACATTTACTTGGATTATAGTAGGTGGAGTTATTTATTCAATAGGAGTTGTTTTTTATAAATGGGATTCATTGCCTTATAATCATACAATTTGGCATTTATTTGTTTTAGGAGGAAGTATATCTCATTTTATTGCTATGTTTTATATATAGTAAGTGTAATAAATTATTAACGAATTAAGATTTAGTTTTAATTGGCCCGTTCGTCTAGTGGTTAGGACTCAGGGTTTTCATCTCTGCAACAGGAGTTCGATTCTCCTACGGGCTACAAAGTGTCCAGATTGATTTCTGGACACTTTTTTAATATGCATAATGTAGAAGAAATATATAAAAAAGAGTTAGAGTGTATATCGGATGCTGTAAAAAATAGCAAAAATCCATATCATACATTTGTATTCTCAACTATAAATAATGAACACCCAGAATCTAGAACTGTTGTTTTAAGAGGGTTTGAGCCTAAATCTTTCAAAATTTATTTTAATGCCGATTATAGAAGTCCTAAGATTAAAGACCTAAAAGATAATAATTGCTGTTCAGCTCTTTTTTATGATCAAGATCGGAGGGTTCAGTTAAGATTTAGATGCCAAGCTATTTTGCATTATCAAGATGATATATCAAAGGCAATTTGGAAAAACACTGCACTCCAAAGTCGGAAGTGTTATATGGGAGGGCTAAACCCAAGCCGAAAACTAGAAGAATATAGTCCTAATATACCTTTAGAGTATTTAAAAACAGACCCTGATAGAGAGCATAGTGAACAAGGGTATTCTAACTTTGCTCATATAGAACTCAAAATCATAGAATTAGATGTGCTAGAATTGCATCATGATGGACATATTCGATTTAAGACAGACAATGGAATTGATTTTTATTATATAGCTCCATAAATGCAAAAAAGCCNCTGAATTAACAGAGGCTTTTTTGAAGCGGGATGGACGAGACTTGAACTCGCAACTTCCTGCGTGACAGGCAGGTGCTCTAACCAAATTGAACTACCACCCCTAAATCTTATTTAAATTTATAAAAAATAGATAAAGGTATAATAATAATATAGCCTATTAATAATATAGTTGGAGCCAGCTTCACAGATTGAAAACTATCTGTTTCTCCTGTTGACATTAATATGTATCCCAACAATATGACCAATAAACCTATTCCAAAAAGCATATAGTTTTTTTTATCAAAACCAAAGGAATGAAACAGGTGATTGCCTTTATTTTTGTTTCTTCCCATGGAAAAAATTACATGGTTATATAAAATCAAACAAGATTTTTTATATATTAATATAAATTTATAATATTAAATGTAAATTTTACAATCAGATTATATCCGATTAAATGAAGAAATACTCATACTTAATATCAATATTAATACTTATTATATTTTATTACATTATCAAAACATCGACGAGCATAGGATGTAGAGATTGTAATCCTGTAATAATAATACCAGAAGGCTCATCTGCATCCTCTGTTGCTGATTTATTATATAATGAAAAATATTTTTCTAGTAATGATGTCACATTATTTAAAATAATTATGAAGCTTACATTTAAAGAAGATGATATTTATGCTGGGAGGTATGATTTATCAGCCGTATCAGAAATGGGAGATTTAATCTCCATTATAACTTCTACTTCAGGTTCAAAAGTTAAATTGACATTTATTGAAGGATGGGGTGTAGAAAAATATGCTTCTAAGTTGCAAAATACAATAGGGATAGATTCTTCCAAATTCGTTGATAGATGTAAAAGTAATTACATCAAGAAATTTGGAATTGACTCTCCTTCATGCGAAGGATTTTTGTATCCAGATACATATATTTTTTTAACATCATATACAGAAAAACAGATTATGGATAAGATGATNAATCAATTTCTATATGTATATGAAAATTTTATTGAAAATAAAGCAAATAAAATGGACATGAGTATAAATGAGGTGGTGGCACTGGCTTCAATTATTCAGGGAGAAGCTGCAAAAAGATCTGAAATGAATATGATATCATCGGTTTATCATAATCGATTGAATAAAAACATGCTACTTCAAGCGGATCCAACCATTCAATATATTGTTCCAGGTAAAAATAGAAGGTTGTGGAATAAAGATCTAAAAATAAAAAGTCCATATAATACATATCTTCATAAAGGTCTACCCCCAGGTCCAATAAGCAATCCAGGTTTATCAGCACTAGTTGCATCTGTTAATCCAGAAAAATCAGATTATTTTTATTTTGTATCAGATGCAGAAGGTGGTCATATGTTTAGTCGGAATGTTCGAGAGCATAAAGAGGCGGTTAAAATCTTCAAAAGAAAGCGAAAACTACGAAAAAAATGAATTTGTCTGATTTAAATCCAAATCAATTAGAGGCCGTCAAAGCAACAGGAGGTCCAATATTAATTTTTGCAGGAGCAGGCAGTGGNAAGACTCGTGTTTTAACGCATAAGATTGCATATCTTATTGAGGANATTGGNCTGCCTCCAGAAAATATTTTAGCAGTNACATTTACTAATAANGCTGCTCAAGAAATGAGTGAAAGAGTGACATCTNTAGTGCAGATTAATACATCAAAAATGAGTATAGGNACTTTTCATTCAATATGTGCAGGTATATTAAGACAAAACATTCATCATTTAGGTTANACTAATAGCTTTACTATATATGATTCATCAGANTCTAAAACNTTAGTAAAAAATATAATTAANGANATGAATTTAGACCCTAANCAATTNGATGCTTCATCATATCAATATATGATTAGTTCAAAGAAAAATATGNTANTGAGTCCGCAGGATGTTGCNGAATCAGCAGAAGGGTATATTGATGAGAAATTAGCTGATATATATATAAACTATCAAAGNGAATTAGAAAAGAATAATGCTCTAGATTTTGATGATTTATTGATATTACCTATAAAACTTTTTAATGAGCATCCTAATATATTGGATTATTACAGNCAAAAGTATAAATATATTTTAGTTGATGANTATCAAGATACCAATAAACCTCAGTTTCAATTTATNAATTTATTATCAGAGGTTCATAGAGACATCTTTGTTGTTGGGGATGATGATCAATCTATTTANGGATGGAGAGGTGCAGATGTGCGAAATATATTAGACTTTTCCGAACAGTATCCAGATTCTAAGGTTATTAAATTAGAGCAAAATTACAGGTCCACAGGAAATATATTAGATGCTGCATATTCAGTTGTTTCTAAAAATGANAGTAGGGCAGATAAAAAATTGTGGACTGAAAATGCTAANGGATCAAAGATTAAATTANTAGAATGTTTTGATGATCGTCAGGAAGCAAATAAAGTATTAGAAATGATATTTGATTCATCATTTCCCAAATCAGAAATTGTGGTATTGTATAGAACAAATGCTCAGAGTAGGGTTATTGAGGATGCATTAAGAAAAAATGCTGTTCCATATCAAATAATTGGAGGTGTTAAGTTTTATGAGAGAAAAGAAATTAAAGATGCTCTAGCATATTTAAGGATAGTAACAAACCCTGATGATGGTTTAAGCTTTAATAGGGTTGTTAATTTTCCACCGAGGGGGATAGGTAAAACATCGATTGATAAAATTAATGATTATCTAAATAAGAATAATTTGGGTTATTTAGATTTAAATATAGAAGATCTATCTATAGGTCCTAAACAGAAAAAAGAATTAGGTGATTTTTTATCTTTTATTAAAAAGCTGAATGGAAATAAAGATAGACCTGCAATTGAAATCTTATTAGATATTATTAATGAAATTGATTTAAAAAATTATTATTTAAATCAGCCGAATGTAGAGAGCCATGAAAGATGGAAGAATGTAGAAGAATTAATAACAAGTATCGAAGAATATTCTGAACAAAATAAGGATAAAAACTTATCTGATTTTTTAGAGGAAGTGTCTCTTTTGACAGATATAGACAGACATAATACAGATTATGAATCAATCACATTAATGACAATACATAGTGCTAAAGGCCTAGAATATTCGCTAGTATTCATTGTTGGTTTAGAAGAAGGTCTCTTTCCAATTACTTCTTATAGTAGCCTTGAGAATGATATTGATGAAGAAAGACGATTGTTTTATGTAGGTTCAACTAGAGCGATGAAACAGTTAGTTCTTTCATATGCTAAAAAGCGTATGAAGTATGGTTATGAAATGATTTTATCATCTAAATCTCGTTTTTTAGATGAAATTCCATTAGAACTTTTAGATATTGATGGTGGGAATGCAAATATATTCGCATCTGACAGGATGGTATCCAATGATTCACCGCAGAAAAAGAACCTTAATATAAATTATCAAACGAGTTCAAGTATAAAAGTTGGAGATAATGTTCATCATAAGGTTTTTGGTAATGGAAGAGTTATACAGATATCAGGTTTTGGAGATACTCAGCAAATATCAATTCGCTTTGTTGGTAATGTGACAAAGAAATTAATGAAGAAATATGCAAATCTTTCAAAAATAGATTAGAATATGTAAATTTAGGATATGATGGATAAGCAACATATATATAAAAAATTTGAAGATGCACTTAAAGCTGAAAAAATAAAGCTAACTCCTCAACGACAAGCTATTTTCACTAATATTATGGATTCAGATGAGCATAGGGAATGTGATGATATCTATAATTCATTAGTCCAGGATGATATAACTGTTTCTAAGGCAACAATATATAGAACTCTTGATATATTAGTTAAATATGATTTGATTAGAAAATTAGTTATTGGAGATGGAAAAGCAAAATATGAACCTAAGATAGGCAAACCTCATCATGATCATATGATATGTATTGAAACAGGTAAGATAATAGAGTTCGACAATGATGAGATTGAAAGACTTCAAGAGGAAGAGGCGAAAAAAAGAGGTTATAAAATCATTAAGCATGTTCATCAATTATTTGTAAAACCAATTAAAGATGCAAAAGACATTTAATGATAAAATATCTGATTTTAAATTAGATAGTATCATTTACGGTTTTTATTATTGCAATGATAAAGTTGTAAAATATTCAAAGAATGGTGATATGTACTTGGATATTTTATTAACTGATGATGAATCATCTATATATGGAAAAGTATGGATGCATTCTGATTATTTCAATAAACTTTTTTCTATTGAAAGCTTTGTTGCTGTTAAAGGAAAAGTTGTAAAATATAGAGATCGATTAGAATTGAATATTTTAAATATTAAAAGTACTGATAATCAATTATATTATCGATATGGATTTAATAAAAAATAAATAACACATATTTGAATTAAAGGAGTAAAATTTAATGAGTATTAAAAACATTTCAATAATTTTAGTAGTATTGGTTGCAGCAATATCTAGATTTGTGCCTCACCCACCTAATTTCACTCCAATAATAGCGATGGGTTTATTTAGCGGATTCTATTTAAAAAGCAATAAGAAATTAGCCCTATTGCTGCCACTGTCTGCAATGTTTATATCAGATATGTTTTTAGGTTTTCATTTAATTTCATTATTTGTTTACTCTAGTTTAGCTGTAATTACAGCTGTAGGTTTCTTGATATCTAATAAAAATAAATTTTTAACATTGTTTCCTGCTGCTTTAGGTAGCTCATTAGTATTTTTTATAATTAGTAATTTTGGAGTGTTTTTAATTGGTTATCCTAATAATTTAGCTGGATTTATTGCATGTTATACTGCGGCTATACCATTTTTTCACAATACTTTATTCTCAGCTATGTTATATTCAGGAATACTTTTCATATCTTATGATATAATTGTACGTTCTGTGCCTCAATTACAATCTGAGACAATTACTAAAAAATAGTATAATGATAAGACATATAATGAAAATGAAGTTATATGTCGCTATATTTCTATCTGTAATATTTTCTGATGAAGTGATCCATATTCCTTTAGATCCTATTTATCATAACAATTTCTTCCTAAACTCAATTCATCCTGAATATCAACCAAATTTAAATGATGGTTACTTTATTTATGGAGGTTTAGGCCATCCTTTAAGTGTTTATTCTATTAATGACTTATATACTAATCTTAATGATTCAGTTCGTACTAATTCATCATTGCTCTATGAACAAGGTGATGTAGGATATAGAAATTTATATATTGATATTAAAACTAAAATAGAGGGTTCTGGAATCTTAAAATTGCTTGCTAACGGGCTAACTTACCCTGGGAAATACTCTCAATATACACCGGAAAATCTTCTTCAAAATTATCTTCTTCATTTTTTAAAGTCATATGATCATTCTAAGATATCACTTTATACAGGATATCACTTAGAGAATAAGGATCTTAAATATATAAATTCAAATTCAGGAGAATCTTATTTTTCTGGAATTGATTATAGTATGTTTTATGACAAATATGAATTTGACTTGAAATATGCGACTCAAATTGCTCAGTCTAACTATAGTGAGTTTTCTGATTTTTACATTATGAAGGCCTCTATTTTTTCAAAATATCATATAACTGAAGGTATTGGTTTGTATATCAATAATGAGTATAAAGATTTTTATTTTGATGATAGCAGTTATTGTTTGAACAATTTGAGTTCTGGCATGCTATTTCAAGCTGAAATGGCAGCTTTTGATATAGGTGTTAATTATTTATCATCTAACTTAAGGCACTCTTCTAATCTTCTATCTGTTTTCCCTAACATAGAGCTTAAAACAAAATTTGATAATTTCAACATTAGTGCTGGTATTTCAAGTAGATACTGGACTAATCCTGGTACTTATAATATTTATAGCCAAGGAGTGAGTGAGTCAGATATGTTGATTAGTTATGGATATTCATTTTTAAAGATGTCTTACAAGTCAAGCAATGTAAGTATTAATATAGAGCCAAGAACAGTTTTTGAAAATGATTTTGCAAATAAATCATTCAGTTTAAATAATAAATTTGAACTGAATTATAGTATGTTGAGTTCTGAAACTCGGATAATTCCTTATTTATTATCCATTAATAAGACGAATATCATTTTATCTGTTAATAGCAATCATTATAATAGTTCGGATTTGATTGTTAAGAATCACATCAATTCATCGTTGAAACTATTAGAGATAGAAGGTGAAAAGAGATATAGGAAATTTATAGGGATCAAATATACCGGCATTCAATTTAATAATCTATATTCCATTGATTTAGATGAATTAAGTATTTATAGCAATGGTAATGACTGGGTTTGGAACGATAATAGTTTGAAAAATTATTTAGATATACATGTGGGTNTAAATTTTGATAAATTTATTTTTTCATGGCATTTTACTAATGTTTTATCTGAAAATTATATTATTAATAATNATGGTAATATTTACAATTTCAATATGAAATATTTTACTGTTCAATGGAACTTTGATGATTAGCGATTATGAATAAGGGATTGCAAAGAAAATTAGCTGCAATTATGTTTACAGATATTGCTGGCTACACGGAATTAACTGCTAAGGATGAAAATAAAGCTTTAGAAATCCTGGATATTCAAAAAAAAATATTACATCCTATAATAAAAAAATTTAATGGTACTTTGCATAAAGAGATAGGAGATGGCCTATTATTTACATTTGAAACAGTAACAGATGCAATCAAATGTGGAATCGAAATTCAAGCAGAAACAAAGTCAATAGAATACTTAAATATTAGGATTGGGATACATGAAGGAGAAATAACATTAAAAAATGGAGATGCTCTTGGCGACGATGTTAATGTAGCTTCTAGGATAGAGGCTTATGCTGCTATAGGTGGGATAGCTATCTCTGGAAAAGTACAACAAAACATATCTAGCTTAACAGAGTTTAAAACTAAATTCGTCTCTCAGCCAATTCTAAAAGGTATAAGCCAAAATGTTACGATTTACTGTTTAATTTCTCATGATTTACCTGAGACAGATATTACAAAAGTAACTGCAAAACTTGAGAGAGATGTTAAGTCTATTTGGTTAAACCAGAAATTTATTTTTATTGCAATAAGTTTACTATTTATCCTAATAATTGGTATTTATTATTCCTTTATTCCTAAGCAAAAAGAGAAATTGTCTATTGGTATTTTTATGATTGAGAATATATGTGATAATGGAAATAGTTATTGGGAAAACGGATATTATGAAGACTTGATTATGAAAATTGCTAATTCAGGGCATATGAATATTTATAAAATTAAATCTAATCAGTTTATTAATATAGATGATAATCAAATTGCAAAGGAAATAGGTGTCAGTTACATACTAAGAACTAATATTTGTAAAAATGAAGAAACTTTAGAATTGCGTTATAATTTATATAATAAAGAAGTTGGAAATATTATAGGTAATAAATTTTCAGCTACTATTAATGAATCCAATAGACTCTTAAATAAGATGATAGGAGATGTTTTTTCTAATATTTATCCTGCAAGTAAAAATAAATATATAAATCATAATAATTTAGATATAAACCCTCAAGCCTTAGAAATTTATTATAAAGCATTGGAAATGTTAAATCAATATGACAAGAAAGACGATCTAGAAGAAATAAAGGGGTTATTTTCAAGTGCAATAAAAATTGATCCTTATTTAATTAAAGCAAGAAGGGGATTGTTTTTATGTAATTGGTTAGCTGGAAATAATCAGGAGTTGTTTAAGATAGCAGAAGATAGTTATAGTATTTCTAAGCAGAATAATGATACTCTTGGTATTATAACTTCACTTGGGATGCTTTCGAAAACCGATATTGATTTTGATCGAAAAATAAAATATTTAAATGAGGGAATAAGTCTAAGTGAAAAAAATAATAGCAGCTTGTCTCTTGCTAATTTGCATGCTTTAATTGGAGATGCATATATGGTTGAATATATAAGGTCTGATGATAAAGGAGAGCATGTTCATAGCTATAAGTTGCGGACTACAGAATTTTTAGAAAAAATGATTTACAACTATAAGTTAGCTATCAACCTATATAATATTAATGATATGAAGGCTTATCATTTATTTAATGGTTTAGCTGATTTATATAGGGAAAAAGGATATATAATAGATAAGGAGTACAACTTTAATCAAGCTTTAATATATTATCAAAAGGCATTAGAAAATGCAAGAGTACAAAATTTAAAATATGACAAGTGTTATTCTCTTTTGCAAATTGGAGCATTGTATGTAGCTCAAAATAAATACAGCGAAGCTAATGTTTTTTTAATTGATGCATACAATATCCACCAAATTTCAGAAGTGAATAATGCAAGCTTATTATGGCATGCACTTGGCTATCTGTCTAATAATTATGCCCATCTTAATAAAAAAGAACAGTTTTATAAATATAGCAATGAATATGTTGAACTCTCAAATAAATTGGGTGATTATGCCTCTAAAATGTGTTATGGGAATTTAAAGGATGATGCAAGGCTAATTGGCGATTTTGTTTTATCAGCAGAGTATGATTCTCTCCATCAATATTTCAATAAAAAAATAATTGAAAATTAAATAATATAATGACTGAAATAATTTCATTAGATCTTAGATTTCATTATCATAATATTTTGTCTTTAATTATGGTGGGTGTTTGGGTTTATTTTGGATATAGAGCATTCACTATCAAGGATAATAAGTACAGATATAAACTGTCCATTTATTTGATTATTTTTTGTCTTTTTCAAGAATTAATAGATTTTATAAATCGAATATTTTTAGACCCTGTTTATTTATTTTCAATTCAGAGAGACTTGCCTTTTATACAATTTTGCCAGATTAGTTTTTATTTTGCATTGTTTTGCATGTATGTGACAAAAGATAAAACTAATTATCATAGCTATTCATTAAAACATTTCTTGTTTGACTGCTCGTTTTTACTAGGTTTCT
Organism: Fidelibacterota bacterium; assembly: GCA_002701525.1. GTDB lineage: Bacteria > Fidelibacterota > Marinisomatia > SCGC-AAA003-L08 > D37C17 > SCGC-AAA003-L08. The sequence continues at coordinate 345 of NZVQ01000004.1, read as the reverse complement.
CAGGTGCTTTTCAAGCTATTATTACACCTGATTTTCATAATATTAATAATTTACTAGGAGTTATATGCATTCAATTTCAACACTCATTGATTATATTAAGTTTAATTTGGCTAATGATAGGTTATGGATATAGATTGCAATTTAAGGGGCTGTGTTATACGTATTTAATGATTAATCTTATAGTTCCTTTTGCTCTATTGATTAATAATTATCTAGGTGTTAATTCAGCGGGGGAGATGGCTAACTATTTTTATGTTAGTGAATTACCAACTGTAGATAACTATTTTTTAAATTTAATATCTCAACATCCATCACCTGATTATATATTATATATGCAGCCTATTA
>NZVQ01000003.1 GCA_002701525.1 Fidelibacterota bacterium | reverse complement strand
GTGGCCTACGGATTAGAAATCCGTTGCTCTATCCAACTGAGCTACGAGGGCACTAAATTAAAAACAATTCAATAATCAAAATTTAATATAAAATTGTAATTCCATACCATTATATCCTTTAGGAATAATAATGGATGATATTTTAGACTCTTTTTGATTTTCTAAAAACATAACATCAATTAATGATATAATTCTATTTAACAACATGCCTGCTAAAGCAAAACCTGCATACTTTTCATAATTAATACTATTGATACGCATTGAGTTAAATGTGCTCCTATTTGATTCAGAATCCCAATTCCAATCATAGCCAACTCCTTCAGGATACACTTCGTGACCGAATTCCCTTATAATATCACCATTCAAATCAAGGGTCATCAATAATGATCTCTGTCTTTTTTTGATATTATTAAAATCTGAAATATTGTCATTGCTACCTACATCTAGTGCAAACATATAATCTTTATTAGATAAATTGGCATTTGCATGATCCATTGCATATGCAATATAATCAGATTCATAACTATTACTTAATTTATTAAATGAATATGCTGAAATAATCAATAATGACTCTGCATATAAAAAATACTTACCTCGAGACTGTTTATCAACAGACAGCTCTCCCCAACCTGGTAAAATCAACGATTTAATTTTAGCATTTGGGAAAATTAACGATAACAATAATATGAAAATAATTTTCTTCACTCTTTTCTCTTAAAATATAAACCTAATAAAATAGATAACAATAATACATTAATTATAGCAAAAACATCACCATATTTAGCATAAAAAGTAATTGATGATGAAGGGCTAATACTTGCTGCAATCGCCCCTTCATTATTCAATTCAATTTCATGAATTATGTTCCCTGTTTTATCTATTACCTGTGATATTCCAGTATTAGCACATCTTACTATTGGACGCCTAAACTCTATAGCTCTATATATAGATTGTTTTGCATGTTGTTGAGGCTGTGGTGGATTTTCATACCAACCATCATTCACAAAATACATCAATATTTCTGCACCATTATTAACAAAATTTCTATTTAGCTGAGGAAAAGTTGACTCATAACATACCATCGCTCCAATTTTATAATTCTTTATATTAAAGACCTTATATTCATCACCCGGTTCAAAATTAGCCTGCCCAATATTAATTGATTTTAAACTTGGGAAAAACTCAACTAATGGCATCCTCTCTGCAAGCGGAACTAATTTGATTTTATGATATATTTCTGGTGATTGAATCATGTTTTCAGAATTAAGATGAATAATTGAATTATAATTAATTCTTTCATTATCAAATCCATATTCAAAATAATTCAATCCAGTTAATAAAGAAATATTATTATCTAATATTGATTCTTTAATAAGTTTTAAAGAACTTTTACTATACAAGTTCATAATTGAAAGAGCTGTTTCTGGGAACAAAATCAAATCTGTATTTTTATTAATTTCTGTGCTTCCAACTCGAATCAATTTTTCTATGTTTTGATTTGGAAATTTTGGATTTCTTTTTTCATTTAAATGTATATTAGGCTGAACAGAAACAATATTTATTGGTTTTAATCTATCCTTATCTTGCAGATAATACAAAGCATATCCTGATATCCAAGGGAAAATAAAAACAATAATTACTCTTGTTAGTTTTCGATTATTAAATTTTCCGTATAAATCATAGAAAAGCACATTTACCAATACTATCCAAAAACTGATTCCATATATGCCTGTAACTTCTACATTTTGAGCTAAAATATTATAGTGCACTTGAGAATTAGCAATAGAAACCCATGGGAAACCTAAAATTAAGAAAGTTCTTAAATATTCTATGCTTACCCATATAATTGGTAGATAATAATAAGTTTTAATGATTTTATTCTTAGATGTTAAATGATATAAAATTCCAATGAAAATTATATTTACAGATAATACAAGAGTTGCAAGAATTAATGAAATTAAACCTAAAAATTTTGTCGTACCTAGATTAAAAATCATCCAAAATAAAATTGATGAATGATAAACGATTCCCCACAATATAGAAATATAAACTTTTTCTTTTAATGATATAGAATTATATAAAAAATGAATTAAAGGGATTAATGAAACCCATGCCAACCAACCGCAACCAATAGGCTGTTGCGACAGACTCATAAATAAAGCTGATAAACTAATTATAAAATACTTCATCTATTTTGAATCAAGATATTCTTGTAGTATGATTGAAGCTGACAACTCATCAATCCTACCCTTATTATGACCCGTTTTAACACCTTGTTGAATCATAATATTTTTTGCAGATACTGAACTCAACCTTTCATCTATTGTATCTATATCTATATTAAGGTTTCTATCAGACAACTCTTTTATTAGAAAATCTTTAAATATAATAACTTTTTTTGTTTGTTCAGAGTAAGAACCTGACATAGACAGAGGCAATCCAATAATAATTTTTTCTACTAGTTTATCATTAATTATTTTAATGATTTCATCAACTAGTTGGTTTTCATTCTTTTTATTAATAACACATAATGGATAAGAAATTGTATGTAGAGGATCTGAAAGTGCAATTCCAACTCTTTTTTCTCCATAATCGATAGACATAATTCGACCCAAATCAGCTCCTATCTTTGTCTAATATCAATTTGATATTTTTACCAACTTTATACTGGACCTTTCTCCTAGGAGGAACATAAATTTCTTCATTAGTTTTTGGATTTCTTGCCTTTGGTTTGGCTTTCGTAGGTTTAACCTCAAATACTCCAAAATTTCTAATTTCTATTCTAGATAAATAATTTTCTTGGCATATTATTTCAGATATCGTTTCTAATACTGATTCAAAAACAACTTTAACTTCATCGCTATTAATATCAAGCTTTTTTGATACTTTCTTTACAATATCTTGTTTTGTATAAGTTATTTTTTCCATATTTATAATCTTTCTAAACTAATAACTTTTGGAATATTCTTGATTTTTTTCTTTACTCGTAAAAGCTGTTTTGTATCCCTAGTTTCTAAAATCAGTACACAATGACCCATTCCATCTTCAGCCTTCATATCTATACTTTGTATATTCATATTAAAGCTAGATATCGCTTCTGTAATATCTCTAATTATATTTTTTCTATCCTCACATATTATTTTTAATCTGACAATAAATGATGTTTTAGAGCTAACATCCCACTCTACATCTATAAAACGATTTTTATTTGATAATGATGGTATATTAGAACAAGTGCATACATGTATAGTAACTCCTCTTCCCCTTGTAATATAACCAATAATTTCATCTCCAGGGATAGGACTACAACACTGTGCAAAAGCAATCAGTGTATTAGAAACACCATCTACTTTTACTCCTTTAGCAATACCTCTAGCTTTATTTAAAAATTTCTCTGTTAATGTTTCCGGTTTCTTTACCTTNTCATAAGNATTACTTTCTTCTGGAGCATATTTATGTATNATATCATGTACAGTTAACTGACCATCTGCTACTTCAGAATATATTAAATCTTCATTATTATAGCCAAGAGCCTCAGGATTAGATTTAATATCTTTTAATAACTTTATTTTATTGAATCGTCTTAAATCTTTTTCAATAATTTCTTTACCTAATTTAATGCTCTGATCAAACTGCTTCTTTTTAATCCATTTTTTAATATGAGATTTAGCCTTAGCTGTTTTAACTATTTTAAGCCAAGCATCATTAGGATATTGATTATCAGAAGTAACTATTTCAATAGAATCTCCATTCTTTAATTTTGTATTAAGAGGAACCATTTTACCATTTACTTTAGCACCTGAACAATGTAATCCTACTTGAGTATGAACATTAAATGCAAAATCTATAGGAGATGAATCCATAGGCAATTGCAATACATCTCCTTTTGGAGAAAATACAAAAATTTCATCCTCAAATAGATCAACCTTTAATAGCTTTAAAAATTCATCTGGATTTTTTTCTTCATTTTGTAAAATCTCAACTAAATCTCTCAACCATGATATATGCTTATTTAAATTAGATTTTTCTACATTTCGCTCTTTATATATCCAATGTGCAGCGACTCCAATCTCCGCAGTTTGATTCATTTCTTTAGTTCTAATTTGAACTTCTACCATTTGGCCATTACTGCCAAATACCGTCGTATGAATAGATCTATANCCATTGCTTTTAGGAGTTGCTATATAATCTTTAAATCTATCTTGCAAAGGAGTATATAATTGATGTACAACACCCAATACAGCATAGCANTCTTCAATTTTATTAACAATAATTCTAATCGCAAACAAATCAAAAATTTCTTCAAAATTTTTATTTCTATTATTCATTTTTGATAATATTGAGTAATAGTGNTTTGCTCTACCAAAAATATCAATATCTATTTTGCTTTTATTCAACTCATCATTAATTGGTAAAATAAAATTTTTAATATATTTTTCTCTTTGTCGCTTAGTAGCTTTTATTTTTTTATCAATATCATAATATTNATCTGGNTCAATAGTTTTAAANACCAAATCTTCAAGCTCTGTTTTTAATTGGTTCATACCCAACCTATGAGCTAGTGGAGCGAATACATCCCTTGTCTCAATTGCAATTCTACGCTGTTTAATTCTAGGAAGATGACTTATAGTATGCATATTATGTAATCTATCGGCAAATTTAATTATAATCACTCTCAAATCTTTTGCAACAGAAAGAAACATCTTCATGAAATTTTCAGCTTGTTTCTCTCGTCTACTATTAAATTTAATTCCAGACAACTTAGATACTCCCTCAACAAGTTCTGCTATATCCTGATTGAACTTATTAACTAAGTCTTCCTTTGTGAGATATGTATCTTCAATAGTATCATGCAAAAGACCTGCAATAATTGTATCTAAGTCCATTTTCCAATTAGCTAAAGTGCATGCAACCTCAATACAGTGAGAAAAATAAGGTTGTCCAGATTTCCTTAATTGATCCTTATGAGCTTCATTACCAATTTCATAAGCTCTCCATAATAAATCAATTTGTTCCTTATTATTATCTAGATCAATATTTATTTCATTAAGTATTTTTTTAAAATCAGATGGGATTTTTTTGGATTTTCCAGCTAAATAACTGTTTATTTTTTCTAGAACCATGGTTATCCTGGGATACCATCTCCTGGAACTGAGGAACCATCATAATATTCTTGATAATTAGTATCTGCTTGATTATCAAACTTAGCATATTTATCAATAAATGTAACATTAACTACACCTGTAGGACCATTTCTATGTTTGCTAATTATTATTTCTCCCNTTCCTTTATCATCAATTTCTTTAGAATAAACAAATTTTCGAAAAATAAATAATACAACATCTGCATCCTGCTCTATTGCTCCACTTTCTCTTAAGTCTGACATAACTGGTCTATGGTCAGTCCTTGANTCTGGAGCCCTTGATAATTGGGATAGTGCAACTATTGGAATATTCAATTCTTTTGCTAATGCTTTTAACGATCTAGATATATATGATATTTCTTGTTGTCGACTTTCAAATTTTTTACCTGCACTCAGTAACTGAATATAATCTATAAATAAAATTTCAACATCTTGTTCTGAAACAAGTTGTCTAGCTTTTGCTCTTAATTCCATTATGCTAAGTCCTGCAGAGTCATCAATAAAAATAGGGGCATCAACTATTTTGCTTGCCGCTTCAGGAATTTTCCCCCATTCTCCACTGCCTAATTTACCAGTTCGAACTAAATGACTATCCACCTTCGCTTCTGAAGTCAGTAATCTTTCTGCTAATTGCTGCATTGACATCTCTAAACTAAAAATGCCAACTTTATGTTTGTATTCTACTGCTGCATTTCTAGCTAAATTTAGTGCTAATGCTGTTTTCCCCATCGATGGTCTCGCTGCTAAAATAATTAAATCTGATTTTTGGAGCCCTGAAAGTTTATCATCTAAATCAATAAATCCAGTTGGAATACCCGTATGGGTATCTCCTTTGCGCTTTCCCCAATTATCTAGTACATCATGGATCATACCTTTCAAGTCTTGGAAATTAGCTTTTTTGGAATCCTTAGATGTTTCAAATAGCAAACTTTCAGCTTTATCAAGAATTTCTGTTGAGCTTTTAGCTGGATCATAAGCTGTATCACTCATCTGTACAGCTGTTTGAATTATTTTTCTTAAAACTGCTTTATCTTTTACAATTTTAGCATAATACTCTACATTTGCTGCTGTTGGAGCTTCAGAAGATAAACCCGTAATAAAATAAGCACCNCCGACTACATCAAGTTGTTTTTTTTGTTTTAATTTTTCAATTAGAGTAACATTGTCTATTGAATCTCCATCTTCATCTAAATCCTCCATCGCAGAAAAAATAATAGAATGGNTTTTTTTATAAAAGCTATCNTGATTAATATATTGACANGCTCTAGGGAATGCCTTCGTATCAATTAATATACAACCTAAAACAGCTCTTTCAGATTCAGTAGATTGGGGAGGGAGTCTCTGTTCATTNTTCTTTGACATTTTTAAAAAAATAAGACTAGAATTTAATCTTNATCCTGTTCGTTTGAATGTCTCCAAANCAATTTTCCATCAATAAATTCTTCCATAGCAACAACCATTGGCTTGTCATCATCTTTATGTTGCATATTTTTATTTTCTATCTGTTCTAATTCAATAGAATCTTCAACATTTTCAATCGATTCAAAGTCCAACACTCTAGAATCGATAATTTGTCTAGACCTTTTGGNCGTTATCACAACATTAGTATAAATATCATTTTCTTTTTTAAGTAGTTCATTCATTTTAATAGCTTTTACTTCCATTATATCCTCTTCTTTATATCTTTTTCAATTAAGTTTATGGTTTCTTTTAAATTTTCATTAATGTAATGTAAATCAAAATGCTCTTTAGACTCCATTTCTTTTTCAAATCGCTTCAATCTATTTTTAATTTGNGTAGTTTGATCGTCCCCTCTNCTTCTAAGTCTATCTTCTAAAGTGATTTTCTGTTCAGCTATATTTAATCCTGGAGGCTCAATAAAAATAGACAATGTATCTTCAGGAAATTCCTCCATCACATTCTTTCCACCAATAACATCTATATCTAGCAACATTACATCTCCATTATCTAATGTATCATATAATGGATCTGTTAGTGTNCCATACCTATTCCCATGAACGAATTCCCATTCTAAAAAATCGCCGAACTTAACATAATGTTCAAATTTCTCTTTACTCATAAAAATATAATCTTNACCATCAANCTCTCCTTCTCTAGGAGGCCTTGTAGTTGCTGAAACTGAAAATTTCCATTTTGAATTTTTTTTAAGAAGTTCTTTTGTGATTGTAGTTTTTCCGGTTCCTGAAGGAGCTGATAAAACAATTAATTTACCTTTTTTCATAATATATTTTGTGTTTGTTCCCTAATTTGTTCTACTTCATTTTTCATNTTTAATATCTCATGTGTAATTTTAATATTACTAGACTTAGAAGTAATAGTATTTATTTCACGACCAATCTCTTGTAAAATAAAATTTATTTTTTTACCTACTTCCATTCTTTCTGACAAGTAGCTTTTCAAAACTCCTAAATGACTATCTAGTCTAACTAACTCTTCACTGATATCATGTTTATCTATTATTATAGCGACTTCCTGATATAATCTGCTTTCATTTAAATCAATATCACCTAATATTTTTACTATTTTATCTCTATAGNTACTAAACTCATTATCATTATCATTCTTATGCAATTTAATTATTAATTTAAGACCTTTATATAAATTGTCTAAATTTTCATCAATTGCATTCTGCAATTTTTCACCTTCTAAGAATCTAGACTTATTTAACTCTTTAATTGCTCCATCTACACATTTAAAATACAAATCTTTCACTACTGATATATTTGAACTGCCCAAATCTGTTACCTTATATATATCTGGCATGCTCATAAGCTTATCAATTGACAAAGGGCTTAAATCTACATNCCCTTTCATGTTAAATATTTGTTCTCCNATACTTAAGTATTCCTCTATTTTTGATCTATCTATATCTAACTTAGGATTTTTAAAAAAAATGNTTTTNACCTTTAATTGAAAGTTTCCTCTAAGGCATGCATCTTTAATTTTANTTTTGACTTCCTCATCATATATAGATAGAGCCTTNCCTGATTTCGAATAAAAGTCAAAAAAACGACTATTCAAGGATTTAATTTCTACAAAAATTTGAGCTTGATCATTTTCACTTTCAAACGAACCATAACCCGTCATACTTTTTATCATAAAGTTATACCAAAAAAATAGAATACGAAGTTAACTGAAAATAAGTAAATATTCAAAACTTAAATAACTAATTATGGATAAAATTCTTTACNACGACCTGCTAATTCAGAAATATTAAATCCAATACTGATATTATAAGAATTTTCAAAAGGTAAATCTTCTGATGATACTATATAAGAATAATCCATATTAAATAATTTATTGCTTATACTAAAACCAAAAGCAAATCTATTAAATGTTGATTTGCCAAATAGTANATCTAAATTCTCTGTCAATCTAATTCTTGAACCAAACCTATAGTCAATAATATTATTATTTTCATCATTATATAAGCTATACAATGTTAAAACATTCAAAGATTGTAAGAAGTTTCGTTCCAATGAAAACATTAATTGAGGGATATACAATTCAAACATACTATCATCNGGTATAGACTTGTTAGCCCAAATCTTGAAAGATAATATATCATAAAGGCCTAAATAATAATTAAACCCCTTAAAGTTTTTCTTTGTTGTTAATACATTAAAACCTAATCCATACCCAAACTCATTATAAATTTTGGAAACTGTACTTTTTAATGAAATATTATATTGATTTTTAATAATTCTAGAAAAAATGAAATTATAATCCTTAGCATCAAAATCACTTATTTTAGAATAATCAATTTCATGTGCATTAGGGCCTGCTGTATTATAAGTCCATGCATCTAATGTATTTGGAATATTTTCAATGCCATGAACAATAAATAATATATTATTATATTGCAATGCATCTAATGTATATATGCCACCAAATTGCGATAAATGGGAAAAGTTAATTGCTTGATTAGCACCCAAAGGGATATAAACACCTCCCATAGCACTCGATTTCGCTGATATAGGAAGGGAATTAATATTCATCGAATCACTAACTGGATTCATAAATAAATAACTAATAAAAATAATTGAAAGGATACTTCTCATTTGCCAGCTAAATTTTATATTTATTTTTTAATTCATCTAGTTTTTTGAGGGCTTCTATTGGAGATAATGAATTAATATCAATATTACTCAACTCTTCAATCAACTCTTTACCAACATATAAATCAGTAGACTGCTGAATTCTTTCTGAATCATATTGCTCAATGTTTTCAATTTCTTTTCTATTAGAAGATAATGAATTCAATATTTCATTTGCTCTTAAAATAACTTCATTAGGAAGTCCTGCCATTTTAGCAACATAAATACCATAGCTTTTATCAGTTCCACCCTCAATAATTTTTCTTAAAAATACAACATCATCATCTATTTCTTTAACATTTACATTAAGATTGAAAGCTCTATTAAGTGAATTCGCTAGATCAACCAATTCATGATAATGCGTAGCAAACAATGTTTTAGCAGATGAACTTTTATTATTATGAATAAACTCTATTATTGCCCATGCAATAGATAAACCATCATATGTAGAGGTTCCTCTTCCTATTTCATCTAAAATAATTAAGCTCTTATTTGTTGTATTATTTAATATATTTGCTGTTTCATTCATTTCTACTAAGAATGTTGATTCACCTTCTGCTAGATTGTCACTAGCCCCTACCCTTGTAAATAGNTTATCTACAATTCCTATTTCAGCATGAGATGCAGGAACAAAAGANCCCATTTGAGCCATGATAACTATTAATCCTATTTGACGTAAGTAAGTACTTTTACCTGACATATTAGGACCTGTAATTATTGCAATTTGCTTTTCATCTGTGCTTAAACAAATATCATTTGCAATAAAGTCTTCTCCNAAAGGAAGTAGTTTTTCTACAACTGGATGTCTAGAATTTTTTATTAAAATATTATTACCATTAGATATAATAGGTTTAACATAATTATTATTTTTAGCAATATTAGTTAGGCTCAATGCAATATCTACTTTAGATATTATAATTGAATTATTTAGCATTGGTTGAATATCAATTAATAAATTTTGTCGTAAACTATTGAAAATTTCCAATTCCAATGATTGGATTTTATCTTCAGCTGACAAAATTTGGTNTTCGTACTCCTTCAAATCCTCAGTAAAGTATCTTTCTGCATTAGTTAAAGTTTGCTTTCTGATATAATTATCAGGGACTTTACTACTATGAGTCTTTGTAACCTCAATATAGTATCCAAAGACTTTATTGTAGCCTATTTTAAGACTNGGAATATTTGTTTTTTCACGCTCTTCTAATTGAAAGTTTACAAGCCAATCATTCCCTGAATGAGATATATCATGTAACCTATCTAATTCTTCTGAAAAACCTCTTTTGATAAAATGGCCTTTATTTAAATTAATTGCCGGATCGTCTTTAATAGTATCATTAATCATACCTTGGACACCTGAAGTATCTACTAATTTAGCTAAAAGGTTGTTCAATTCAGGAGTTTTGTCTGTTATATTACTTTTTATATTTGATATAGTAACTAATGAATTAGATAGATTTATTAAATCTTTTGGATTTGCTTTATTGGTTGATAATTTTGCNATTATCCTATCAATATCAAATATATGCTTTAGATTATCCATTAAATAGTTAAANAACTCTTTATTATCAAAAATTTCTGATATTCTATTCAATCTACTATTAATTCTATTTTTGTCNANNANAGGGCGTCTAATCCATTTCCTAATTAACCTATTCCCCTGNGGTGTTTGCATTTTTCCAATTACATCTATAAATGTCCCTATTAAATTTGAATTTGACAATGAGTAGAACAACTCCAAATTCTTAATTGTAAANGNATCCAATGTCATTACTTCATTATTATCAATTAGTTTCAATGATACTAAATGACTCATCTTNCCCATNAAATTTTTATCTAAATATCTAATTGCATTNCCTGCAGCACAAATTCCTGAATTTAANTTTTCAACACCAAAGCCCTTTAATGAATTTGTTTTAAATAATTTTGTCAANATTTCAGAGCCTGTTTCTTTGTTTATTACATAGTCTGGAATTTTAGTNATAAANTAATTTTTAATTTTTAATTTCTCTGAAAGTAAATCAAATTGATCTTGTGGAATAATTATTTCGGTAACAGAAAATTGATTTATAATATTACCCATTTCTTCTAATTTAAATTCACCGCATCTAAATTCACCCGTAGAATAATCAATCAATGCAATACCTACTTTATCTTTAATAATAAATAAACTACTGAAAAAATTATTCTTTTTCTCATCTAAATATTGATCAGATATTGCTGTGCCAGGAGATAAAACTTCTACCACATCTCTCTTAACTATACCTTTAGCTTTNTTGGGATCTTCAACCTGCTCGCATATAGCAACTCTATGTCCAGCTTTCAATAATTTATGCAAGTACTGATCCAAAGAATGATATGGAAATCCTGCCAAGGGTACAGCTGAAGCTGCTCCATTAGATCGNTTGGTNAATGTAATACCCAAAATTTCAGATGCAACAATCGCATCCTTATCAAAGGTTTCATAAAAATCTCCCATNCTAAATAGCATTATAGAGTCAGGATGAGATTTTTTAGCTTCTCTAAATTGACGCATAACAGGAGTTTCTTTTTTAATACTGCTATTCATTAAAATAACTTTCTACCATCTTCAACTCTAAATGTAAATTTTACTTTATCAAAATATTCTAATAATGGCACNGCATACTTTCTAGTTGTTTTTGCTATTTCTTTAAAATCTTTCATAGATAATACTTCATTTAAACTAAAAAACTCACACAAACGTTCCTTTAATTTCTTTATCTTTTTGGCTGAAAAAAACAATNTATCATTTATTCTAAGNATCTGATTATTCTTTTCCATAATGCTCAATATTTTTCTTGTTCTAACTTCATTGCAATTAATAAATATAGANAATTCTTCTAAACTTGATGTANTTAACCCTTCNTCATCTAGCTTAACTAACAATCTATCTGCAAGCAATGTGTCATCATNATCCAAAGTNANNTCTGCACCCTTTATAATCCATTTTTCATCTCTTTTATAAATCAAATCTTGCTCTTTTAAATTATCTAANAAATAGTCAATGAAGCTATCGTCTCCATCTGTCTTTTGTAAAATTAAAGTTTTAGAAAAACCTAAGTCATATTTACTCTCACTAGTTTTTATAATTTTAAAAAGTTCTTCTTTACATAAATTTAATTGCTGTTCTAGTACTAGCCATTCTTTTGATTTATACTTTATAATTTTAATATCTTTATCGGATTCAATGATTTTTTTAATTTGGGGGTCCCCTAACCCAAATCTAATCTTGCTTTGTTTGTAGGTTAATGGTTTAAAACTCTGAGTTTCTAAAATATATTTTTTTACGTTATCTTCATCTAAACTATCTAAATGAGATATTTTAGTTTTAATTATTTTCCACTTTTCATCAACAACCCCATCAATAACCACCCCTCCACCAATGGTAGTTAACGGCGAGAAAGTTCTTATAATAAATTTATCACCCATTGTAGCTACAACTTTAGACTCCAATTTTATTAATAAAACACTTTCTTCCCCAGGCATTAATTCTTTTATATCTGCTAAGGATACTCTCCCAAACAACTCTCTTGTACCTATATGGAATCTCACCCTTTGATTCTGTTTTAAGGTTTTTTTAATATTATCTAAAAGCTTGCAACGAACTATTAATTTCTTATATGATTCTAAAAACCCAGGTGATGATATTTGACACCCTCTATCTATACTCTTTATATCTAAATTGCCAATATTAATTGCAGCTCTTGAACCAGCACTGATAGTATCTACAGGCTTATTTTGAGTATGAATACCTCTAATTTTATATTGTTTGTTATTTGGCCATAAATCAATTGCATCACCAATAGAAATATTGCCTGAAACTACTGTTCCTGTAGCGACGGTTCCATATCCTTTAATGGTAAATGCCCTATCAACTGGCATTCTAAAAAAACCTCGATCAGATTGGAGGGGAAGGTTTTGACAAGCCAACTTAATTTCATCATTCAACTCTTTAATTCCATTATTATTAACAGTTGATGTCTTGATTATTTTAGATTTCTCTAAAAATGAACCCTTTGTTAATTCATTAATATCTTCAATCAGTAAATCAATCCATTCCTCATCTACTAAATCAATCTTGTTCAAGACTATTAAGCCATTTTGAATATTTAATAATTTTAGTATATCAAAATGTTCTTTAGTTTGAGGCATGATTCCATCATCTGCAGCTATAACTAAAACCGCAAAATCAACACCAAAGCTTCCAGTCAGCATATTTTTTATGAATTTCTCATGACCTGGAACATCTATCACAGCAATATTATCACTTAGGAATGCAAACCCTATATCAATTGTTAATCCGCGCTCTAATTCCTCAGAATATCTTTCAGTTTGGGTTCCAGTTAATGATTTAATAATAGAAGTTTTTCCATGGTCAATATGACCCGCTAGGCCAACTATAGTATTCCTCATGATAACACTTCTACTATAATATTAGATACCAGTTGTGCCTGATCTGCAGTAATTGCTTTTAAATCAATAAAAAAAGTTCCTTTATTGATATATCCTATAATAGGTATAGATGCTGATCTAAATTTTTGAGATAATAACATAGGCTTAATTTCAGACTGAATGGAAATTGCACAGCTTTCAATATTTTTTGTTGGTAAAGAACCACTACCAGCCTCTACATTAGATGGAATTAATTCTATATTATTTTTATTAATAATCTTTTTATTAATTTT